>JBDLVU010000039.1:0-20624 GCA_039804665.1 Pseudomonadota bacterium | reverse complement strand
GCGCTGTCCCAATCGAGATGCCCGCCAAAGATGGCATAGCCGCCCTGCCGCAGCCGGGGCACGTTGATCACCTCGAAGAACTGGCTCGATTGATAGGCCATCTCGGGATGGATCGAAACCGATCCGAAGCCGCCTTCCACCAGCGTCAGGTCCACGCCCGCGTTGAACGTGAAGGTCGGCGCGTTGTACAGCCGGTGCCCGGAAACGTCCACCCCGCTGACCGCCCCGGTGTTGATCTTGGTGGACAGCAGCCCCATCCCCGAATGCAGCGTGAACCGGTCGCTGGCGCGCACGGTCAATTCCGCCTCGCCGCCGAAGATGCGGCTCTTGGGGATGTTCAGCAAGGTCTGCGAACCCAGCACCGGGTCCACGTTGATGAACTGCTGGTTGCGGTAATCGTAATAGAACGCCGCCATGTTCAGCGTCACGCGGCGGTCCCAGAACTGCGTCTTGGCGCCAACTTCATACGCAGTCACCTTCTCCGCCTTCGCCACCGAAAGCTCGGAAGGATCGAAGAACGCCTGCGCGTTGAAGCTGGGCGCGCGATAGCCGCGGCTGACGTTGGCATACAGCAGGTCGCCGCTCGCCAGCTTGTAGTCCAGCCCGATCTTGCCCGACAGGTTGTTGGTCTTGAACCGCAGCGCCGACAGCGGGATGAGGTTCGTGACCAGCACGTTGTCATAGCCATAGGCGTTTGAGGTGAAGCCCGTCTGCTCGCCGGTATCGTGGGTATAGCGCAGGCCGCCGCGCAGCGTCAGCGCCTCGCCCACCTTGTATTTCAGGTCGGTATAGAGCGCGAAGCTCTTCTTCACCTGATCGAACTTGTTCGAAACCTTGCACGCCAGCGGGAAGCCCGTCGCGCAATCGGCCGCGTTGATCACGCCATCGCCGTTCACGTCGTAATCGGTGGCGATGTCGAACGAGGTGGAGTTGAACACCTTCTCGCGGTTGAAATACGCGCCCAGGATGAAGTCGAACGCCCCGCCGGTGTTGCTGGTCAGCCGCAGGTCCTGCGCAAACTGGCTGGCCTTGTCGTAATACGGGATTTCCAGCAGGCGGCTGGCCGTGCCGTCGGTATCCTCGCGGAAGAACAGCGAACCCTTGTCATAGCTGGTGATGCTGGTGACCGACAGCGTGTCCGAAACGTCCACGTTCGCGGTGAACGCCACCGACGTGGTCACCGCGCGGCGACGTTCCGGCACGTCGCTGGCGATCTGCCAGGTGGAAAGGCCGGGGCGGTTGATCGCCTCGGGCTGCGCATAGATGCCGTAGTTGTGCGGGTTCTGGAAACTGTGCGAGGCGCGCAGGGTGAACTTCACCCCGTCCACCGGCTCCCACTTCAGCGTGCCGCGCACCGCCCATTCGCGCGTTTCGGCAAGGTCGGGCATCCCCGGCACTACGTTCTTGAACCAGCCGTCGGCATGGGAAAAGGTGCCCGCCACGCGCAGCGCCGCCTTGTCGCCCAGCGGCACGTTCACCGCGCCGTTCACGTCCACGCGGTTGTAGTTGCCATAGCCTGCGTTGATGTACCCGCTGGTTTCGCCCAGCTTCGCATCGCGGCTGATGATGTTCACCGCGCCGCCGGTGGTGTTCTTGCCATAAAGCGTGCCCTGCGGCCCGCGCAGCACTTCCACGCGTTCAAGGTCGTACATCGCCACGCCCAGAAACGCGAAGTTGCCCTTGTACACTTCGTCGTAATAGGTCGCCACGGGGCTGGACTGGTTAAGGCTGTAGTCCGACATCGAAACCCCGCGCAGCGCGAAGATCGGGGTGTTGTCGCCCACGATGCTGGTCAGCTGGAGGTTGGCGACCTTGGTCACAAGGCTGTCGACATTGGTGATGCGCGATTTGGCCAGCTGGTCCCCGCCCACGGCCGAAACCGAGATCGGCACCGATTGCAGGTTTTCCGACCGCTTGGTCGCCGTCACCACGATTTCGCCCGGATCGGCCGGCGCGTTCGCGCTTTGCGGCGCGTCCTGCGCCATCGCAGGCGCTGCCATCCCCGCCATCATCAGCGCCGCCAGCGCCACGCCACCCAGATATGTCTTCCCCATGGACTTTCCCTCCATCACGGATTTCCCTGTTCAGTCCTGCTTTTGGTAAACCCTTCGACCAGTCGCGCTCTCATCGCGGCGCGTTCCAGACGAAGGGGGTGTTGCCGCAGTCGCCCGATTTCGTCCGCCGTATAGGGGCGGAAGTTCGCGGGCATGTGCTCCGGATCGAATGTATAGAGCGTCCAGTTGACGAGATTGGCGAGCCGCCGGTCATCCAGATCGACCGTCGCCACGCCGGGCACGCGGCCCACGAACTCGCGCCCGCCGGGCACGCCCAGGAACCGCGCCACGATATGCCGCATCGGCGGGTTGGAATGATCGTCGCCGCCACCATCGGGCCGGTGACAGCCCTGGCATTTCAACTGGTAATCGGTGCGCGCCTGATAGGCATCGTAAACGCCCGCCAACGCCCGCTCGCGGCCCTGCGCGCCCACCCCTGCCAGAAGCGCCGCGCCAAGCGAAAGGGTGAGCAGCGCGATCTTCATTTGCCGCCTGCCGGTTCGTGCAGCTTGGCCACATCGCCGGGGGCGAGGCCCGCGCCGCTTGCCCGCAGCGTCTTCACTTCGCCTTCGCTGAAGGCGCGGAACGCGGGGCCCGTCTTGCTGATGGCGGTGCCCACGTGGTTCAGCACCGCCGCCACGCTGGCATCGTCCAGCCCGGCCTGCGCGGGCATCACCCCGGCATAGGGTTTGCCCTCCACCGTCACCGGCCCCATCAGCCCGCGCGTGACCGCCAGCACGATATAGCGCCGTCCGGCATCCTTGGCCGCCAGCGCGCGGAAATCGGCATTAAGCGGCGGATAGGCGCCCGGCACGCCCTGCCCGGTCTTGGTATGGCACGCCGCGCAGCGGGCAAAAACCGTCGCCCCATCGGGCGCCGCGCGCACCGGCAGCACCGCCGCGCCCAGCGCCAGCGCCGCCACGGAAAGGATAGCCAACCCCTTCACTTCGGCTGCTCCAGCGCCACCCCGATCACCGCCGCCACCGAACAGTTGTAGACGCTGCTCTGCGACCCAAGGCACCAGTTGTAGTCGTTGTTCGATTGCGGCCGCACTTGCGGGCGGTCACCCTCGTTGCGGTTGCACAGGCACTGCCCGCAAGACGACGTGCCGCAGCAGTCGTTGTAGCTGATCACATAGGCGCGCCCGTCGGCGGGGTTGGTGCAGGTGCCGATCCACGTAATCGGGCTCATTTCCGTGCCCGGCGGGCAGGTGTTCACCGAACCGCCGCAGCACGAACACAGGAACCCGTCGATCGCGCAATAACGCCAGTAGTCGCAGCTCGACCGGTCGCCCGGGTCCTGCTCCAGCCCCGATGTGATCGGCGGCCGCGCCGCGCCTGCGGCATGGGCGCCGTGCCCGCCTTCGCTGGTTGCCGCGCGCGCCACCGGCAGCACCGGGAATGCGGCGGCACCGGTCATCCCGGCCCCCAGCCAGGCCAGCATGGACCGGCGGCTGGTGCCCCGCGCCACTTGCCGCGCAAACTTTTCGGTCAGCTTGTCAAAACGCATGGCTCAGGCCTCCTTGTGGCGGCGGGCGAGGAAATCCTGGATCGAGGCCACGCCCCGTTCCTTCGCCTCGAACAGGCTCTCAAGATGTTCGCGGCTGTTGCACAGGCCAAGCGAGGCCACCTTGCCGCTTTCGTCCAGCAGCACTGCGTACGGCAGCTTGGCGACGCCGAACGCACGGCCCAGCGCTTCGGACAGGACCACTGGCAGCGTCTCCAGCCCGTGCTCCTTCACCATGCCGCGATAACCGGGCTTGCCGCCGTCACCGGCAACCACCACGTCCAGCCATCCGGCTTCCGCCTTGGCCGCGCTGCGCAGCACCGGCAGCAGGCTCTTGCACATCGGGCAATCGGGCGAGGCGAAGAACAGCAGCTGGCTGCGCCCTTCGCGCTTTCCGCCAATCGCCACCGGGGCGCCGTCCATGTCGGCCAGCGTCATCGGCGTGGCGGTCTCGCCCACGTTCACGTTCTGGTGCAGCGTCAGGGCGCCTGCCGGCGCAATCCGTTCGTGCAGGATGCCCACCTGCCGCGCCAATGCGGCAATCAGCAAGGCCTGGACGATCACCGCCGCCCACAACAGGATCTGGCTTGTCAGCATCACGCATTCCTCCATGCGGGCTTCGGGATCGCCAGCAGTTCGCTCGCCCCCAGATAAAGCGCCAAAAGGCCGGCAGCAGCGAACGGCGCATCAAGCGTGATCGGCGCTGCCGGCAGGGTGGAAACAATCAGGGCAAGCCCGCTCAAAACCGCAGGTCGCGCCACCGTGGCGCCCGTTACCGGCTTCGCCCGCGCGGCCAGATCGCAACCGCAATCCAGCGTTTCTCCGCGGCGGCGGCCCAGTGCGAGCGCATAGCCCGCCCACAGCGCCGCCGCGGCAAGCCCTCCCGCGACCCGAAGGGGCTCAAACAACAGGCACGTCGCCGCCAGCAGTTCGGTCGCGCCGGCCAGCACCAGCAGCACCGGCCCCAGCGCCGCGCCCGTGCCGGCCAGCTTCGCCGCCGCCACCGCCAGCCGCTCGCGCGCCATGGCCTTGTGCAGCGCCGATCCGGCCAGCAGCATCGCGCAAAACAGCGTCAGAGCGGCCATCACGGCACCGTGATCAGGATGGGGTTGGCCGCCGCCGTCGCACCCAGCGAATGCACAAAGGCACCCGTGGCCGCGTCATACACATCGATCGCGCCGTCTGCCCGCGCGGCGATCAGGTGCGGCGTCTGTTCGCGCGTCACCGCAATCGCCACGCTCTGGCCCTGCAAGGCGATGCGCGCGGTCCGGGCCTTCTTCGCCGGATCGATCACCCACACTTCCGTGCCGCCGTCCTTGTGGCTGCCTTCCTTGCCGTACGGGCTCATCAGCACATAGAGCCGCCCAGCCGCGTCGGAATTGATCACCTGCCAGCCGCCCGGCCGCCATTCGGGCTGCCCGCCCTCGGCGGTGCCCACGCTGAACGTATCCTTCAGCGGCTTTGCCACCGTGCCCGACAGGTCAAAGCCCTGCACCATCCCGTGGAAGCTGACGAACCACGCGGTCGTGCCCACCATCGTCGGCGTGCTGAACAGCGGCTGGTGGTCGATGTCCTGCACCTTGGCCACAGACTTCGAACTGGCCGCCGCACCCTTGTCGTCCAGCGTCACGCTGAACGCCGAACCGTCGGCGCACAGGCTGGTAAAGCCGCGCGGCCCCGTGGGGTAAATCTGCGCGCAGCCCGGCAGGTCGATCTCGTTCAGCACCTTGCGCGCTTCCAGATCGACCACCGTCACCGATTGCGCCGGGGTGAAGTTCGCCACCAGCGCCCACTTGCCGCCGTTGGTGAACTGGAACAGGTGCGGATAGGTCACCGATTGCTGGCGCTTGCCGCCCGGCACCACGATCTCGCCCTTCGGCTCCAACGTCGCCATGTCCCAGATGGTGATCGCATCGGTGCGCTCGCCGCGCGTCAGGCGTGGGTAAAACGTCTCGGCGGTATAGATCTCGCCACGTTCGCGCGATGACAGCATGCTGGCGAATTGCGAGGCGCGCACCAGCCCTTTCAGCGGCTGCGCGGTGTTGGCCGTATCGACCACCGCGATGCGTCCGTCGACGATCGAATTGAAATGGAAGTCGTGCACCATGACCCAGCTTGCCGGCCACTGCGCCGGCAGCGTCGCCACGCTCGGCACCGGCTCTTCGGGCAGCGGCGCCGGAAAGGCCGCGCTGCTTGCTGCCCCGCTGGCCGCGAAAGCCGGGACGGCCGTGGCCATGGTTGCGGCAAGCCCTGCTGCAAATGCGAAAGACCGCATCATGTTTCCCCCAAGGCAGCGGGTACGCCCCGCCTCATGAGCAGAAGAATGACAGTCGATTCATAATTCTGTCAATTGACCTAAATTTGTCGCGTGACATAAATTGAAGGGGCGCCTAAACTCTCCCGGAAACGACCGGAAAAGATATATGAATCAATCAGATGATATCCCAACCCTGGTCACCGACCTGCTTATGCCGGAACGCGAGGGCGGCTATGCCAAGGGGGCCGAGACGCGCGAGACGATCCTGCGCACCGCGCTCTCCATCCTCATCGAGGAAGGCTATCCCGCCATGTCGATGCGCCGAGTCGCGCTGGCCAGCGGTATCAAGTTCGGCAACCTGACCTACCACTTCCGCAGCCGCGAAGACCTTGTGCGCGAACTGTTCGACGCGGTCATCCGCAGTTACGAGGTCGAATTCGTCGCCATTGCGCAGATGCCCGGCGCCGCGCCCGAAGATCGCCTGCGCCGCGTCTGCCTGCTCATCCTCGACGATATCCGCACCAAGAAGACCACGCACTTCTTCCCCGAGATCTGGGCGCTGTCGAACCACGATTCCTTCGTGTTCGAACGCATGCAGGAGCTTTACGTCCGCGCCCGCGCCCCGATCCTCGATATCATTGCCGAAATGCGCAAGGACCTCCTGCCCGAAGAGCAGGAGGTCCTTGCCTTGTTCATCTCCGCCTCGATGGAGGGCACCACCATGTTCGCCGGCCACGAAAAGCCGTTCGAACCGCGCATGAAGGAAATCGAGGCCATCGCGGTGGAAAGCTTCATCCACCTCGTGCGCAACTGGAAGCGTTGACGCCTATTGCGCGGTCAGCCCGCCATCCACCACGAATTCGCCCCCGGTGACATACTTCGCCGCGTCGCTGGCCAGGAACGCCACCATCTCGGCAATGTCGTCCGGCTCGCCCATCCGGCCCATCGGGATCGAGGCGTTGATCGCGTCGTACTGGTCGGGATTGTCCTTGATCGCCACCTGCTGCATCTCGGTCCAGATCACGCCCGGATGCACCGAGTTCACGCGGATGCCGTCGCGCGCGCATTCCAGCGCCAGCGCCTTGGAATAAAGCCGCACCCCGCCTTTGCTCGCGGCATAGGCCGATGCGCCCGGCACGCCCACCAGCCCGGCGATGGACGAAAGGTTCACGATCGCCCCCTTGCCCCGCGCCCGCATCGCAGGCAGCACCGCGCGGCAGCCGAGGTAGACGCTCGTCAGGTTCACCTCGATCTGCTTGTGCCACAGCGCGGGGTCGAGGTCCGGCGTCCAGCGCAGCACCGCGATGCCGGCGTTGTTCACCAGCACGTCGGGCCCGCCATCGCCCACGGCGGCCAGCACCGCCTGCCAGTCGGCCTCGCTGGTCACGTCCTGCCGCAGCCCCGTGGCCTTCAATCCTTCGGCGTTAAGCTCGGCCGCGCGCGCCTGCACCGCGTCCTCGTTCAGGTCGGTCAGCCACACCGCCGCCCCGGCCCGCGCCAGCCTGCGCGCGGTGGCGAAGCCCAGCCCCATCGCCGAAGCCGCGCCCGTCACCACCGCCGTCTTGCCTGCAAAATCCATGCTCAAAGCCTCTCCCCGCCCGCGCCGCACCGGCGCGGGTCAAGGGTTGAGCAAGCCAGCCGCCCGGCGCCGCGTCAAAGGGAATTGCCCGGCCCTGCGCAAAGTCACAGGGCCGCACGGCTCACGCGATATGGAACCCCGCGTATCCTTCCGCCGCGACCGCATCGCACTTCGCGCGATAGGCGCCGACGCCGCCGACATAGGGCATGAAAACCATCCGTCCGTCGCGCGTGCGCCCCTGATACCAGCTGGCCCCGCGCGGAAACAGCGTTTGCTGCGCCACGTCGTTCGAATGCTCCATCCACGCGGTTTCAGCCGCCGCATCGGCCTCGATCCGCGTCGCGCCTTTCGCCCGCAGCGCATCCACGCAGTCCGCGATCCATTCGACGTGCTGTTCGATGGAAACCACCACGTTGCTCAGCACCGAAGGGCTGCCCGGCCCGGTCACCGTGAACAGGTTGGGGAACCCGGCCACCGCCAGCCCCAGATAGCTGCGCGGCGCATCGGCCCACTCCTGCGCCAGCGAAGCCCCGCCCTCGCCGCGCACGTCGATGGCACTGATCGCCCCGGTCATGGCGAAAAAGCCCGTGGCGAACACGATCACGTCCACCGGGTGCGTGCCGTTTTCCGTCACGATGGCATCGGCGGTCACCTGCACCACCGGGTCTTCGCGCACGTCGACAAGGTCCACGTTGTCGCGGTTCATCGCCTCGTAGAACCCGATTTCCGAACAGAGCCGGCGCGATCCGATGGGGAAGCCCTGCGGCGTCATCTTGCGCACCTTGTCCGGGTCCTTCACCAGCGCGGCGATCTTGTCACGGGCGAACTGCGCGGCCAGCGCGTTGGATTCCTCGTCCACCAGCAGGTCTTCATACGCCAGCAGCAGCCCGGTGGTGCCCGCGTTCCACTGCTCCTCGAACCGCTGCGCGCGCGCCGCGGCGCTCTGCTGCTTGGCCGAACCATCGCGCGGCCCGTCGAACCAGCCGAGCGGCGATTGCCGCGCGCCTTCACGCAATTCGCCAATCCGCGCATGCGCGGCCGCAATATCCGCCTCGCCCAGCGGCCGGTTGCTGGCCGGCACGGCAAAGTTCGGCGTACGCTGGAACACGGTAACGTGCGCGGCCACCTTGGCGATCTGGGGAATGGCCTGCACGCCAGATGATCCGGTGCCCACCACGGCCACGCGCTTGCCCGTCAGATCCACGCTCGCGTCCCAGTGCCCGGTGTGCAGGATCTTGCCCGCAAACCCTTCGATCCCGGGCCATTCGGGCAGCTTCGGCGCCGAAAGGCAGCCTGTCGCCATCACCACGTGGCGCGCTTCCAGCGTCTCCCCACTGTCCAGCGTCACCCGCCACAGCCGGCCTTCGCCGTCCCACTGCGCCGCCGTCACCCGCGTGTTGAAACGGATGCCGCCGCGCAAGTCGAAGCGGTCGGCCACATGGTTCAGATAGCGCAGGATTTCGGGCTGCGCGGCATAGCGCTCGCTCCACTTCCATTCGCGCTCAAGCTCGGGCGAAAAGGAATAGGAATATTCGATGCTGGGAATGTCGCACCGCGCGCCGGGATAGCGGTTCCAGAACCACGTGCCCCCCACGTCCGATCCGGCCTCGATCACCAGAGCATCCAGGCCCTTTTCGCGCAGCTTGTGCAGCAGATACAGCCCGCTGAACCCCGCGCCGACCACGATCACATCACGCATGGCTCATGCCTCCCCTTTTGTCGCATCGCGCAGGAAAGCGCCCGCCGTATCGATCGCCTGCCGCCCCTCGGGCAGCATGAAGGCAAAGGCGTGCCACACGTGCGGCATCCCCGGCCAGATTTCCAGCCGCACCGGCGCATTGGCGCGGCCCGCCGCCGCCGCCACGGCCAGCGCATCGTCCATCAGGATCTCCGCCGACCCCACCTGCACCAGCAGAGGCGGCAGGCCCGAAAGATCGGCCAGCGCGGGCGAGGCCAGCGGATGGCGCGCATCCGCCCCCGCCAGATAATGCGCCGCCGCCACGCGAAGCCCTTCGCCGGTCAGCGAAGGATCGTCCGCCGCCTTGCCCGCAATGCTGCCCGCGCTACAGGTCAGGTCCGCCCACGGGCTGATCAGCAACGCCGCCGCCGGCATATCCGCGCCCGCATCGCGCAAGGCCACCAGCGTGGCGAGCGCCAGCCCGCCGCCCGCAGAATCCCCCGCGATCACGATCCGCGAAGCCGCAAACCCGCGCGCGCGCAGCGCCTTGTACGCTGCCACCGCATCGTCCACCGCCGCCGGAAACGGCGCTTCGGGCGCCAGCCGGTATTCCAGCGCAAACCCGGTCGCGCCGCTTGCGCGCGCCAGTTCCGCGGCCAGATTGCGATACCCTTGCGCGCTGCCCGAAACATAGGCGCCGCCATGCAAGTAAAGCAGCGCCACATCGCTCGCCGCACCCGGCGCGGTGCTGCGCACAACGCCCAGCCCGGCCAGTTCGTCGCTCTCGAAGTGCAGGTCCCCGGCCACCGGGATCGTCGCCAGCACCGCCTCGAACACCGCGCGCGTTTCCTCGGGCGGCTTGGCAAAATCCAGCTCGCCCGCCCGCAGCGCGCCCACCAGCGCCTCCAGCGTCTCGTTCCGCCCGGCCATGCTCTCTCCCGATCGTTGCGTGGCCCACGGCCATCCTTGCCGCCCAAGCTAGCCCTCCACGCGCGCCTGTCTTGGACTGACGCGCAACCCATCCGGACTGCCGCGCAACCGCCCTCTCGCCCGTTCATGTCGAGCGAAGTCGAGACGCCCCGCCACCCACCCCCCAACAAATGACCAGCTATCCCCCGGCCTCGCTTCCCCTACGCTCACCCCCGGAACCGCCGCGCAAAAGCGGCGGTCAGAGGGGAAATTGCCTGATGTCTGTTGCTGCCGGACTTACCGCACGCATGATCGTGCTCTTCATCATCGGTGCCGCAGGGCAAGTCGGCGGCTCGATGCTGCTCGGCCGAACCGAAGCGTTCCGCAATCCCGGCTGGAGCGTGGCCTGCCTTGCCGTCTACATGTGCTCGTTCTGGGCGCTCGCCACGATGATCCGCGAAGGCGGCCCGCTCAGCATGATCATGCCCGCCCTGACGGCAAGCGTGCCGATCATCGTTGTGCTTCTGTCGGTGTTCCTGATGGGCGAAACCGCCTCGTGGCAGCGTCTCGGCATCCTGACCGTCGCCTGCCTCGCCATCGGCTACGCCGGCACCGTCTGACCCTCGCAGGGCGATAAATAACAGACGCGTCTGTTATTTATCGCCCGAAACGCCCCGTTACGGCACAGAATATCTCATAAATAACAGACGCGTCTGTTATTTATAAAACGCTGTCCTACACGCCGCGATTTTGCCACGCTTCTGGTCGTGGCTCCTTGTAATCGTGGTTTTCCGCCGTTTTCCGGCGAATCCAACGCCCGTCGGCGCATGGCGGGGGCGCCTTGCACGCGCACCCGGGCCGCGCTGTTTTGTCTCTGGACCGTGTCAACTTCGTCAACTTCGTCAACTCACCCTCGTTGCGGGTGTCCTTGCGGCAACCCCTTACCCCCGGGTGAGCCGCCGTAAACCGTGTCGACTTTAGGATGCCTTGCGCGCAAGACGCATTTGGATTCCGATAGTTGCACCATAATTCTCCGTTGCGCCGCGCGCTTGCGGCCCCCAATTTTTCCGCATCGGATGCCTTGCCGGCGGCCCGCGATGCGCGCGACGACCTGTTGCGTCAGGCAAACCGGGCGCACGCGCTCGGTTCCGCCTTCGTGGCCGAGGTTCTGGCCGCCGCGCACCGCCAGCTTTCCCGCGCGCCCCGCCTCGATGCGCTCATCGCCGGCTGGCGGGGGGACCCTGCATCGGGCGCGATGGCGCTGCGGCTCAACGCCGGGCTCCACGCGCTGGCCCGCGCCGGTCAGCCCGCCGCGCTCGGCCGGCTCTATGCGGAACTGGACGGCGATTTCGACGGCGCCATCGCGCAGGCTTTCGATGCGCACGAACCGGCGCTGCTGCGCTGGATGGCGCACCCCACGCAGACCAACGAGGTGGGCCGCAGCGTGGCGCTCCACGCCGCGCTCGGCACGCTGGCCGCGCGCCATCCCGGCGCGTTCGAACTGCTCGAACTCGGCGCCAGCGCGGGGCTGAACCTGAACCTGGCGCATTATGCGCACCGCATCGGCGGCCAGTGGCGCGGCCAGACGGGATCGTCCGTCCGGGTCGGGCCTGATTGGCGCGGCGCGGTGCCGCCCGACCGGCCGGTGGCGATCGCCTCGGCGCGCGGCGTCGATCTCGATCCGCTGGACCTTGCCGATCCGCAGACCCGCGAACGCCTGCTTGCCTATGTCTGGGCCGGCGATACCGCCCGGATGCGGCGGCTGGAAAGCGCGATCGCGCTTGCCCGCCATCACCCGCCGCACGTCGAACGCGGCAGCGCGGCTCCGTGGCTGGCGCAGCGGCTGGCCGCGCCGCAAGACGCCGGCACCACCCGCGTGGTGTTCCATTCGATGGTCATGCAGTACCTTGCCGACGACGAACGCCGCGCGGTGATTTCGGGGATCATGCAGGCCGGCGCGCGCGCCACGCCTGACCGGCCGCTGGCGTGGATCGGCTTTGAATGGCGCGCCGATCGCAGCGAAGTGGCGTTGCAGATGATCGCGTGGCCGCATGGAACGCACGCTGCCAGCGCGCAAACGCTGGCGACCTGCCATCCTTATGGCAGCTGGGTGGACTGGCGCGCCTGATCGCGGGCGCGCCGATCCGTACCCTTTTCCTTCCGGTCAGAACTCCGACCAATCATCCTGTTGCAGCGCCAGCGCCCCCGCCGTGCCCGCGCGGGGCGCCGGCGCTGGCGCCCGAACGGGAGCGGGAGCGGGAGCGGGAGCGGGCGCGGGAGCCGAAACAGGCGGCAACGCGCGCGGCGCGGGCGCCATCGTGCGGGTGGCGACGGGCATCGGCGCGGGCCGGGTCATCGGGGGCAGCGTTTCGAACTGGCCGCCGATGCGGAAGATCGAGAACGCCTGCCGCAGCTGTTCGGCTTCCTTGGCCAGCACTTCGGTCACGGCGGTGGTTTCCTCCACCATCGCGGCGTTCTGCTGGGTCATCGCATCCATCGAATTGATCGCCGCGCTCACTTGCGCCAGCCCGCCCGATTGCTGCGCGGCGGCCTTTGCAATGGCCTCGATCGACTGGCTGACGCTGCCGACGCGGTCGATGATGCGTTGCAGCGCGTTGCCGGTGTCGTTGACCAGTTCCACGCCCACGGTGACGTGGCCGGTGGCCGAATTGATGCGCAGCTTCACGTCGCTCGCCGCCTCTGCCGCACGCTGCGCCAGCGCACGAACTTCCGAGGCGACAACGGCAAAGCCCTTGCCCGCATCCCCCGCGCGCGCCGCTTCGACGCCAGCGTTCAGCGCCAGCAGGTTCGTCTGGAACGCGATACCGTCGATCACCGAGATGATCGCGCCGATCTCCTGGCTCGCTTCGGCGATACCGTTCATCGCGGCGATGGCGCGCGCCACCACGTCGCCGCCCTTCTCTGCCTCGCTGCGCGCCTCGACCATCGCCTTGCTGGCATCGGCGGCCAGCGTCGCGCTTTCGCCGACCTTGGCGGTGATCTCGGTCATCGCGGTGGCCGAGGATTGCAGGCTGGTGACCTGCTGCGCGCTGCGTTCGGAGAGGTCGCCGGTGGCCTGCCGGATCTCGCCCGAGCTGCGGCTGATGGTTTCCACGCTGCCCCGTACCGAAGCCATCGCGGCGCACAGCCGGGTCAGCGCATCGTTGAAATCGCTGGCAAGCGTGGCGAACGCCGGCGGCAGATCGTTCAACCGCACGGTCAGATCGGATTCGGCCAGTTCGTGCAGCTTCCTGCCCAGCTCGGCCATCGCCATCTCGCGGTTGTGCACCGCCACTTCGCGGTCGAGCGCGGCATCGCGGAACACCAGCACGGCGCGGGCCATGTCGCCCAGTTCGTCGGCGCGGTCGGTATCGGGCACGACGATGGAATTGTTGCCGGCGGCCAGCTGGGTCATCGCATCGGTCAGCGTGGTAATCGGATGCGCGATCGAGCGGCTGAGCACGCGGGCCAGCGTCGCAGCGGCGCCCATCAGCACAACCGAGCCGACGGCGAGCGCGATCCATGCGAGCATGATCGCGTTGTCCTGCGACTGCGAGTTGGCAACAATCGCCGCTTCCTCAAGATCGCGCAGCTTGCGCAAGGGCAGCACGGCGGCGCTGACAAGCACCTTCTTGCCCGCGACGCGGATCGCCTCCTGCGCCTCTTCACGCCCGCCCTGCTTGACCACGGCGACATACTTGTCGGCCCAGTCGCGGCGCCATGCCTCGGTTTCCTTGCGCGATTCCAGCACGAGATCGCGCTTCATCGGTTCGGTCAGCATCTGTTCGAGATCGCGGCTGGTGGCGTCGTATTCGTCGCGGCCTTCGTAATAGGATTTCAGGTAGCTTTCATCGCCGGTGACAAGAAAGCCGCGCATCTGGCTGTTCTGGCGAAGAATCGCGGTTTCCAGCGTCTGCGCATCGGCGTGGATCGACTGGCTGAAGTTGTTGCGGTCGGTCGCGGCGCTGATCCGCGCGATGTTGATGCAGAAGATCACCATCACGATCGCGGCGGTGACGTTCAGCGCCACGAACGACAATCCAAGCTTGCGCGGGATCTTCATGGTATTGAGCATCGGCAATCTTCCCTTGTCCCCGAAGTCCGGGCGCATCCCGCCGGTTGGCTTGTTCCGGCCCGCGCAACGGACTCCTTTGACCATGCCGATAGCGGCCACCCCTTAATCGGCCCGCGCACCGGGTTTACGTAGGATACCGGGCTAAAACCTCAGGAACGCAGCAACCGCGCGCACTTGCGTGGTTTACCCCCCGGTCACCATACCGGGACGGGCAGAGGTTCCGTGCCCATCAGGGGCAATACCGAGCCCCGCACACCCCGTATGGTTAAGGGATATCAGGCAATCGGCTCCCCACACGTTCGTCAGTTGAGGGAACCCGCGTGACCAAATTCCATATCCTGCTTGCCGCTTCGACGGCGCTGCTGCCGGTTCAGGCGTTTGCCGCCGAACAGGCCGATGGCGCGAAGCCGCAGGCATTCACCACCGGCGTTGCCAAGGGCCGCGACCTGCTCGATTCCGCGATTTCGGCGAGCACGCTGGATGAAAGCGAAGTGGAGAAGACCAGCACCGGATCGATCGCGCAAGTTCTGGGGAACCTGCCCGGCATCCGCGCCGAAACATCGGGCACCGATGGCCTGACCGCGATCTCGATCCGTGGCCTGCCGCTGGCAGCGGACGGTTCCAAGTTCCTGCAGATCCAGGAAGACGGCCTGCCGATTCTGGAATTCGGCGACATCCACTTCGCCTCGGCCACCGCGTTCCTGCGCACCGACCTGAGCCTGTCGCAAGTGCAGGCAATTCGCGGCGGTTCCGCCTCAACCTTTGCGTCCAATTCGCCGGGCGGCGTGGTCAACTTCATCTCGCGCACCGGCGAGCAGGAAGGCGCGCTGGTGCAGTTCAGCGCCGGGCTGGATCACGACCTGAACCGGGTCGACTTCGATTATGGCACCAAGGTGAGCGACAGCGTGCGCTTCAACATCGGCGGATTTTATCGCCAGGGCGAAGGCCCGCGCGCGTCGGGCTATGACGCGTTCAAGGGCGGACAGGTGAAGTTCAACATCACCAAGACCTTCGAGGGCGGCTATATCCGCCTGTACGCCAAGTACATGGACGACCGTGAACCGAACTATTCGATGGTTCCGGTGATGATCACCGGCACCAACGACGACCCGCACTATGCCACGCTGCCGGGCTTTGACGCGCGCCGCGACACGCTGAATTCACGCTATATCGCGTCGAACCCGCAGCTGGACCAGAACAACAACCTGTCGATCGCCGACCTGCACGAAGGCGACCGCAGCATCGTGAAATCGATCGGGCTGGAAAGCCAGTTCGAGGTGGCCGACTGGACCGTGACCGAACGCTTCCGCTATGCCGCCATTTCAGGCAACTACAACGAGAACCTTTCCGCCGTGGCGCTGCCCGCGCCGGTTTTTGCGGGCGTGTTTGGCGGCCCCGGCGCAACCCTAAGCTATGCCACGGGTCCAAATGCCGGCGCTGCGGTGACCGATGCACTGGTGACGCGCGGAATCTTCATCAACGTGAAGATCAACAAGCTGGACAACGTGACCAACGACGTGCGCGCCAGCCGCGTGTGGGCGCTGGGCGACGGCAAGCTGACCACCACGGGCGGGCTTTACACGGCCTCGCAGGATCTGGACTTTGCGTGGAACTTCAACTCCCCGCTGTATGACATTGCCGGCAATGGCAATTCCAACCTTGTCAACATGACGGCCGCCGATGGCACGCCGCTGACGCAGGATGGGTTCCTGTTCTACAACCTGCTGACCGGCCCTTCGAGCTATCACCGCCGCTATGACGTGAACTACCGCGTGACGGCGCCTTACGGCTCGCTCAACTATCAGGTTGGCCCGCTCGCGGTGGGCGGCAGCCTGCGGTACGATATCGGCCACGTTACCGGACAGCTTTATGGCGACGATCTGGGGGATGGTCGCGTGGGCCAGATGCCCACCGACATGAACGGCGACGGCACGATCTCGGCCATCGAGATGCTGACCGCGGCGCTGCCGCTGTCACGCCCCGGCCCGGTCAACTACAAGTACCACTACCTGTCGTATTCGGCGGGCGCGAACTATCGCATTGCCGAGCCGCTGTCGGTCTTCGCCCGGTACAGCAAGGGCGCCCGCGCCAGTGCCGAGCGCGTGCTGTTTCCGCCTTCGCTGAACGCGCTGACGGGCAAGCTGAACGATCCCAGCACCGCCTATGGCCACGTGAAGCAGGCCGAAGCGGGCGTGAAGTATCGCGCCAAGGGCATCACGCTGTTCGCCACCGGTTTCTGGGCATCGACCGGCGAGCGCAATTACCAGATCGGTGCCGACGACACCGGCCAGACCATCGTGATCCCGATCAACCGCACCTACAGCGCCAAGGGCGTGGAACTGGAAGGGCTGTTCCAGAAGGGGCCGTTCAGCCTGCGTCTGGGCGCGACCTGGACCAAGGGCAAGATCGACAAGGACGCGACCGACGCCAGCGTGGAAGGCAACACGCCGCGCCATTCGGCCAGTCTGTTCTTCAACGCGATGCCGCAGTTCGAGAACGACCTGATTTCGCTGGGCGCCAACATCAACGGCACCACCAGCAGCTTTGCGCAGGACACCAACCTGTTGAAGCAGCCCGGTTATGTGATCGTCAGCCCGTTCCTGCAGGTGCGCCCGGCCAAGGGCGTGCAGGTGGCGCTGAACGTGTTCAACGTGTTTGACAAGCTTGCCATCGTGCAGGTGGGCGCGGCCGCCGTTCCGGCGGGCGGGATCGCCAACGCACAAGTGCTGAACGGGCGGACAATTTCGACCTCGGTCCGCTTCTCGTTCTGAACGCGCGCGGCGGCGCCTGCCCCACGGGTGCCGCCGCCAATTTCTGCTTGCCGCCTGAAAATGGGGCGTATCCTTTTCGGGGATACGCCCTTTTTCGTGGCCAGCGTTTCGATCA
This sequence comes from Pseudomonadota bacterium, assembly GCA_039804665.1. Lineage (GTDB taxonomy): Bacteria > Pseudomonadota > Alphaproteobacteria > Sphingomonadales > Sphingomonadaceae > Novosphingobium. The sequence continues at coordinate 3,680 of JBDLVU010000039.1, read as the reverse complement.
GGCGATGCCCTGCTTGCCGGGGGAGAGGATGTGGTTGGGGTCCAGCGCCTGTTTCAGCCGGGCGTTGAGATCGCGGTTGGCCTGCCCGTATTGCTGGGCGACGAGGTCCATCGTGTTGACCCCGGTGCGATAGCTGGCCCAGCCGCGCGCGCCGAAGCGGGCGATCATCTCTCGGATGCAGTCGTCCGCCTTCTTTTCCTCCACCGGATCGTCCTTGTCGAACAGGATGAAGATCAAGTGGTGCAGCTCGCGCCCGCCGATGGCGTAGGCGGCGTTGTAGTCCAGGTTGTACGACCCGAGAATTTCCTGCGCGAGTTCGGTCTGCTGGCGGGTTTCCTCGCCCTTGGCCGGCGCCACCGGGGCAAAGCACACCATGCCGCCGCCGCGCCAGCGCAGGATGCCCTTTTCCTCCAGCGTCAACTGGCCGCTCATCAGATTCTTGTGGTGGTTGAACCACAGGTTGCCGCCCATTTCGGCCTCGGTAAGGACTTCTCCGCCCGAGGATTCGAAGGCGCGGCGCACGATCGGTTCGACCGCGGCGATGATCTCGTCGGTGCCGTAAAGCGCGAAGTAGGTGTTCCACATGCCGAGGCCGTGCTTCTTCGCAAAATCGCGCACCACGTCCTGCGGGATGCTCTCGGGCTTGTCCCACAGCTCCTCGCGGCGGTGGAACATCGCAATCTGATAGGCCGCGCCCATCATCAGCACGACGTTGGGGATCAGGTTGTTCATGCGGAACGGGCGCATGGAATCGACGATCTTGGCAACATCGCCCAGCTGATCGTGGCGGACCATGAACGGCTTGAACGCGGGCGGCTTTGGCATCAGCCAGAAGCCCATCTTGGTCACCACGCCAAAGTTCGACTGCGTAAAGATGCCGTCGACATACGGGCCGTAGCCCCACTTGAACGCCTGCCAGGTGGTGGAATCCTTGACGCTGCCCATGCCCGTGCGCACCACGCTGCCATCGGCCAGAACCACTTCCATGCCGCACTGCATGAAGAAATGGTCGCCATAGGGGGTGTAGCCCACGCCGCGCTCAAGCGTGTTGCCCACGGGCGAGACGATCGGGCCGACGGTGGGCACGTCCAGCCAGAACGGCAGGTTGTGTTCGGCCAGGTAATCGTGAAGGTCCTGATAGGTCACGCCCGGTTCGACCAGCGCGGTGCCGAGTTCGGGGTCGATCTCGATGATCCGGTTCATCCGCTTGAGATCGAGGATCATCTGGCCGCTGCTGGCAGGCGTGGCGCAGCCATAGCCCATGTTCTTGCCGGTGGAGACGGTCCACAGCGGCAGCTTGTACTTGTTGGCGACCTTCAGGATGCCCTGCACTTCCTCCACCGTGGCCGGGGCGACCGCGCCCGAGGGCACGTGTTCGTGGCGGGGATCGGGGATGAAGCTCTTGGCATAGGGCAAGGTGCTTTCGGCATCGGCAAAGACCCATTCATCGCCCACCACGGCGCGCAGATCGCGCAACGCAGCGGCAAAGGCGCCCTTGTCGAGATGCGCGGGCAGCTGGCGCGGGCCGTCGAGCGGCGAGGCGAAGGCGCTGGAGCCAAGCATGGCGGCGCCCACGGCGCCAGTGCGGATCAGGTCGCGTCGGGAAAGGCCGGTCATTGGTCCTGCTCCTTGGGATCGGCCTTCGACGTGCTGACCCACTGGGCCAGCGCCTTGAGTTCCGTGTCGCTGATTTCGGTCGGGCGGAACGCGGGCATCGCGCGCGGGCCGGTGCGGACGTATTGGCGGATGAGGTCAGCGGGCAAGCCCCTGCCCCGGATCACCGGCGCCACATGCTGGCCGTGGCAATAGCCGCAGACGCGGGCGTAGATCGCCTCCGGCGCGCGCGGCGCGGGCGCGGGCGTGGCGGCGGAAACGGGGGTGAAGGCCAGCGCGCACAGGGCAGCGCCGGCGCCGGCCACAAGCCGGCTTCGTCCAGACAAGCGCATTTCCATCTCCCGATGGCCGGGAATGCCCGGTCCATATGAATCAGACAAAGTGTCTAATTTAGGAGTGGCTATTTCGGATCGGACAAAACGTCAAGTATGCAGGTCGGGATCGACCAGCAGGGGTGGCAGCGGCCGCGCGGCGACTTCGCGCGCGGTTGCGGCATCCGCCCCAAGGCCGCGCAGGATCGTGGCCGCGATGCGTTCCGGATAATCGGCGCCAACCTCTTCACGCACCATCGTGGCGATGGCGGCCAGCGTGCCGCCGAGCACGACATCGCGGCCGACGACCGCATCGGACAGGTCGAACGCGCCGCTGTCGATGCCCGCCTGCACCGAGATTTCAGCTTCGCGCTGGGTCTCGGCGCCAAAGATGACGCCGTTGGCGCTGAGGTTGATCAGCGACCAGCCCCAGCCGGGCACGGCGCGCACGCGGTGCAGGTAAAAGCGGATCGCGGCGGCCGAACGTTCGCGCGCGTCATCGAGCCGGGTGACGGTGCGGGTAACGGCGCTGAGGAAATCGTGGGTGAGTTCGTACGTCACCGCCTCACGCAGTTCGGCCATGCCGGAGAAGTGATCGTAGAACGTGGCGCGGGTGATGCCGGCGCCCTTGGCCACTTCCTCGATCCGGGCGTAAAGGCCGTGTTCGGCGCCGAACAGTTCGAACGCGGCGGCGATGATGCGGGCGCGGGTGCGGGCGCGGCGGACGCGGCCGATCTCGGCACGTCGTTCCCGGTCCGAAATCCTCGCGCGGTCTTGCCCTGTCATCGCTTGTCCCGTGTGATGATGCCCCGCGCCCCATATAGGCCTGCCGTGCAAATCCGAAACGGGCCATTCCCATGATTTCACCGGGTGTTCCATAGGCATGCCATATGGGACGGCAAAAATTGGTTATTTTACCTGATGGAAAAACAGGATCATAGGCGCGGGGAAGCCCGTGCAAACGCGCAAGTTCTGGGGAGTTCGCCTTGAAGACGCTGATCCGCGACGTCCGTATTTTTGATGGGACCGACCTGCTGCCCGGAAACGGCGCGGTGCTGGTGGACGGAAACCGCATTACCGGCGTGGCAACCACGGCCGACGCGTTCGATGGCACGGGCGCGGATCGCGTGATCGAAGGACAGGGCCGCACGCTGATGCCCGGCCTTGTCGATGCGCACACCCACCTGCAACTGGGATCGAGCGTGGAAGTGATGGGCCGCCCGGGCAATCACCCCGCCGAACAACTGGCGCTGACCGCCGCGCACTGCGGCCGCGTGATGCTCGATTACGGCTATACCAGCGCTTATTCGGGCGGGCCGAGCTCGGGCGCGGCGGAGATCGCGGTGAAGGCCGCGTTCGACAAGGGAATGCTGCCGGGGCCGCGCCTGATCACGTCGTCGATGGAACGCCTGCCGGGCGGCGCGCCGGGGCTGGTGTTCAAGTTTCCCGGCCGCGCCGTGCGGACCAGCGATCCGGCGGCGGTGGCGCAATTCGTCGGGGAAATGGCGGAACTGGGCCTGCAATCGGTGAAGTTCCTGCTGAACGGCGTGAGCGCGATGGATTCGGGCACCAACCTGACCGAGCAGTTCTATGAGGAGGAAATCCTCGCCGGCGCCGAAGCCGCGCACAAGGCCGGGCTGTGGCTGACGGCGCACTGCTACACCGCGGAATCGATCAAGCTGGCGATCAAGGCCGGTTTCCGCGTGATCTACCACTGCAACTATGCCGACGACGAAGCCATCGAGGCGATCGTGG
>JBDLVU010000038.1:0-20766 GCA_039804665.1 Pseudomonadota bacterium | reverse complement strand
TCCGCAAGCAGGTCAGGAACGGAATGCTGTCGCCGGCCGAGTTCGAACGGCAGCAGATTTTGAAAGTGGAAGGCGTCTAGAAAACTAGGGGCTACTCAAACACGCTTTCGCCAGCGGTCATCAACTCGCCTATGTGCCGCCAATCCACGCATACAAAGGCGATGGCGCCGTCGCGCATGGCGGCTGCAGCGTGCCCTAAGGTCTCAGTGAGGAACCGGGTAAAAACATCGCGGCTCATTTCACCGCTCGCAAAGGCGAATTCGCGGTGCTTCACTTCACCAAGGCCGCAGACATGGCCGTCTATCTTCACGTTGTAAGGCGGATCGGTAAAAACGAGGTCGGCGCGATCGGGGCCCATCAACCTGGTAAAGCCCTCGGCATCTCGCGCGTCTCCGCAGAACAGCCTGTGGCGTCCAAGTTGCCATAGGTCGCCCGCTGCACTGGCTGGCACCTGCACCACTTGCGGGATACGGTCGTCGTCTTCATCTCTGCCTGTGGGATCAGCGTCGCGGGCCTCGTCGAGTACGAAATCGATTTCTGCGAGACTAAACCCTGTGAGTTCGACCTCGAAATCCAGTTCGATCAGTCCCTGCAGCTCGGTTGCCAGAAGATCGCGATCCCAACCCGCGTTGAGCGCCAGCTTGTTGTCCGCGAGCACGTAGGCGCGCTGCTGGGCAGGAGTGAGATGCGACAGGCGCAGTGTTGGAACTGTTTTCAGCCCTAGTGATCGCGCGGCTTCAACCCGGCCATGGCCGGCGATGATCTGGTGTTCGTCGTTGATCAGCACCGGGTTGGTAAAACCAAACCGTTCAATGCTGCGCGCTATTTGTTTGAGCTGTTTGGCCGAATGCGTGCGCGCATTGCGCGGGTATGGGCGCAATGCTGAAACGGGTAAATTCTCGATATTAATAGAAAAGTTCAGGCTATTGACGTGTCTCGTTGAAGGCATGGTAAACGTCCATGGCCCCGGGATTGGAGCTGAAAAGCAACGATATGGCGCCTCCTTTGATATTCATGTTTTGTTCTAAATAAGTGTGCCGTCGACCGCAATGGCCTTTTGGTCAATTTTGACCGGATCGGAGATTTCGTTCGTTGAACCCTGCGGGCTTTGGAGCGACGATGAGTCATCTCGAAAGCCCGTTTCATGCCCGCTAAGGTCGTCCAGCAAACTCCTCGCAACATCGACGAAGCGCAAATGGCCAACACCGTATGGGTGTCGGTGCGGGGTGGCCTGCTGAAAGCGCGCTGGCCTCGTCCCGGAACACTGCTTGATCCTGTCGAACCTGCGCGGCTTGGATTTAATGACGGGCTGGCACATCACATCGCCCACTGGGCTAAGCGCTATGAAGCGTTTCGCGAAGGACTGCCTTACGGCTACGCGCCCGAGCACTGCATCGAGTTTCCGTTGGAGACCTTCAATGCCGAAGGCGCGATCATCGCGGGGGAAGTCGCACACGCTCTCGGTGACACGTGGCTGGTCGTGTTTGCGCCTTTGGAGCGCAAGGATCATCTGCATGTGTCGAAGCTTCTCGACACCCTGAACGCTCAGAAGCTGCCGTCGGCATTCCGCGGGCAGCCGCTGCCCAGTGGAGAAGTTGCCGACGAGGAATTTCCCGGCAAATGGGTACGCTTCATGTTCGACCATTGCTCGGGTTGCCTTTGGAACAGCCAGGGCATGAGCGATACGGCCGAAGGCCTCCCGATCGATCCCACTGTTGCGTCCGCGTTGGCCGATGAAATCGCGGTCGTCAGCCGTGCATGGGAGGACTGGGATTTCGAAGAATCGATGCGGCCTCAGTCCACGCCTGAACATCTTGCTCAGCGCAAAGCTTTTGCCGAGGCTGGTCTGGCCCTTGCCTATAAGGTCAAGGCAGTTCTGCCCGCTGATTGGACGGTGGTGTATTTCGACATCGAGCGAGCCGCACGACGCGGTCTGCACAGCGAGTTCGAATACCGCATCTGAAGCCGATCTTTTCGGTCGCGGACTGTCGCTTTTCCATTCCCTGTTTTGACCACGGTTAAAGCGTACCGCTAGCGCCGAAAAATGATGGCGCCCGGGAGGATCGAGCTTAGACTATTCGGCAATAATGGCCCGATTTCCGAGAAACAGAGAATAACAGGGAATAGCAGGGAATTTAGACCGCAGACCCGTTTGCTCAGGACTGCGCTACGCACCATCAGCCAATCCTGAAATTTCCCCCTTGGGGGGCCGGTCACCCGGAAAAGGCCTGCTCGTAGAGCGTGGCGATCTCGTCTGCCGTGGGCACGGCCGGATTGTTGGCGGGGGATCCTGAGGCCAGCGCCTGCGCCGCCATCTGCGGGATCAGCGCGCGATACGTCGCGGGATCGATGCCATAGCTTGCCGGGCTGGGCACATCGAGATCGGCATTGAGCGCGGTCAGTTCTTCCAGCAGGCGGGCCACGGCGGATTGATCCCCTTCGCCTTCGCTGGCCACGCCCATCGCCCGGGCGCACGCGGCATAGCGGGGCAGCGCGGCGGGGGCCGAAAAGGCAGTGACCACGGGCAGTAGCATCGCGTTCGACAGGCCATGCGCCACGTGGAAGAACGCGCCGATGGGGCGGCTCATGCCGTGCACCAGCGCGACAGAGGCGTTGGAAAAGGCGATGCCGGCATGATGGGCGCCAACCATCAGCGCCTCGCGCGCGGGGCGGTCGTTGCCATCGGCGCAGGCGCGGCGGATGTTCGGTGCGATCAGGCGCATGGCGGAAAGTGCCATGGCATCGGAAAAGGCGTTGGCGCGCCGGCTGACATAGGCCTCGATGGCGTGGGTGAGCGCGTCGATGGCGGTGTCTGCGGTCAGGCGGCGCGGCTTGGCCAGTGTCAGTTCGTAATCGACGATGGCGATTTGCGGCAGGAAGCCCAGCCCGGCGCACAGCATCTTTTCCGAAGTCGTCTCGTCGGTGATGATGGTGAAGCGGGTCGCTTCCGACCCGGTGCCGGCCGTGGTGGGAATGGCGATGATCGGCAGGCCGGGTGCATCGTTGACGGCGGGTGTCTTCATGGTGGCAACGGGGCGCGGATCGGGCGCCAGCACAGCCACCGCCTTGGCCGTGTCGATGGGACTGCCTCCGCCGAAGCCGATCACGCAGTCGCAGTCCGCAGCGCGCAGCGCGGCCAGCGCGGCTTCGACCACCGCAACCGTGGGATCGGCCACGGTTTCTGAAAAGACCACCGATGCCAGTCCCGCCGTATCAAGAACCTCGGTCACCCGCGTCGCCATGCCCGAAGCGACCATGAACGCGTCGGTCACGATGAACGGACGGGTCAGGCCATGCTGCGCGAGCGCCGGGGGCAGTTCGGCCAGAGCGCCGCCGCCGACGTGGATCGTACGGGGCAGGTGGATGGTGGTCATTGGTTTCAGGCTCCGGTTGCCAGCGTGCCCTGGCGCAGGCCGCCCATATCGCGGGTATGCGGGACGGAAGGCAAGAGGCGAGAGCTGAAGTCGCCGCGCGCAGCGCACCAGCGGAACGGTCCTGCCCCTCCTGCGGCGTGGGCCGGGAACTTGCGCGCTGGTCGCACGTTCTTTCGCCGGCGAAGCCGGAGGGGCTGGCTTCGCAACGGCACGGCGGCTCCGTGCATATGGTTGCAGGCCAGCCATATCAGATGGGGGCGCGCGTGGCGGAGGAGGGCGGCTACGAGTTCAAGCCGCACGAGCAGCCTTCGATGCCGGGCTCCCCGCATACGCCCGATCATCCGCTGCGGCGCCGGGTGTCCTACGTCCTGATCGGGGTGCTGATCGGCCTGACCGGGGGCCTTGGCAATGCGCTGGTGACGGTGAACCTGAACTTTGCGCAAGGCACGCTCGGGCTGGCGCCCGACGAAGCGGCATGGCTGACGGCGGCCTATCTGATGACCAGCGCCACCGCCAACCTGCTGCTGATGAAGTTCCGCCAGCAGTACGGCCTGCGCGCGTTCATCCGGGGGATGCTGGCGCTCCACGCGATGACGACGGTGCTGCATCTGCTGGTTCACGGCTTTTGGTCCAGCGTGCTGGTGCGCGCGGCAAGCGGGGCCTCGGCAGCGGTGCTGTCGACGCTGACGTTGCTGTATATCATTCAGGGGATGCCTGCGGCGCGGCGGCTGGCCGGGATCATGCTGGGCATTTCGATCCCGCAGCTTGCCACGCCTATCGCCCGGATGCTGTCGCCGCACCTGCTGGAAACGGGTGACTGGCACATGTTGTACTGGTTCGAACTGGGGCTGGTGCTGGCAACGCAGGCGGCGATCTGGGCGCTGCCGCTGCCGCCCAGCCAGCGGGTCAGGGTGTTCGAGCGCAGCGACTTCCTGACCTTTGCGCTGCTCGCGCCCGGTCTGTGGCTGCTGATCGCGGTGCTGACCGAAGGGCGCATCGAATGGTGGACCGAGCGGCCGTGGATCGGCATCGCGCTGGCGCTGTCGCTGGTGCTGTTGACTGCGGGCCTGGTGTTCGAACATTTCCGCGCCAATCCGCTGGTCAATACCCGCTTTCTTGGCACGCGTGAGATGGCGCGGCTGATCGCGGTGGCGGCGACGGTGCGTATCCTGCTGTCGGAACAGGCGTTCGGCTCGGTGGGGCTGTTGACGGTATTGGGGATGACCAACGACCAGATGGTGGGGCTCAACGCGGTAATCGTGGTCGCCTCGGTCGCGGGGATGCTGACCGGCGTGCTGACGTTCAATCCGCAGAATCTCAGTCGGCCGATCACCATCGCGGTGGCGATGATCGCGGTGGCTGCGTTCATGGACGCGGGCGCGACCAACCTGACCCGGCCGAGCAGCTTCATGCTCAGTCAGGCGCTGGTGGGGTTCGCGTCGATGCTGTTCCTGGGGCAGGCGATGGTGATCGGCATGGCGCGCACGCTGCTGGCCGGGCCAAGCAACTTCATCAGCTTTGCAGTGCTGTTCAGCCTCAGCCAGTCACTGGGCGGGCTGGCGGGCAGCGCCCTGCTGGGCACGTTTCAGACGATCCGGGAAAAGGTCCATTCGCACGAACTGGTGCAGCAGGTGATGCTGGCCGATCCGCAAGTGGCGGCGCGCGTGCGCAGCGGCGCGGGCGCGCTTGCGGGCACGATGGGCGATCCCGTGCTGCGCAATGCCGAGGGTGTGGTGCTGCTGTCGCGCGCGGCCACGCGCGAGGCGCAGGTGCTGGCCTATAACGACGTGTTCCTGCTGATCGGCATCCTGTCGCTGATGGCGGTGGCCTGGGGGCTTTCGATCCGGCGGGCCATCGTGCGCCGGGGCGAGGAATCGCCGGTGGTTCTGCTACAACGGCAGGCGCAGCAGCGGGCAGCGGCAATCGCAGTGCAGGAGACGAGGTGACGATGGCAAGCCCGGCAGATTCGCAAGCCGATCCGCAGGTCGATCCGGCCCCGCAGGGCTGGCGCCCACCGGCGCGCAGCGGCCCGGCCATCGGCGGGATCGTGCTGCTGGTGATCCTTGCGGTGGGGGCGGTGCTTTATGCCTGGCGCCTGCCGCCATTCGCCGGGTGGGGCCAGGATACCGACAATGCTTATGTAAAGGGGCAGGTGACGGTGATCAGCCCGCAGGTTTCGGGCTATGTCACCACGCTGCCGGTGCGCGATTTCCAGACGGTGCGCGCAGGGCAGGTGCTGGCGATGATCGACCGGCGCGTTTATGCGGCCCGGGTCGAACAGGCGCAGGCGAACCTTGCCGCGCAGGAAGCCGCGCTGGCCAATTCGCAGCAGGCGCAGGCATCGCGGCAGGCCGCGCTGACCGGGCAGGAGGCCGCGATCGCCAGCGCCCGTGCGCAATTGTTCAAGGCGCAGGCCGACATGCGCAGGGCGGACGCGCTGGTGGCGGATGGATCGATTTCCGCGCGTGAGCACGACCAGACGCGGGCCGCATTGCTGGCCGCCGCCGCCGCCGTGCAACAGGCCGAAGCGGCGCGCACCGTGGGCACGCAGGATGTGCGCTCGGTTGTGGTGGGGCGCACCGGGCTTGCCGCAGCGGTAGAGGGCGCGCGGGCGGCGCTGCATCTGGCGCAGGTGGATCTGGACAACACGGTGATCCGCGCCCCGGTGGATGGCCAGCTTTCCGAACTGGGCGTGCGGGCAGGCGCCTTTGTCAGCCCCGGCACGCAACTGATGTATCTGGTGCCGCGTCAGAGCTGGGTCGTCGCCAATTTCAAGGAAGCCCAGACGGCGCGCATGCGGATCGGGCAGCGGGCAAGCCTGCGGGTCGATGCGCTGGGCGGGGCGCGGCTGAACGGGCGGGTGGAAGAGATTGCGCCGGCGGCGGGATCGGAATTTTCGGTGCTGAAGCCCGACAACGCCACCGGCAACTTCGTGAAGGTGGCGCAGCGGATCGCAGTGCGGATCAGGATCGATCCGGACCAGCAGCTGGCGGCGCGACTGCGGCCGGGCATGTCGGTCGAAGCGCGGGTGGAGACCGCGCCGTGAAGCGCCTCGCGCCCGGGCTGGCGATGATGGTGGCGGCATGCGCCGGCCCGCGCGTTGCCACGGCGCCCATGGCGGCGGTGCAACCCCCGTCGCAATGGCGAACGGCCGTGCCGGCGGGCGCGACGCTGGAGCAGGGGTGGTGGAACCGCTTTGGCGATCCGGCGCTGGCCGCGCTGGTCGATCGCGCCATCGTGGCGAACAGCGACGTAGGGATTGCCGTCGCACGCATTCGCGACGCGCGCGCGCAGGAAGCACTGGCGCGGTCCGCCCTGCTGCCGACGTTCGACGCAGGGGCTGGTGTATCGCGGGCGCGCACCGTGAATGCTTTTGGCAATCCGTCGGAACAGACCGCAGGCCAGCCGCAGGTGCAGGTGGCGTGGGAGGCCGATCTGTTCGGCCGGCTGGGGGATCAGGTCGCTGCCGCGCGCGCAGGACTTGCGGCGAGCGAGGCGGCACGCGATGCCACGCGCCTGTCCGTCGCGGCGGCAACGGCCAGCGGCTACATCACCCTTCGCGCGCTGGATGCGCGGCTGGACGTGGCGCGGGCCACGCTGGCGGCGCGGGCAACATCGCTGGCGCTGATCCGGCGGCGGACCGATGCAGGCTATTCGCCCCGGCTTGAACAGGCGCAGGCGGAGGCCGAATATCAGGCGACGGCACAGATCGTGCCCGCGCTGCAACTGGCGGTGACGCGTCAGGAAAACGCCTTGCGGCTCCTGCTGGGCGAAACGCCGGGTGGCGTGGCCCGGGGATTGCCGCTCTCCGCGCTGGTTGAACCGCCCGTGCCGGCGTTCCTGCCCGCCGAACTGCTGCGGCGACGGCCGGACGTGGCACAGGCCGAGTTTCAGCTGGCGTCGACCGACAGCGCGCTGGCCGCCGCGCGAAAGCGCTTCCTGCCGCAGGTGCGCCTGTCGGCCTCTGCCGGGGCCGCGTTTTCAACGTTGCTGGCGGATCCGATCACGCTGTGGTCGGTCGGCGGCAGCATTCTGGCGCCATTGTTCGAAGGCGGGCGGCTGACCGCGCAAGCGGAAAGTGCGGCGGCGCAACGCGATCTCGCCGCCTTCGCCTATCGCCGCGCGGCGTTGACGGCGTTTCGGGAAGCCGACGATGCCATGGGGGCCGTGCTCCGCACCGACGAGCAGGTGCGCGTTCTGTCTGCCCAGCGCGATGCGCTAGCGGAAGCCTTTCGACTGGCGGCGAACCGCTACCGCGAGGGGTATTCACCGTTGCTGGAGCAGCTTGATGCACAGCGCGGCCTGCTGGCGGCGGAGCTTGCGTTGATCCAGGCGCGCGCGGACGCGCTGTCCGCGCGGGTAACGCTGTACCAGGCCCTTGGCGGCGGATGGGACGGGCTGGAACCGTAGCCGAATCCGGGCGTTGATGGGTACTGACGAGCGCATGAAGTGAACCTTCCGGGGCGTCGCCTGTATAGGCGGCGCCCCCTTTTCGTGCGCGCTCCATGAAACTGAGGGCGGAGCGCAGGCGCTCCGCCCTCAGTTCGGTTCACCCCCTCCAGTCGAACGGGGTCTTCCGTGGGAGAGGCGTTACAGAAGTTTCCAGGTGATCGGCACGGTGACCGAGGTCGCGCCGCCCGGAGGGGCCGGGATCGCCGCGCGCGTGGGGAGAGCGAGCGCTTCGCGGTCAAGCGTGGACGAACCAGAAGGCGCGACCAGCTCGGTCTTTTCGACGCTGCCGCTGGCCGAGATATACACCTTCACGCGGGCGGTGCCTTCCTCGCCGCGCATCTGCGCGGTGCGGGGGTAGGTCTGCTTTGAGGCGATGGCGCGGGCCACGGACTTGATCCAGTCCGCCGATTGCGCGGCGGCAGGCGTGGCTGCCAGAGCGCCCGCGGCGAGCGTGATTGCGGCCAGCCCGCTGGCAACGGCGCGGGGCAGGGAATGCTTGGGGGACTTTGGCATCGTGGTCCTTCCTGTTTCGAGCTTGAAAAAGTCCGGAGCGGTTTGGGTGGCGATTTGCCGGGCCCATCTTCCACGGGACTGGTTGGTTTGAGGGTAAAACGGGGTAGGTACTTGCCCCGAGGATGGGGCCGGCTTCAGAATTCCGACCAGTCGTCGTCGAGCTTCACCGCGGCATTGCCGTGCGCGGGCAGGGGCAGTGGCATGGGCGCCGGCATGGCCAACGGTTCGGAGGCGGCCGGACGCGGAGGCGGAGCGGATGCCATCACCGGTTCCGGTTCGCGCATGACAGGCGGCGGGGACGGTGCGTAGGCGGTGGGCTTGTAGGACGGCGCCGCCTGAACCGGTTGCGCTCGCGCGGCGACCGGCAGCGATCCGCCAAGGCCGCCAAGGCTGCCGCTGCGGGCAAGCTGGAAGCGCATGAGCTGGTCCACCAGGCTTTCCGTCTCGACCGACAGGTTGCGCGTGCCGGCCGATGTTTCTTCCACCATCGCCGCGTTTTGCTGGGTGAACTGGTCCATCGAAGCGACCATTCCCGAAATTTCGACGATGCCGGTGGCCTGCTTTTCGGCGGCTTCGGCAATCTCTTCGACAAGGCCGGAGACCGCGCTAACTTCGCCCACGATCTGGCGTAGCGCTTCGCCGCTCGATTCAACCAGGCTGACGCCGCCACCGACCTGTTCGGTGCTGGTGGAAATCAGCGCCTTGATGTCCTTGGCCGCATCGGCGGAGCGCTGCGCCAGCGCACGCACTTCGTTGGCGACCACGGCAAAACCCTTGCCAGATTCACCGGCGCGCGCGGCTTCGACCCCGGCGTTCAGCGCCAGAAGGTTGGTCTGGAAGGCGATGCCATCGATCACGTTGACGATGTCGGCCATCTCGCGTGACGAGCTTTCGATCGAGCGCATGGCGTCCACGGCCTGACGCGCGATGGTTTCCACCTTGTCGGCGGTTTCGCGCGCCACGCTCAGGCGGCCGCTGGTCTGGCGGGCGTTGTCGGCGGTGATCTTTACCGAGCCGGTGAACTGCGCCAGCGTGCGCGCGGTTTCGGCCAGCGAACTGGCCTGCTGCTCGCTGCGTTCCGAAAGGTCGGAGGCGGCGGCGGCAATCTCGTGCGTGCCCAGCTTGATGGTGTTGCAGCCTTCGACGATCTTGGCGAGCGTGCTCGACAGTTCGCCGACGGCGGCGTTGTAATCCACGTGGAGCTTGGCCAGCGCGCCGCTGCCGTTTTCGGGCACGCGGTGGGTCAGGTTGCCTTCGGCCAGTGCGGCCAGCCCGCCGCCGATGGCATCGATGGTGACGAGCGTTTCCTCGGTCCGGCGCTTTTCCGCCTCGGCGCGTTCGTGGTCCGCCGCGAACAGATCGCGGAAGCGGTCCAGCGCGCGGGCGAGCGAGCCGATTTCGTCGGTGCGGGTGAGCCCCGGCAGATCCACGCCGTGATCGCCATTGATCAGACGGCCGACAACGTCGCCCATGCGGTTCAGCGGACGCGCGATGTTGTGCATCAGCAGCACCATCAGCGCCACGGCGGCCAGCAGCCCGGCGCAGATCGCGCCGATCAGGAACGTGCGCGCCTGCACATAGATCTTGGCGCTATGCGACGAAACCGCCGATGCCGCCTTCCCGTCGTTGTCGATCATCGACAGGACGGTGTCTTCCATCGCGTAGAACGCGTCGAGCGTTTCGCCCTGGAAGGCATCATGCGCGGCGGGATCATGGGCCAGTGCCATGGCCTCCATCCGCTTGTTCATCTCGGTGTAGGTCACCCACTGCTGCTTGAGCTGATCGAGCGCGGTCTGCTGGTCCTTTGACTGGGCAACCTTGCCATAGTCATCGAGCAGGCCGTCGATAACTGCCTTGGCATTGTGCTCCAGCTTGGCGGTGCGCTCGCTGGGTGAATCCATCAGGTCATCCTGCTTGATCCGGTATTGCGAGAGATAGGCGTGGATGTCGCCCAGCGATTGGGCGGCGGGCAGCCAGCGCGTGCGCAGTTCGGTCGAAAGATCGTTCACTTCGCCGATCTTGGCGACCGCGAACAGGCCCATCGCAGCCATGGCCGCCAGCAGCAGCGAAAATGCCGTGACGAACTTGGCGGTTATATTGAACCGAATCATGGGATCTCCCGCGTGCCCTCGAAAGACGTGTTGCAAGCGTCGGCTTTGCCACGGGGGTGTCGCGGAAGGGTAAGGGCGGGCTTGGGTAACTGCCCTAGGGGGGCGTTAACCTTCGCCGGCGGCGGTCAGAACCAGGTGGCGATGCCCAGCACCAGCGAATGGTCGTTCACGCTATCGCCCGCCTGCCGTGCGTAGTCGGCCGTACGGCCCAGTTTGCGCGTCCAGTTCCAGCCTACGTAGGGGGCGAACTCTGGCTTGATCAGGGCGTGAAGGCGCAGGCCGGCGCCGATCTCGGAAAGCCCGCGACCCATGTGAAGTTGAGGGGCACCCTGGGCGGACCAGGACGCCTCTAACCGGGGCCTGAGCACGACGACGTCGGTCAAGCGCTGGTCCAGAGTGGCTTCCACCCGCCCGGTCAATTCACCATGCTGCGACAGGAAAGCCTGCGCGCGCACATCCCACCGATAGGGCGCCAGACCCTCGACCGCCAGCACCGCATGGGTGCGGCGCGGGCCGGATTCGAGGTCCTGCCGCACGCCCATTTCAAGGTTCCACCACGGATCGAGCGCGTGCCGCCACAGGGCCTGCACCTCGGCACGGGCAAGTGGCTGGCCAAAGGTGCCTTCGCCTTCGCTGCGCAGCACGAACCGGTCGATGTCGCCACCCGTCCAGGCCAGGCCTTCCCAGCGATACCCCTGCGCGCCGTGGCGGATCTGGATTTCAGCCAGGTCGAAGCGGACCTGCGATAGCGCGCCCCCGCCGTGGGCGGCCGTCATCGCGTGGTGGGCCTGCTCCATCGCGGCGGCGCCGAAATAGCGGCTGGCGGCGAGATCGTGCGCGGGCAGGGGCGGTTCGGCGCTTCCGGGGGACTGGTCCGTGCCGGTTGCGTCGTCGGTTTCCGGCGGGGCGGTTGCGGGCGCGGGAGTGGACGGCATCACCATTCCGGGCATGGCGTGATCCTGCGCCTGCGCCGGCGTGGCCAGCGAGAGCAACAGCGCGGCGATGAGCATCGGGCGAAAGGTCATGCCGGGCGCACCTGCACGACGCGCATCATGCCCGTGGCCATGTGCAGGAACATATGACAGTGAAAGGCCCAGTCGCCGGGTTCCCCTGTCACGTCGAAGCTGACCTTTCCGCCCGGGGCCACGTTGATCGTGTGTTTGCGCGGCGAGCGATTCCCGTGGCCGGTGACCAGCTCGAAGTAATGCCCGTGCAGGTGGATCGGGTGCGCCATCATCGTATCGTTGACCAGTGTGAAGCGGACCCGCTCGCCGGTGCGCAATGGGATCGGCTCATGCGATTCGGACAGCGTCTTGCCGTCCATCGACCACATGTAGCGCTCCATGTTGCCGGTCAGGTGCACCTCGATCTCGCGTGCGGGCGCGCGCGGATCGGGGTTTTGCGATGTGCTGACCAGATCGCGGTAGGTCAGCACGCGATGGCCGTGCGGCACATAGCGCGCATCGAGGCCAAGACCGGGTTCGCCCGTGCGGTCGACCGGCATCGGGGCGATCATCTCCACGCCCGGGCCGAGCCGGACCCCCGGGGCGTTTGCGCCATCGCGCATCGACATGGAGTGTCCCATGCCGGCCATATCCATGCCCCCCATGTCCATGCCCATATCGCGCATGGTCAGCACGGGGCGCTGGCGCAACGGCGGGACCGGTGCGCGCGCGCCGGGGCGGACGGCCAGCATGGCGACGGCCATGCCCGACCGGTCCACGCTTTCGCAGACGAGCGCATGCGCATCGGTGGTGGGATGCACGATCACGTCGCAGGTTTCGCCGGGGGAAAGCTGAAGCTCGTCCACCTCGACCGGAACCACCGGCTGGCCATCCGCGGCAACGACCGTCAGCGGCAGGTCCGGGATGCGCACGTCGAACACGCTCATCGCGCCGGCATTGATCAGGCGCAGCCGGACCGGCTCGCCGGGGGCAACGGCGCCTGTCCACGGATCGGATGGGTCGCGTCCGTTGACCAGATAGGTCAGCACTGCGGCCGTCACATCGGCAATGTCGGTCGGGTCCATGCGCATGCGCGCCCATGCAAGGCGCTCGGCGAGCGGCTGGTCCTTGCCCGCCAGCAGTCCGGAAAGCGTCTGAGGGTGGCGGTTATAGTATCCGGGATCGAGCTTCAGGTTGCGCAGGATGCGCGCCGGCCGCACGAAGCTGTGGTCAGACAGCACGAACACGTGTTCGCGCATCGGCGCGGGATCGGGCTCTGCCGGGTCGATCACGATCGGCCCGTACATGCCGGAAAATTCCTGAAGCCCGGAATGGCTGTGATACCAATAGGTGCCAGACTGGCGTGGCACGAATTCGTAGGTAAAGCTTTCGCGCGGCGCGATTCCGGGAAACGACAGGCCGGGCACGCCGTCCATCTGGAACGGCACCAGCAATCCATGCCAATGGACAGAGGTCGGCTCGTCCAGCGCGTTGCGCACGGTGATGCGCACACGCTGCCCTTCGCGCAGGCGCAGTAGCGGGGCGGGAACCGAGCCGTTGATCGTGACCGCCTGTGCCGGTCGGCCGTGCATCGTGATGCTGCCCCGCGCCACGGTGAGGTCAATGTCGGGGCCAGACAGCACCGCTGGCGCCACGGCCGAAGCCCTGACCGGCGCCATCATCCCCGTCAGGCCGGCAAGGCCTGCGGCTTTCAACATCGTGCGGCGGGCAAGGGGGGGCAGGTCCATGATGGCAATACGCGACATCGGCTTCAGCCCCTTGGCAATTTTTCGCGCAGCCGGTTGCGCGCGCGATAGAGGCGGGTTTCGACCGTCTTGCGGCTGAGGCCCAGCACGGCGGCGGTCTCTGCTTCGTCGAGCCCGGTAAGCGTGCGCAGCACCAGCACGTCCTTCAGCGGGGCCGGCAGCGCGGCAATCAGGCGCATCGTGCGGGAAAGCGCGGCCCGGTCGTCCAGAACCTGCGCGATGTCCGGGGCCTCATCGGGAACGTGCGTGGCGGCATCCAGCGGCAACGCGCGGGACAGCCAGTGCCGTACCTTGCGCCGCCGATGCAGATCGCGCGCGCGATTGATGGCGATGCGCGCAATCCAGTGGGTGAACGGACGCGTGCCGTCATAGCGATCGATGGCGGCAAACGCGGCGACGAAGGCCTGCTGCGTCACGTCCAGCGCATCGTCGTCGTTGCCGGTCTGGCCCCGCGCAATGCGAAACACGAATTCGCGATGGCGGCGCATCAATTCGCCAAAGGCGGCTTTGGCACCCGTGCGAACGGCCTGCGCAAGGCCGCCATCGGTCATCGCGGCGAACGAGGCCATGTCAGTGTCGCGGCTGGGTCAGCGCATTTTCCACGGCGGCGTCGTAGCGGGTCGCCTGATCCGGACGAAGCACCGAACGCATGGCGAATACGTGTTCCAGCGTCGCCTTTTGAAGTTCGCCCATCGCCTGATGCGAGGCATCGACGGCGGCAGCCACTTGCGGGCCATAGCCGTGTTCGGCCTGAATGGCGCGGGCGAGGTGAGCGTTATCGGCGCGCAGCCGGTTTTCCAGCGCCTGTCGCCGCCCGGCAAATTCGCGCTCGATCGCTTCCACGCGGTGCTGCTGGTCGCTGTCCAGGGACAGTTGCTGGTGCAGGACGGTGTGCAGCTCGGATTCCGAGGGGGGCGCCTGCGGGATCAGCACGTGTCCCACCAGCGCACCGGCCGCGCCGAACAGGACCGCCACGACGGCATAAGGGATATAACGCGGCAAACGGTTCATTCTGCGTCACCCAGCAGGACGGATGGTGACAGCGCGGGCGGCGCGCCCAGCGGGAACAGCGCGGGCTGGCGCGGGGGCGTGAACAGTGCCGTGCCGGCCAGGCCGGAGCCGAACGCCAGAAAGGCGGCCGCGATCAGGGCCATGGCGGGAAGCCGGGAATCCCGGCGTTGCTGCGCCAGATCGTGCCACACGGCGGCATCAAGGGCATCGAGCCGGGGATCTGCGGGCAGCAGTGCCACGCCGGCAAGCGCGCTATCCAGATCTTCCATCATGACGGTCCTCATGCCCCCTTATACGCGCGAGCGCGCCGGAACCCTTGTAAAATGTTCGAGTGCAAAATGTTCGAGGGGCGCGCGTGGTGGGCGCGTATAGGGATCATCATCCTGCCGGAGCCAACGATGTCGATCATGCGCCAAACCCTGCCGTTGCTGCTTTTCCTTGCGCCGATTCCCGCGATGGCGGCGGTTGCCGCTACGGGAGCCACGCCCGCCGAAGGGGCCCGGGCCGCCGGGGTGCGCAGCGTTTCCGTGGCGTTCAGCGAGCCTGTCCAGCCTGCGCTGTCCGGCCTGACGGTGGTCATGACCGGAATGCCGGGCATGGAGGGCATGGCCCACGCGATGAAGATCGCGGGCGTGACGGTAAAGGTTTCGCCCGATGGCAGGACGCTGGTGGGCGCGCTGGCGCGGCCGTTGCCCGTCGGGACCTATACGGTGACGTGGCATGCGGCGGGCACGGATGGAAAGCGCGTGAGTGGCACGGTCAGCTTTGCGGTGACGAAGGGCTGAGGATGCGGCAGAATCATGGGATGAACCGTCGATTCGTCGTTGCCGCCGCGCTGCCCGTCCTTTTTGCGCTGACTGCCGCCGCGCCCCATCGCGTCGTCCATCGCGCAGCGCCCGCGCCGCAACCGATCCCGCTGGCCGATGCGGTGCGCGTCACGCTGACCACCGAACTGGGGCCGATCGAACTGGAACTGGACGGAAAGCACGCGCCGGTCAGCACCGCCAATTTCCTGCGCTATGTCGATGCGCGGCGGTTTGACGGGATCACCTTCTACCGATCGATGCACCTCGATTGGGGAACGCCGCCCAGCGGTCTGGTTCAGGCCGGGCAGCGCGATCCGCGCAAGCTGTTCCCGCCGATCACGCACGAACCCACCAGTCAGACGGGCATCCTGCACAGGGCCGGGGCGATCTCCATGGCGCGCAACGCGCCGGGCACGGCTGCGGCGGACTGGTCTATCCTGTTGTCCGACATGGCGGGGCTCGATGCCGTGCCGGATTCCGACAATCCTGAGACGAAGGCCGGCTATGCGGCGTTCGGCCACGTGGTGTCTGGCATGGATGTGGTCCGCGCCATCTGGGATGCACCGCGTTCGGAAACGATGGGCGAGGGCGCGCTGAAAGGCCAGATGATCGAAAAACCGGTGAAGATCCTCACCGTGCGGCGCAGCCCGATCCCGCCCGCCGCGCCGGCATCGCCGGCGCCGTGATCGTTCAGCCGGGGCAGGACACCGCCGTGCTCGTGCCCCGGCGGAAAAGCACCGCGCGATAGTTGAAGGCATCGCCGCCAAAGGTCTGGTTCGGCCCGGCGACAAGATCGACCTTGTCCCCCGCCGCCAGATCGAGCGCGATGGGCCCCGGCGTTTGCGATGTGGTGAGGATCGCGCTCCACAGCACCTTGCCGTTTTTGGTGACGGTCAGGTCCACGCCGTCGCCGCTGTTCGCCTTCATGAAGCAGCCGCGCAGGTCCAGCGATTGGGCCGTGGGAGCGATGTAGCGCCAGACGGCGCGCGTCGGGCTGCTGCCGGTGCCGGCCACGGCGGCGGAGGTGGCGTTGATGCGCAAGGGCTTGAACCACTTGCCGCCGAAATAGCTGGTGTAGGTGTCGTCCCACAGTTCCAGCGCGGTGTCGGTGGCCGCGCCGGTGCGGGCAAAATAGCGCCACTGCGGGCTGCCCCAGCCCATCAGCGTGTCGGCCACCCAGTTCGACGGTCCGGCACCGATGGCGGTGGTGCCGCGCACGATCAGCGGGCGTTCGGCCACCGTGGTGCCGCCGATCGGCAGGCCGGTGGGATCGACCACGCTGCCGCCGGTAATGGTCAACGGACGCGGCGCGCCCCAGATGACGCTCGTGTCTGCGCCAAAGCGCCAGGCGAAAACCAGCGGGTCTCCCATGTCGATGCGACGCGGCCGGCCGAGCGCGAGGATCGGCTGCATCAGGGCAAAGGCCTTTGCCTGATCCTTGGGGGTAGTGCCGGCAAACAGTCCCATGTTGGGGAAATAGCGCTGGTCGATCAGCGCGTACCACGATGCCTGCGGCACGCCGGCAGCGGCCATCAGCGTGGCCTGCTTGACCAGCTCCCCGGCGGCATAGGCGCGGTCCGATGTGTCGACGCTGAATTCGGTCGCCCATACCGGCACGCGCCGGCCATAGCTGTCCATCACCGCGTCGAGATGCGCCAGTTCCACGTCCAGCCCTTCGCCGCGCAGGCGATAGGGATGCACGGTGAGGGCATCCACCTGTTGCAGCAGGCCCGCCGCGAAATAGGGCTTGAGGAAGCCGGTGCCGATCATGTTGGTCGAGGCCGCGAGAATCGCCGTACGCCCACCGATGCGGGCGCGCACGGCCTGCGCCATCTGGACATAGGCGGTTGGCGCGTCGGTTCCGGCGGGATACTTCAGAACGTTGGCGCCGTTGATCTCGTTGCCCATCTCGATACCGGCAAGGCAGGTGCCGAACTTCGTGACCAGCGCGTCGAGATAAGCCGCGTAGGCGGTGCGCCCCTCGGCAGACCACACCCACAAGCCCCCGTCATAGGCGGGGTTGGTAGGCACGATCGTCAGGATCAGCCGCTTGCCCGAGGAACACGCGGCGTCCAGCGCCTGCGCTGCGGCGCCGCTGAACGCATAGGTCCCGCGCACGGGTTCGCCGACCGACCATGGCAGCGCGTCGCGCAAGGTCGGCGCGCCTGCCTGATCCGCCAGCGATAGGGTCGAAAGCGGCCAGCCCTGGCTGAAATGGGTCTGCGCGCCCAGCTGCATCGGCGGGCCTGCGCTGGCGAGCGCCCATGTCGTGCTGCTTGCACTGGTGGTGGCCGCGGGGGTGACCGGTATGGGCGTGGATGGCGCAGCCATTCCCAGCGTCACCATCGGCACCGCGCCGCTGGTGTCGGAACCAAGGCCGCACCCGTTCAACAGCGCCAGCATCGCCAGCAGCATCGATCCCATGATCGGCCTCGACTTCATTTTCCCCGTGTCCGTCCGTCCTTGCTCCATGGCGTGACCATGCAGCAGGCGGGCTTAACGGGGTCCGGAAGTTCGCGTTTAACGCGCTGTTGTTGTTCGTTGCATTGGTGTTGCGTCGGAATCCGTAGATTTACGCAACCAGCGCCACGCCGCTGGTGATGGCCGCTTCCACTTGCGCAAGGTCCGCGTCGCTGATGCAATAGGGCGGCATCACGTACACCGTGTTGCCCAGCGGCCGTAGCAGCACGCCCGCTTCGCGGAAATGGGCGAGCAGGCGCGGTGCGATGTTGGACAGGTACCCGCCATCGGGCGCCGCCAGATCGAGCGCGATAATGGTGCCACAACGGCGGGGATTGATCACGCCCGGCAGCGCGGCAAGGCGATCCAGCATTGCCTGCATCCGCTGGCCCAAGGCGGTCAGCCCGTCGCGCACCGGTTCATCCTGCCAGATCGCGATGTTGGCCACGGCGGCGGCGCAGGCGATCGGGTTCGCGGTGTAGCTGGACGAATGGTAGAACATCTTCGCGCGGTCGGTCGACCAGTGCGCCATGAAGATTTCCTCACGCGCCAGCGTGACCGCCAACGGCATCGATCCCCCGGTCAGGCCCTTTGCCAGGCACAGGATATCGGGCACCACGCCCGCCTGTTCACAGGCGAGCAGCGTCCCGGTGCGGCCCCAGCCGGTCATCACCTCGTCCGCGATCAGCAGCACGCCGTGGGCACGGCAGACGTCGGCCATCGCCGCCAGAACCTGCGGCGGATACATCATCATGCCGCCCGCGCCGAGGACCAGCGGCTCCACGATCAGCGCGGCCGGTTTTTGCGCGCAGGCAGCCTCCAGCGCGGCGATGGTGTTGGCCCCATCGCCTTGCGGGAAGGGGATGGTCCCCACATCGAAAAGCAGCGGTTCATAGGGCGCGTTGAACACGCCGCGCGCCCCGATCGACATCGCGCCGATGGTGTCGCCGTGATAGCTGTGTTCCATCACAAGAATGCGGTGGCGGCCCGTTCCGGTGTCTGGGCCGGTGTGCGCGTGGAAGCCCAGCGCCATCTTCAGCGCCACCTCCACGCAGGTCGATCCGCTGTCGGAAAAGAACACGCGCGTGAGTTCCGCCGGCATCATGGCGCGCAGGCCGGCCGCGACGCGTTCGGCCGGTTCGTGCGTCCAGCCGGCAAAGATCAGCTGGTCCAGCTTGCCCGCCTGCTCGCGGATCGCCTCGACGATGCGCGGGTGGCAGTGGCCGTGCGTGGTGACCCACCAGCTGGAAATCCCGTCGATGATCCGGCGGCCGTCGGCGGTATAAAGCGCTGCACCCTCGGCGCGCTCCACCAGCGGGATCGGCTCTTGCAGGCCATGCTGGGTAAACGGGTGCCAGACAGCGCTCACGAAAAGTCCTCGATGCGGAAGTTTGCGGCAAAGGCCTCGGCCAGCGTGGCGGGCGAAAGCGCCGGCAGGCGGGGCAGGCGGCCCAGCCGGCGGACCTGTCCCATCGCGGCGATGGTCGCCTCGCTGTCCTCGTTGCCATCGCCCACGAAGGCCACGCCGTGAATGGCGATGCCGCGCGCGCGCAGGGCCTCGAAAGTCAGCAGGCTGTGGTTGATCGTGCCCAGTTCCGTGCGGGCGACCACGATCACGGGCAGCCCCCACCACGCAAAGACATCGGCATACGTCGTGCTGCGCGTGACGGGCACCAACGCGCCGCCGGCGCCCTCGACAACCAGCGGGCGCTGTGGGGGCAGGGTCAGGCGGGCGGGATCGATCGTCAGGCCGTCAAGTTCGGCGGCGCGATGCGGCGAACACGGCGTGTTCAGGCGATACGCCTCCGGCAGCACCCGCGCTTCGGGCAATCCGGCCAGATTGGCCACAGTCTCGCGATCCGCGCCATCATCCAGGCCGGCCTGCACGGGCTTCCAGTAATGTGCGCCCAGCGCCCCGGTCAGTGCGGCGGAAAATACCGTCTTGCCGATGCCGGTGTCGGTGCCGGTCACGACGAAGGCGCTCATCGCAGGGCCTCCGCCAGCGCTCCGGCAAGTGCATCGACGTCGGCCGTGGTCGCGTTCAGCGTCAGCGAAATGCGCAGGCGGCTGGTGCCCTGCGGCACGGTGGGCGGACGGATGCCGCGCACGTCGAAGCCGCGCTGCTGCAGCGCCGCCGCCACGGCCATCGTCCGCGCGTCTTCATGCAGGATCAACGGCAGAATCTGCGATCCGCTGGCCGTTGCACCAAGCGGAGCCAGCACCTTTTCGGCATGCCGCACCAACGCGCGCAAGGCCTCGCGCCGTTCCGGCTCGTCGGCCAGCATCCGGATCGCCTCGCGCACGGCCGCTGCCACCAAAGGCGATGGCGCCGTGGAGAAAATGAACGGCCGTCCCCGGTTGACCAGAAAATCGCGTACGACCTTCGGTCCGCACACCAGTGCGCCCTCGGCCCCCAGGGCCTTTCCACATGTGCGCAGCACGATCACGTCGGGCCGGCCGTCCAGCCCGTCCGCCAGCCCGTGCCCATCGCGCCCGAACACGCCGGTGGCGTGGGCTTCGTCGATCAGCAGGATGGCTTCGTGCCGTTCCGCCACGGCGACCATGTCCGCAATCGGTGCGCAATCGCCATCCATGGAATAGAGGCTTTCGAAAGCCAGCCACGCCCGGCCGGTGCCGCCGTGCGCGCGCCATTCGCGCAGGGCATCGTCAAAGGCTTGCGCATCGTTGTGGGCTGCTGCCACCGATGTTGCCCGCGTCAGCCGCAAGCCTTCATGCATCGAGGCGTGGACCAGTTCGTCATAAACGATCAGGTCGCCCGTTTGCGGAAGGGTGGAAAGCAGCGCGACGTTCGCCGCATATCCCGCCGAAAAGAACAGCGCGGATTCGCTGCCGAAGAACGCGGCGGCTTCTGCCTCCAGCGCTTCGTGCTCCGCATCGTTGCCGCGAAGCAGGCGTGACCCACCCGATCCCAGCGGTACGCCGCGCGCAATCGCATCCTGCACGGCTGCCGCCAGGCGCGGTGACGACGACATCGCAAGGTAGTCGTTCGATGAAAAGTCGATGCCCTGCCGGGGCGAAAGCGTGCGCAGGCGCGCCCGTTCGGCCAGCGCGGCAAGGTCGGCCCGGTGCACCTGCCACAGGCGGGAGGCGGAAGTCACTTCCGCCCCGTTCACGCCGCGCAGCCTCCGGAACAGCCGCCGACGGCGGCCTTCATGGCGCGCAGGGGTTCCTCGCCTTCCATGGGCTTGAGGCCAAGGCGGGCGAACATCGCGCTGTCGGCATCGTCGCCGGCGTTGGCGGCGGTCAGCAGCTTGTCGCCGGTGAAGATCGAATTGGCCCCGGCCATGAAGCACAGCGCCTGCGTCGCG
>JBDLVU010000037.1:0-22192 GCA_039804665.1 Pseudomonadota bacterium | reverse complement strand
TTCAATTCATCGGGCAAGACAGTATCCAGATGCGAAGAGATCGAAACGTCTGGGAGGGGTTCTACTTCGATTTGGTCGCTGTTCGACTCCTCCTGTGAACTCACATCTGAGGCATCTGCTTCCTCATCGTCATTATCCAGCTGACTTTCGTCATCGGACACATCGTCCATCTGCATTTCTTCCTCCTCTGAACCACTTTCGAATGTGTACTTGACGTTTTGAGACGCTGATAGAATATTGCGCATTTAAAATATGAAGTCGGAAACGAAAAGAACGCACAAAATTCAAACCTGCTCGACGAGGTCGTTCACTTGGAATGAAAAAGGTTGGCTGAGCCAACCCCATTCGGGCTAACCGTGCTGCGGCCTTGAGTTGATTGGTCTCTCGACGTGTTAATTCGGGTAGCAAAACATCTCGAATATGTTCACCGAGTTCGAGCGACGCTGAACCAGTGCGCTTGCGCCGGGTTGGCCGTGTAATTGGGAATGCGCGCGGCGTTTGGCGTGGAAGTCGCCGCGGCCTGTGCGCTGGCCGCTTTGCCGGCGCCGAATGCCTTGCCGTCCTCGCGCGCAGCCTGCTGGCTGGTTTGCGAGTGCGCGATCGTCGGCAGCGCGGCCAGCGCGGCCAGCGCGGCCAGTGCGAGCATCAGCGCGGTGCGAAAGCGGGCTGTGCTCATGGCGCGGGTCTTTCGAGGCGAGCAAGGTGCTGCGCGGCAAGCCGTGCGCCGGGGCCACCGCCGCGCGCAAAGGTGTCGAGCGCGTAGGCCGCGGTGACGTTGCCGGTCATCACGTCGAACGGCGGCACAGCGGTGCTACAGTCGAGCCCATCGCAGAGATCGAAATCGCTGCCCGCCATGACGTAGGTCGGAACTGCCTCGACGTGGAAAGCACGGAACAGGCGCGGATCGATGCCGATCCCGCCGACGTGCTCACCGGGCTGGAAAACGTCGGTAAGCGCTGCGGTCATGGCGCGCGCGCTGCCCTCGCGGAGCCCGCGGAACACGACCACGCCGCCAGCGCGGGGAACGTCCGTGATCATTTGGCGTAGGGCTGACGCCGGCATCGATGTGCTGGCAAAGGCAATGAAGCGCGGACCCGTTCCCATCGCGCTGAGCACCGAATTGCCCGCCGTGGCGACCATGGCATCGAAATCGAATGTGCCGTCATGGGGCTGGGTCTTCCTACGGGTCGTGGCGGTAGAAGATCGGGCGCGCTGGATTGCCGCGTCCGTTTCAGCGTGTGCTTCGGGCCGCAACTGCGCAGCCCGGTCGCGTGCGGTGCGGGCGAGCGCCTGGGCTTCCTCTGCCTGCGCTCCGGTCTGCGCACGAATCGCGGCGAGATCGATGCCGGGGCTGGCCTGCGCCAGGGCTGCGCCGATAGAGCCGACGCCGGTCATGCAAGCCGCAAGGATGGCGCTGCGAAGAAATCGCGATTTTGCAGAACGTTGTGGTGCATTTTTCATAAGGCACAGCAGTTTCTTTTGCGCCAGACGAGGTAGCCCATGTCCTCGCCGATGGCGGGATAGACCTGGCCGGCGGACATGAAAGTGGTTGAAGCACCGATCGGCGCGCAGGCGTAGCGGCCGCTCGTCTGGGGGTTGGGGTTGGTGGCCTGGAAGCGGTATTGTTGCTTGCGCATCACGGGCATCAGGTACTTGCCGCACAGGCCCTTGCCGCCCATCGTGCCCCAGGCGACAAGCTCGCGGTGGAGCTTGTAGGCAAAGCGGGCGAGCGCGAGCCGCGAGGCCTGAACGTGGCCGATGGTGGCCGCGACATTGCCGTTCATCGGGTACATCGTTCCCTGGCAACCGGCGCACCAGAACAGCTCGTCTGAGGGGAGGGACACGGTTGCCTTGGCGCAGTCTGCGGCGCAGGCGGCGAGCGACAGCGGGTTGGCGAAGAGCACGGCTTCGGGATTGATGATCGCGGTGAGCTCGCTGTCCTGCCACAGCGGATCGATTTCGGTGATGTAGAGGATATCGACCGAGCCTTGTTCGAGGCAGAGGAAGTCGGCGACGATCTCCATCCAGTAGATCAGCGGATAGGCGTACCAGTGGATATTCCACTGCGAGGCGTACTGGCCTGAGCCCCCCACCGCCGATGGTCCGGCGATGGTCTTGAAGCCGATGTCGAAGCCGGGATCGAGCTTGAGGCCGCCGAGGTTCACGAAGCACCAGGGCTTCATGCTGACATCGGCCAGACGCACCGGCTCCCAGAAGCCCATGGCGATCCCGGGACGCAACCCGCACAGGCATAGCGGAAAATCGGGGTTGTCGGTGTCGGGACGGTTCGAGGGCCAGATCTTCAGGCCACCGATCGAGATCGGGAACAGGCACGACCAGCAGATATCGGTGATCGGGTTGACGAAATGCCCGGTGCAGTGCCCCGGACCCGACGATGCGCTGGCCGGCGTGGTGCTGGCGGTCAGGAGCAGAAGCGCGGCGAAGGCCGAGTGTAGCCAGGTTCTGAGCCAGATGCGTGCGTGGGTCATGCGGCAGGCCTCCGCCGGGGGAGCGCCTGCTCGGTAACGACCAGCACGCGGCCTTTCTGCTCCACGGTCGCAGGGAGCGCACGGATCCCGAAATGGCGGATCAGCGTGCCGCCCTGGTCGAACCAGAATCGGTGCTGGCGCGCCTTCATCAGTTCAAGCGGCGCGCCGGAGGTCAGGATCAGCTTCGCGGCCGGCCCGCCGAAGCGGGCGAGCGCCCAGTCGACCTGGGTGCCGTCATCGCCATCGATAAAGACGAGTGGCGCCCGCAGCGAAACCGTGTCGAGCGGATTGACCCGGGTGCCCGCCGCAACGATCACGCGGCCCTTGTCGTCTTTCAGGTCTGCGCCCACCGTGATCGTCGGATCAAACGTCCAGCTGCGTGTGGCGCTGGCAAGCCCAAGGCCCTCGACGGGCGTGGGGCGGTTGATCTTCGCGATGGTGCGACGCTTGAGGTCATCGTTGAGCCTTGCGATCGCGCCTGCCCGGTCAAGAAAGCCCAGTCTTCCGGCAATTTGCGCGAGGAGGTCGGGTTCGATCACCGGCCAGACCGAGCCTTGCTGACCATAGTTGCGCGCCTGCGCCAATGGTGCCGCCAGCAACACGGGCACAATCGCGGTGAGGGTGATCTTGCGCATCACAGCACCGGCGTCCCGACGCCCAGCACCCGCGCGCCGCAGATCCATCCGATTGCGGCATAGCGGCTGTCGAAACTGTCCTTGTTCTCCGTTGCCACGAAATAGCAGCGGGGCGGGAGCGTGCCCGTGGGGCCGGGCAACAGCGGTTCGCCGGTGCGGCTGAAGGGCTTGGCCACCGCGACCGCGCGGCCGTTGATGAGGAAGGTCGCGGCCTCGCGCGTCACCCGGTCGCCCGCGACACCGGCAACGCGCTTGCCGAAGATCATCGGTTCCTTGCCGAAATGCCGTTGGAGAAGGGCCGAAGCGGGCGGCTCGAACAGGATCAGGTCACCGCGGACCGGCGTGGCGCTGCGATCGAGCCAGATTGCCCAGTAGGGAAGCGAGGGGCTGGCGTTGATCAGCAGTGCATGGCTCTCGCGAAACGTGGCGAGCGCCGAGAGCGCCGCCGCGCCGCAGCCAAGCCCGGTCCAGAGCACAAGTCGGGGCCACCAGCGGCGATGCGCCACTGTCGTGCTGCCCATGGCTGTGGGCGGCAGGGTGATGCGCTCAGGGATGGGCATTGGGGCTGCTCCCCATACGCCGCGCGACGTCGGCGCGAACGGCTTCCGTCATATCGGGGGCCGCGCCCGCGACGACGGCTTCGGAGACGAGCACGGTGCGCCCGTCGCGGCCCATGGCATCGACCGAAGCCTGCACGGCCTTAAGGTAGGCCTCGATCCGCGCGCGGGTCTCTTCGGGGGTGTGCCCGGCGCGGGCTTCTGCCCCCACGAAATCGCCCATCATCCCGGAAAGCCTGACCGTGACGATCCCACGATGCTCGAGGGCGAGGAGCTTGTGTGTGGCCCAGGCGCCCCAGGCGGTCGACGCAGCCATGCTCGCGGCAAGCAGCAGCGGCATGGGCCGGATGGACGCGAGGCGGGCCTTGAGCGATGTGAGGAACTTGCTCATGCGTCGTCCCTCCCTGTGGCGAGACCCTGGCCGACCTCGCTGACGAAGCGCGGCAGGCGCCAGATCGCGATCAGCGCGAGCGCGCCGGGGAAAGCCACATTGAGCAGATCGGAGAAGGCCGCACGACGCGCCGGGTCGGCAGCAAGATAGCGGCTGGCAAGGTTGTCGATCTGGGTGAACAGCACGTCGAGGTGCCAGCCCGAAAGCGCGAGGAAGAACGCCAGAGGCAGACCCAGCGTGATCGCAAGCGTGCTGGCGGCAAAGGTGCTGCCCTTGATGGCGAGATAGCAGGAGTCGGCCAGATGGCGGCGCCAGCGGTGGCGGACCTGCTTGCGCGAAGCACCGCGCTGGAGCGGCTGCCCGGACTGGTCTGGCGTGGTGGCGGGCCGTGCCATCAGCACGCGATCGAACGGGGTATCGTGGTCGAAGGCCATCACGCGGTCTCCTCGGGATTGGCGTCAGACGGACGCCCGAAAGCGATCGCCTCGATCGCGTCGGCGAGCTGATGGCCGCGCGCGACTTCGGCATCGATCGCGGCAAACGTTGCGGGCGAGCTCGAGTAGAGCGTTGCCGAATAGCGATCGAGCACGAGCCGCCCGATCGCCTCGGTCTCGGGGCCCTTGATGAAGACTTCGGAATAGGCTGCGCCATTGCGCCGGAGGCTGCGGATCAGCGTTTCCGAGCGATCATCAAGGTCGAGCCGCTGCGCACGGCGCAAGTCGGCGATGGTCTCGGCTTTCTGCTGGAGCACAAGCATCCAGTCGCTGTTCTCGAGCGCGGCGCGGGCACCATCGGACTTGTAGTAGTCGTTGAGGGACTGCGTCGCCGTCGCCAGCGCTCCGCCGTACTTGCGGCAGGTGCGGGCATACGTCTCGACGAACTCGCCCATCGATCCGCCCTTGAGCAGGCCCCAGGCCTCGTCGATCAGGAGAAGCTTGCGCGTGCTCCGGGGCGTTCGCGTCATCGCCTGGCTGGTCATGAACATGATCGCGGCGAGGACCACGCTGCGCAGGTCCTCGCGGGTCGCAAGGTCCGACATCTCGAACACGGTGAACCCCGCCTCAAGATCGACGCTGGCTGCGCCTTCGAAGAGGCGGCTGTAAGTGCCGCCTGCCATGTAGGGCGCCAGCGCTGTCGCAAGACCGGTGGCGCTCTCGCTGTCCATGTCGGCGAGGACCTCGCCGATCGCGGTGATCGAAGCGGCGGCGCCATGTTCGGCCCAGACCATGTTGACCGCGCGGTCGATCAGGCCGCGTTCGGTGTCGGTGGGGGGGCTCGAATGGCGCGCCATCTGCCCGACGATGGCCTTGACCATGCCGAAGCAGTCGAGGCGGTAGTCTTCGTCCGCGTCGGCGCGGGCCGCGTCGATCATCGCGAAGGGATTGAGGCCGAACCCTGCGGCAAAGGTGAACTCGACGAAGCGGCCGCCCAGGAGGCGCGCCGAGTGTTCGAAGCTGCGTCCATCGTCGATCACCACGACATGCGCGCCTGCACCGCGCAGCGCCGCACACATCTCCTGCAGCAGCACCGACTTGCCCGATCCCGACTTGCCGCAGATCGCGACGTTGTGATTGCCCGCGCCGTTCTCGAACGGCGACCAGAAGAACGGCTGCCCACGCCGGCCGAGAAACAACAGGTGGGGCAGTGACCCGCCGAGGTATTCGCCCTGGACCGGGGCGATGTTGGCCGCAGTCGTCGAAAGCATCGTGCGCAGGCGCTTCAGGCGCTCCATATCGTCCGCGAGGCCATCGGCCAGCGTGAGCGGCATCGCCGCAAGCAGGCCCTGAAGCTGGAGATAGCGCTCGTCGGCAAGGTCCCAGCCCGCCGCCTTGTAGATCGACTTGACCGCGCGCTCGTGGCGATCGCCAAGCCCCAGCGGCGAGAACGTGGTGAGGCCATAGAACACCCGCACGAGGCGGCGGCCTTCCTGCAATTCATTGCGAACGTGCTGCCACTCGGCTGACTGCTCCGCGATGCGCGGCAGGAAGCGCGCCGACTTCGTGCCGGCAAGGCTGGTCGTGCGCATGAACTTGTAGCCTGCGCGCGCGGCCGCCGTTTCCTGGTCGGGATAGACGAGGCAGAGCATGGTCGCGGCAGGGCAGGGAAAGCGCAGCTTGTCTGTGAAGAGATCGCCGATCAGGCGTGCGCATTCCCATGGCGCCCAGCGCTGAGGCATGTTGCGGACCGCAAAATGGCGCAGGTCGAAGGCATCGGGATAGACCTCGCCGATCTCGGGTACACCGCCCGGCGCCGCGCCCGTCGGCCGGAACCGCTCGGTGCGCAAGATCATGCGGTCCTCGTGGACGACAAGTTCGATGTCGCGGCGCACGACCTGCGCCGAAATCGGATCATCGGGATTGTAGGGGAGCGCATCGTCGTGCGGCGCGGTCGTGGGCGAGGTGAGGTCGTCGATCAGCGCGATGAGACCTGCAGGTTCCACTTCGACCACGCCCAGTTCGAGCGAGCGCAGCATGGCGACCAGACCCTCGCGCGTGGCAACGAGGTCCTCGTCACTGACTGCTTTGCCTGCCGGCACGCCGACCGAGACGAAGAGCTGGTGGTGGCGCGCGTGGAATGGCGCCTCCTCGGTGCCCGAGCGCCAGACGAGGTCATAGAGGTGCCGGCTGCGGTGGCGTGCGATCGCTTCGTAGACCCCGCCCTGGACATAGCGCGGGGCAAACCAGGGGGCCATGATCCGGCTGATCCGGGGCGAGGCAAGGTGCAGTACCTGGAGGCAGGCGCCCGGTGGCAGGCCTTCGGAAAAGAACGCGCCGAGGATCTCGCCGGTGCGCTCATCCGCGCCGATCAGCGGGGTGACGCCGAGGACGAAGCCTTTCGAACGGGTATTGAGGTAGAGCCGCGTCTCGGGATCCCAGACCCGCCAGGGCAGCCAGTCCGAGAGCATGTCGAGCAGCAAGTGCGGCCGGGCGGCTTCGTGGGCCTCGGCATCGCCGGCGAGCCCTTCAAGCAGGCGCCGCCGCAAGGTGTGGAACAGGCGCGCCATTAGCGGTGCTCCTCGCCGGTGCGCGCGCCGCGCGCCTTTGCCGCATCGATCGCGTCTGCCGTGGGGAAGACAATCTGGGGTGGTGCCGGCGTTGGTGGCAGCGGCGTCGGCGCGAGTGTCGCGGCATCGTTCGGCCGAGGGGCCCGATCATGCTGGGGGGCGGGCATGTCGGACCCCTCGACCACCGGCGGCGGGGGACCGCCGGCACTTGCCTCGGCCGCCGTGGAGGGGAGGACCGTCGGCGAGGCAATCGAGAAAGGGGAAGCGGAGGACTGGTCGGTGACAACGTCGTCCGGCGCGCCGTTGTCGGCGGCGCCCGTCGCGGCATCGCGCGTTTCGGCATCCCAGAGTTGATGCCTGAGCGTCTTGATCAGCGAGGTGTCGACCGGCGTCGAGGCAGCGCGCAGCGCACCACGCCATTGCGGGGCTTCGACCACGGCCCAGGCCACGGCTTCGTCGTGGAGCACCCCAGCTTCATCGACGTGCGCGGGGAACACGACGTGGAGCGTGCGTTCGCCTGTCCGCGCAGCATCACCCGGCGTCACGCCGGCGCGGTGGCGCGCCTTGGCAAGCCCGTCGTCGGGCACTGCCGTGGTTGCGGTCTCAGGGGCCAGGGTGGCCGTCGCCTTGTCGTCGATGACGCGCGAGGGGGCGCAATCGCCCTTCGGTGCGCGGCAGGTGAACTGGCCTGCGATGTTGGTGCCAAGATGCGTGCAGCCGGTACCGGTCAGCAGCAGGATGACAGGCGCAAGTGTGCGAATGCTGGGCATGACGATTATCCCTTGCTGGTGAGAAAGGCGCGCAGCGCAGCGGCGGGGCGATACCCCTCGAGCACCGCGCCATCGGACGGCCGCACGATCACGGGGGTGCCGTTGAAGCCATGCGCGCGGGCAAAGGCTTCGTTGGCGTCGAGCCCGCGCGTGTCGCAAGGCTTTGGCCGGGCGAGGGCGACCCCCGAATAGGCCAGATGGAGCGCCGTCTCCTGCGCGGGCGCGCAGAGCACCTGCTCGGCAACCTTGCGGCTGTCGGGGCCGAAGATCGAGATCGGCCGCTCCTCGACGCGCGCGCCGATCGCCTTCAACTCGCCGGTGAGGCGCTTGCAGTAGCCGCAGTGGAAGTCAGAGAAGACCACTGCCTTGGGGCCACTCACCGGACCCCAGGTGATCGCACCATTGGCGGGGAGCCCGGCGAGCGAGACATGGCGCGAACCTGCGCTGACCGGCGGCGCTGTTGCGGCCTCCTCGTCAGTACCGCTCTCGTTGTGCGCAGCGCCCGCGGCGAGCAGATCGGGATTGAGCTGGAGCAGCCGCGCAGCCGTCAGGTCCTGGCGCGCCTCCATGTCGTAGATGCGGCCAATGACGAGGTACTTTGCCCGTGCGTCGACGTAGAACAGCGTGTTCTTCGAGGCGACTTCGCACAGGCCACCAAGGCCGCTGCAGGAGATCGCGTCGATCGGCGTCTTGGGCAAGCGCAGTTTGAGTGCGGCGCGAACCCTTGCCGTATCGGCCCTGGCCAGCGCCGGCGTTGCAAGGTGCGCGATGGCCCAACCGGCCGTGCCGGAGAACAGGGCCAGTGCGGCGAAGGTGCCGACACGGCGGGCAAGGCGGCGGGCATGGTCGCGCTGGGGCGAGGGCAGGTCCATGGGCTGGATGGTCTGGGGCGCGGTCATCGCGGGCTCCTCACGTAGACGCCGTCGAGGAAGACGATCTCGACATCGATGCCGGTTGGCATCTCGACGACGGGTTGATACTGCTCGGCACGTTCGATCAGATATTTGCTCACCGTGTCGGCGGTGTCGGCGAGGCCCTGGCCCACGCCGCCACCGAGGATCTCGCTGCCCGAGAGCTTGCGCGTCGTACCATTGGCGCTCGCGGTGACGCCGGAGAACACGCTGTTGGCATTGGCCGAGAAACCCCTGCCGAAACCGCCGATGACGCCCGCAAGCAGGGCCTGCCCGACGAGATTGCCCTCGCGGCTGACCACACGGCCGCGCACGCCTGATTTTCCGGCGAAGGAGATGAAGCCCTTGACCTCGGAAACCGCGACGCGCCCTCCGGGCTGATCGCAGGTCATCCGGGCAAGCTTCACGTAGACCTTCTCGCTCGAGAGATCGCCGCGCGCCGCGCCATTGACGACGCAGCCGGCAATGCGGGTTGTGAGCACGCGGCCGTTCTGGAGGACCGAGCGCGCAGGGCCAGTGATGCGCAGAACTACCGGCAGCGGATCGGTCTGGCTGGCAACGCCCGCCGAGGCATCGACCCCGACGATGACCCGCGCCGGCGCATAGGAGTTGGGCGGCAGGTATTCCGGGGAATCCTCGACGACCAGCGGCGGCGCCTCGGGACGGGTCACCTGCAGGCCATTGCCCGCAGCGCCGGCCTTGTCGGCGGCAAAGCTCATCAGCCTGACTTCGCTGGCCGCGGGCGCCGCGCCATCGGTTGGTGCGCCGCCGAGGTCGCGTCCATGCCCCTGCTGGTCATAGCCACCGGCCTGGGGGCCATAGGCAGGTGGAGGGGGCGTTGCCGCAGGCGTGGTCGATGTCGCGGCCAGCTGGCTCTTGAGCTGTGCATTCTCGTTCGAGATCGCATCGATCGCGGCCTGACCGTTGGTCTGCATGGCCTGGTTCTCGGCCTTGAGCGCTGCCAGCTGCTGCTCGATCTCCTCGCGCGGGACGGCCGCGTCCTTCAATTCCTTCTGCTCGCGCGCCATGGCATCGAGCCGGTTGCCGTAGAGCGCGACGAACTCGCGCTGCGACAGATCACGATTGACGAGGCCGGCGGTGTCGATGGTCTGGGCTTCGCCGTGCTTGCCGGCATCGAACTTGCCGCCGGACCCGGCGAGGTACCAGCTGGCACCCGCGAGGATCACCGTGCCAAGGCCAGCCAGCAGCATGTGCTGGCGGCGCGCGGTGCGGCGGTTGAGCCCCGCCAGATCGAGCGGCGCTTCGCGCGAGGTTTCCGGATCCATGGCTTCGCCAGTGCGGGCGTTCGAAGGCGCAGGTGCTTGCGTGTCGGGACGTTCGCTCACGGGTGGTCTCCCCCGTTGGCGCTGACCACGAATGCGCGGGTCGCGGCGCCAGCAGCGAGGTCCATCGTATCGGCGGCGAGCGCCAGCGTGCCTTGCGGGGCAAGGTCGGCACTGGTCAGCGTGACCGGCTTGTCGCCGCGATTGACGATGCGAACGTTGCGTCCCTCCAGCGCGGCTCCCTGGTATTGGGCGATCAGCTGGATTTCGAGATGGCCCACGCGCGTTGGCGGGCTGCTCGCCTGTCTGACCGTGTAGCCGGGAAGCGTGGCGTTCCCGGCCATCGCCTGGATCAGCCGCACCGCGGTCTGGTCGGGCGGGCTCTCAGCTTCCCAGTGGGCCGCATCGTCGTGTGCGATCGCCGGGTTGGTGATGAAGACCTGTGCCGCCTCGATCGGTGCGATCGGGCACGAGACCTTGTAGACGTAGCCCTTCTTCGTCGTGGCGAAGAAGCTGATGCGTGCCGCGGCAAAGGTTTCGGGAACCGAGACGTAGATGTCGCCGCGCACCGGCTCGTTCGACACCGCGAAATCGTTGTAGGGCGTGCCCGTACCGATCTTGGAGACGCTGGCGAACTGGTCGCCGACAAGGCTGAACCGGGTCAGCTCGTGCGCCGAGACACGGCAGGCGATCGTCGCGCCATCGGCGACTTCGAGGAACTGGTCGGCGCGGGCCATGCCGGGTGCCAGGACCAGCAGGAGTGTTGGCGGGAACAGGCAGGCGACGCGTCGCCGCGAACGGGGGGAGAGCATCATTCGGTCTCCTTGGGAGTCTCGGGGGAGCTGGCGGGCTTGACCTCGGCGAACCCAGCAAGCGCGAGGCGCAGGCCGCGGTAGGTCCAGGTGAAATGGAAGCTGCGTTCTTCGCTCGCGACGACCTGTTCGCCGACGAAGGTCTTGAGCGTGCCGTGGACGTCTGAAGTGAGCGCGGCCGGATCGACTTTCATCGACGTGAGGACGAACGCCTGGCTCAGATCCGAGCCGCGCTGCTCCTCGACGATCCGCACGAGGTCGGCCTTGAGCTTTCCGCTGCTGGCCGGATCAGCCAGCTTGAGGATCGCGGCCATCCAGTAGTCGAGGCCTTCGGGACTGCGGTTGAGCAGCATCAGCGCGACATCACGGGTCACGAACTCGAGGTATTCCGAAGATACCCCCGCGCTCGAGACGGTCAGCGGCGCGCGCGTGGTCGGCAGCAGTACGACTTCGCGGTCGCGGGTTGCGGCCATGCCTGCCGCCACCGTGAAAGCGACGGCCAGCCCTGTGGCTGCCAGCGCGAACATGTTGCGCTGGCGCAGCAGCTTCTGGCTGCGTTCGTGCGAGATATCGGAAAGCATGCGCTTCCTCCCTCAGCCGACCAGCAGGCGGCAACAGGAGGGCGGCGTCGCCTTGAGACCACTCAGTCCCGCCGGCAGATACCAGTAGGCTGCGTGCCGCACCCAGGAGCTGGCGCGACCTGCCTTCGCCTTTCGCAGTGCGAACCAGAGGATTCCGGAAAGGGCGATGCCAACAAGTATGTGCTGGGCAAGAATGCCCCAGGTGAAGGGGCCGACCATCCCGGCGAACTCGTCGATGGTCCAGAAGCCGATGAGCTCCGGATCGTCGAGACGGCGGGGGATCGTGTAGCGGTCGCTCATGGTGATGCGCCCTCCTGACCAGCGGCGTCAGATGACGCCGGTGATCACCGAGGTGACGATCGGAACGCCGGTGCCGACGCCGACACCCACGCCGACGGGCACGGCGATCTGGCCGAGCGTGAAGCGCCCCGAGGCAAGGCTGATGAGGCCGGCCGAAAGGCTGAGCACAGTGATGATCTTGCCGCCCGAGCCCTGCAGGAATCCCGTGAACTTGGTCAGGGCGGTCGTGAACGTGGCGTCCGTGCCGGCATGCGCTGCCGTGGCCGCGAGCGCACCGATGGCGATCGGGGCAGCAAAGGAGAGGACGCGACCTGCGGACTTGCCGAGGGTGGGGCCAAGGGAAGGGGCAGCGAGCTGCCGGGGGAGACGAAGGACAGTCATGAAGGGAACTCCGCTTGTGCTGCACAGCGCATCGTTCGCTGTGTGTTCCCAGTTGGACCCGCCAACTTAATCTAGGAAATAGGAATGTGACTGGACGGCGCAATGCGGTGCTTTGTGGACGACAGACGGTGTCGTGTCGCAGATCAGGTCAATGCGCTGGGCCGCAATTTTCGCCAAAAATTAGCGAATTATGGCGAATCGGGATGCAGGTCTGCGCCAGGCATCAACGAATCGCAGGCCGTCCCTGCCTTTTAATTTGTTCCTTGTATGTTCTTATATTTTTCCTATCCTGATCCTATCGAGGCCAGCGACTCGGCGCGGGCCCTGTCAGCGAAGGAAACGCCTTCATGCACACCATGACCATGCACGCCGAAGGAACGGGCCAGCGCCTCGCGCGGCTCCTGTCTTCAGCCATCGAAAGTTCAGGCAAGTCGCGCCGCGACATCGCGCGCGCGGCCGGCCTCCACAAGGACACGCTGCTGCGCGTCCTGCGCGGCAGCCGCGAGTTCACGGTCGACGAGGCCGACCGCATCCTTTCTGCCTGTGGGATCCCGGCGCCGGCCGTGATGTGCCTTGTCGCCTCGGGCAGGGACGACCTTGCCGCCAGCTGGCTGCGCAGCGGGTTCGTCGAGTTTCTCGACCGGTTCTACCGGGAACTTCCCGGTGCCCTGCGCGATGGACTGGGCGAGCGCATGGACGAGATCCCGCCGCGCTGGGCACTTGGGGCCTCTCGCCTGCTCGCCAAACAGCTGGCGCGGCACATCGACGAGTTGTCCGTGCGTGAATTTTCCTGAGCGGGGAGCGGAGGAAGGGGCGGCAATTCATTGAGAAGGATTGGACGATGGAAACCTTACCTGTTGCGCCTGGCATCGAAGGTGTGGCCTTGATTGACATGCCTGCGCCGCCTCCGCCGCGGTTGCTGCGTCTGCCCGACGTTATGGCCCGTGTCGGCCTGAAGCGATCAGCGATCTATCAGCGTATGAACGAAGGTCGTTTTCCAAAGTCCCGGTCGCTTGGCTCTCGCTGTAGCGTTTGGGTTGAGGACGAGATCAACGAATGGGTGAGAGCCATCAGCGCCATGGAGTGACCAGTCGGCCCGATCGATCGAGCGTATTCCAAAGCTGGCAACAAGGGTGCTGATCGGAGGATCGGCGCCCTTTCTTTCTATGGCGGCGCGACAGACGGATTATCGCATCTGTGGTGCATCGGGTTTCACGCATTGAGGAGGCAGAGGAAAGGACATCGGATGAATGGTTGAAGGCAGTGACCGGTTGCCATTCTGGGAACGAGGCCTGGCCGCAGCTCGATGCTCAGTTGGCATCCGCAGGCGGGCGAAAAGACCACTGCACCCGGTCATCCCATGCGTCGATTTCAGCCGAATCAAAGTGGGGCTGAGGGTGGTGCTCGTCCGGAGTTATCCACAGATGCCCGTACGGGCTTATTCCATGTATATTAGACAAGTTTCGCTCGGGAGGAGCTAAGTGCTTGATTTTGCTGGTGACCCCTACGGGAATCGAACCCGTGTTTCAGCCGTGAGAGGGCCGCGTCCTGACCGCTAGACGAAGGGGCCGGTCTGATCCCGGGCCGTTATGGTGCGCACCCGCAGGCTGTCGCACGCAGGTAGCTAGTGGTGACCCCTACGGGAATCGAACCCGTGTTTCAGCCGTGAAAGGGCCGCGTCCTAACCGCTAGACGAAGGGGCCACTGGGCTAGCGCCGCTGGGCAGGTCCGCGCCTCTATGGGCAGATCGCGGGGGCGTCAAGCGTCGATTTTGGAAAAATGTCATCAATCCGCAAAGGCGGCATCCTCGACGTGAAGTTCGGCCGCGGGACGGCTGGCCCAGTCGTCGATGCGCGCCCGGCCCGCGAGCCAGAAGTGCCGTCCGCGCGATCCGTGAAGAAGCGCCTGGCCGAGTTCGGTCTGCGCCGCGCGAAAGGCGATGGCCTTGAACGAACGGCCATCGCGCCCCGCCGCGACCATGCGAACGTGGTCGGTGCCGACAAGGTCGCACTTGATCAGGCGCACCGGGCCGATGGCCACGCGGGGGCCGGGCCAGCCAATGCCGAATGGGCCGGCGGCGTCCAGCGCCTCGACCAGATCGGGAGTGAGGCCGCCGGGTGCGAGCGAAAGATCGAGCATCAGCGACTGCGCGGCGCGGGCGGAGACGACATCGCGCGCAAGGCGTTCGTCGAGCCAGTCTCCCAGCCGCGACAGGTGGACGGGATCAATGGTGAGGCCGCAGGCCATCGCATGGCCGCCGCCAGCCACCAGCATGCCCGCTTCGCGCGCGGCGATGATGGCGGCGCCCAGATCGACGCCTGCGATCGAGCGGCCCGAACCCTTGCCCATGCCGGCTTCGTCGGCGTCGAGCGCTATGACCAGAGTGGGCTTGCCAGTGCGCTCCTTGA
Source organism: Pseudomonadota bacterium (assembly GCA_039804665.1). Classification (GTDB taxonomy): domain Bacteria; phylum Pseudomonadota; class Alphaproteobacteria; order Sphingomonadales; family Sphingomonadaceae; genus Novosphingobium. Next base: position 7,670 of record JBDLVU010000037.1, on the reverse strand, counting down.
TCCGCCCCGCGACAATGCCGATGACGCCGGGGTGCCAGCCGCTGCCGGCCACGACCACCACGGAACGGTTGTGCTGGGCATCGACTTGCGCTTCTGCCGCTTCCTGTACTGCCTGTTCGATGCCGCGGCGTTCGTCGTTGAGCACAGAAAGCTGCGCGGCGATGGTGGCGGCCTCGTCCGGGTCCTGCGTGGTGAGCAGGCGTACGCCGAGCGAGGAATCGCCGATACGGCCAGCGGCGTTGATGCGCGGGCCCAGCGCGAAACCAAGATCGCTGCAGGTGGGCGCGCGGTTAAGGCGGCTGGCATCGATGAGCGCGGCCAGCCCGACGTTTTCGCGCCGGGCCATGACCTTCAAGCCCTGCGACACCAGCGCGCGGTTCAGGCCCTTGAGCTGGGCAACATCGGCCACGGTACCCAGCGCGACCAGATCGAGCAGCCCCATCAGGTCGGGCGCCGGACGGCTGGCAAAGAACCCGCGTTCCCGCAATGTGCGCACGGTGGCGATGGCGAGCAGGAAGGCGACGCCTACGGCGGCGAGGTGGCCGTGGGCGGCGGCGTCATCGGTTTCGTCGAGCCGGTTGGGATTGACCAGCGCGGTGGCGCGCGGCAGTTCCGGTGAGCACTTGTGGTGATCGACCACGATCACATCGACGCCTTCGGCATGGGCCATCGCCAGCGCCTCGTGCGCCATCGCGCCGCAATCGACCGTCACGATCAGGCGCGAGCCTTCGCGGGCGAGGCGGACCAGTGCTTCGCCCGAGGGGCCATAGCCTTCGAGCAGGCGGTCCGGGATGTAGGCGCGCGCTGCCACGCCCAGATCGCGCAGCAGGCGGATGAGCAAGGCCGCGCTGGTGGCGCCATCGACATCGTAGTCGCCATAGACCGTGATGGGTTCGTTCGCGACGACCGCATCGGCCAGCCGCGCGGCGGCTACGTCCATGTCGCGGAAGATGGAGGGATCGGGCAGGAATTCGCGCAAGGTGGGGCGGCGGTGGCGTTCAAGATCATCGTGCGCGACGCCGCGTGCCAGCAGCAACTGGTCAACCAGCGCGTCGTTTGCGCCGGTCATCCCGGAAAGTTCCATGTTGCCCCCGCGCCAGCGCCAGGCAAGGCCCGAAAGCGAGCGCGTTATCGCGGTTACAGGTGTCATCGAAACGTCGCTAGACCATCGCGGGCGCGGCGAAAAGCACTGGGCATGTGGCGGCGATCACATTAATTGACTCAAGTGAAAATGATAAGGTCGCCGTCCGCCTATACGGGAGCATGATCCCGCAGGATTCGAGAGGGCACACCATGAAGCAGCGGCTTAAGGTTCGGTATCTCCTTCCCGCAGGAATCGCGTTCGTCGCGGTTGGTGGGTTCGTTGTCGCGCAGTCCACGACAGGCCCGGTTGCCCGCTATGAAATGCGCGCCGGCACGGTGTCCGGCTTTGCAGGGATGGGCGCGGGCGGAGGCAAGCCTGGCATGGGTTCAGCGCTCGGCATGGCGTTTGGCCGTGGCGGTGGGGGCGGCGATCAGCACGAATTGTGGCTGGACCTCGGATCGAGCCGCGCGCCGACCGGGGCGCCCAAGGCGGACCATTTCATGCCCGCCGGGGCCAGGCTGGGCCCGTCGGTGGCACTGAAGACGCCGGAGAAGGCACCGCCGGTGCAGGAGCAGCCCGGGCAGCGCGATTTCCAGCGGCCCAAGGGACGAATGCTGATCTTCTGGGGGTGCGGCGAGCATGCGCCCAAAGGGCAGCCGGTGGTGATCGACTTTGCGAAGATTGCCGCAGGGCAGATGCCGCCGGGGCTGTGGTCCACGTCGGTGCCGATGGACCGCTATGTCAGCCCGTCAAGTAGCCGGACATATGGTTATTGGCCGTGGGGCGATGGCAAACAGGTAAAGCCCGACAGTTCGCTGCTGGGGCAGCATCGCGTGGCGGGCACCTATTCGCCCGAGATGACCTTTACCCTGACGCACGACTTCATGGGCGCGCTGCACGCCGGATCGAATGCGCAGCCAAGCGGGGCGGTGCTGTTGCGCTGGAACGCGCTGGGCGATGCGACGGGATATCATGCTTCGCTGATCGGCGGGCAGGGCAACGGGCGTGAGATGCAGGATATCGTGTGGTGGTCGTCGAGCGCCACGCGCGAGTTCGGTGGCGGTCTGGCGGACTGGCTTTCCCCGGCGACAGTCGCGCGGCTGGTGGCCAACCGCACGGTGCTTTCCCCCCAGACCACGACGTGCATGATCCCGGCGGAGGTCAAGCAGGCGGCGCCGCAGTTCATGATGGTCTCGCTTTACGCCTATGGGCCGGAGGAGACGTTTGCCTATCCGCCCAGGCCTGCAAACCCCAAGGCCGTGTGGAACATCGAATGGCAGGCGCGCATCCGCCACCGGTCGATGACCTCGATCATGCCGGGAATGCCGGGCATGGATGATGCGGCCAGCAGCCAGCAACAGCCGAATCAGCAACAGTGCCCGCCGAAGAAGAAGCGCGGGTTTGGCGGGCTGGGCGGCCTGATCGGCGGCGCGCTGGGCGTGCCCGGCGGGGGCGACGGGTGCTGATCGGCCGACGGCCGTGCTGCTGATCGTCTGGCACAGCCGCACCGGCACTGCGCGCGCCCTTGCCGAAGCCGCGTACGAGGGCGCGCGGGGCGAAGGCGCGGCGCGGTTGGTAACGGCCGAGGACGCCGGTGCCGAGGACGTGCTGGCGGCGCGCGGCTTCCTTTTCGTCTGCCCGGAGAACCTTGGCAGTATGAGCGGAGAGATGAAGGCCTTTTTCGACCGGACGTATTATGCGGCGCTGGGGCGGATCGACGGGCGGGCCTATGGCACAATGATCGCGGCCGGGTCCGACGGACAGGGCGCGCAGCGGCAACTGGACCGGATCGTGACCGGCTGGCGGCTGCGCCGGGTGGTCGAGCCGGTCATCGTCAATACTGCCGCGCAAACGCCGGCTGAAATTCTCGCGCCCAAAATCGTTCCACCGGAAGTTTTGCAGAAGTGTCGCGAATTGGGACAGGGGTTTTCAGCCGCTCTGTTGCTCGGCGTTTTCTAGGCTTAACGCTGCATTCACGCGAAGAATCCGTAAGGGTGCGGAGGCGGTAGAAGTCGGCACAGTAACGCTTATGGTGCCAGGATTGCCGGAGCATGAAGGAGCGCATTTGGTGGCGATGGAACGGACAGGAGGCTGTGCACCCGTGGCCGCCCTGCTGTTCGATTCGAACGCGCGCCCCGATGCGTCCGCGATTGCCGCACGGGCTGCGGCCAGCGCCGCCTACTCGGTCACGCATGTCGAAGGCGCGGCCGGCTGGGTGGAAGTGCTGCGTGATGGGCTGACCTTCGATCTTGGCGGGCTGGCCCCGGCGGCTGGCGCCATGCCGGAGGCGGCGGCACACCTGATTGGCCTGCCGCGCGACTATGCAGAACAAGGACTTGCGGCGGTTTCGATCGCACCGGGGCCGCATCTCGCCGGGGCGGAGAATCTGCTGCCAGTGGTGCGCGTAATGGCCGCGTTGGTGGCGGAACTGGCGGCGCTGCCCGATGTGCGCGCGGTGGCGTGGCTGCCGGCGCGGCTGGCGGTTTCGGCCGCCTGGTTTGCCGAAGCGGTTGGCGTCTGGTTGACCGGCGGGCCGTTCCCTGTGCTGGCGCTCACCGCGCTGGCGCGTTCCGGATCGACGTTCCGGAGCGAAGGCCTTGGTTTCTTCATCGGCCAGGAATTCGAACTGGTCGGCAGGGACGGCGTTCTTCGGGAAATCGATTCGCGTATCGCCGTGCGTCTGACTGACTGGCTGGTGGCACATGGCCGCGTCGATGCCGGGCGTGAAGTGGTATTGGCGGGGGCCGGTGCGGTCTGGCTGGAGCCGGACGGGCCGGGGCGGCTGGTCGCCACCTGCCGCTGAACGGACGGACACATAGGGCACTTTATTAACCCCGTTCCTTCAATTTGCGGTCATGGACGGGATGGGGAAAGCATAAGCGGATGGACCGGGGCGTGCGCCCGGATCTGCCATTTCGCTCGGTCAACGTGCCGGGCACCCCCGGATACACCCGCGGTCTGCAGCGCCACCATATCCTGCCGCGTCAGGTTCTCGGCCACCGTGCGGTCTCACGCCTGATCGCAGCTATTGGCGCGGACCGATTGGGATTTCACGATTTTCGCCGCAATGGCCTGCTTTTGCCCGGCACCGAAGAATCCGCAGTGCGGATGGGGCTGCCGATGCATCGAGGGCCGCATCGACGCTACAACGAAGTGGTGCTGGAACGGCTGGGGCAGATCGAATCGCGCTGGCAATCCGGGCAGGGCGATTCCGCGCTGGGCGAAGTGCTGATGCGACTGGGCCTGCTCCAGCGTGCGCTGCGCCGGCGTCTGCTCGATCACCGGCGCTGGCGGGGATCGCCGCTCAACAGCCGCGATCCCGCACTGGATTTCAGCCACATCGACCGCATGGCCGACATGCTGTGGGGCGCGACTGCCGGGGTGGAGCGCTCAGCCGAGGAAGCGCGCGCTGCTGCGAGCGAGGTCGGCCGCGGCAGCGCGATATTGCGCGGTGAGCGTGGCCACGCGGTCGGAGACGGATTCGACGGCAGTGATTGCGCCAATGCCTTGCCCGGAGCCCCAGATGTCCTTCCACGCCTTTGCATCGGTGTTCCCGCCCGATGCGAAGTTCATCTTGGTGGGATCGCTTTCGGGCAGATTGTCGGGATCGAGACCCGCCGCGACGATCGAGGGACGCAGGTAGTTGCCGTGAACCCCGGTGAAGAGGTTGGAATAGACGATGTCGGCAGCGGTGCCATCGACGATGGCCTGCTTGTAGGCATCGATGGCGTGCGCCTCGTGCGTGGCGATCCAGGCGGAGCCCATGTAGGCGAGATCGGCGCCGAGAGCCTGCGCGGAAAGGATGGAGCGTCCGTGGGCGATGGCGCCCGACAGGGCGATGGGCCCATCGAACCAGTCGCGGATTTCCTGCATCAGCGCGAACGGGCTTTGCGCGCCCGCATGGCCACCGGCCCCGGCCGCAACCGGAATCAGGCCGTCCGCGCCCTTTTCGATGGCCTTGCGGGCGAACCGATTGTCGATCACGTCGTGCAGCACGATGCCGCCCCAGCCGTGCGCCGCCTGATAAATGTCTTCCCGCGCGCCAAGCGAGGTGATCATCAGCGGCACCTTCCACTTGGCACACAGCGCCATGTCTTCATCCAGCCGGTTGTTGGTACGGTGAACGATCTGGTTGACCGCGAATGGCGCTGCGGGGGCTTGCGGATTGGCGCGGTTGTAGGCGGCCAGTTCCTCGGTGATCTGGTGCAGCCATTCGTCAAGCTGGCTGATCGGTCTGGCGTTGAGCGACGGAAAGCTGCCGACGATCCCCGCCTTGCATTGCGCGATCACCAGTTCGGGACACGAAATGATGAACAGCGGCGAGGCGATCACCGGCAGGCGAAGCGAATCGAACAAGGGGGGCAGGGCCATGCGAAGTCTTTCCGTCCAGATTTAACCGATCAATTAAGTCTTGCATATGCGCAGCCTGCCCGGCTGTCAAAGGGGGGCATTGAGTCAGGACAGAAGGTGTTCGATGCCATAGGTTCGCGCAGCGGTGCCGGCGAAAAGGGAATGCTTCTCCTTGGTGCTAACTCCCGACGACAAGCGTTTGAATGTATTCCACAACGTGGCGTAGTCTGCGCCCCAGCGGTCCACCGGGAAGTTGCTTTCGAACATGGAACGATGGGCGCCGAAGGCTTCGATGCAAGTTTCGATGTAAGGGCGCCAAAGCCCGGCCAGCGTTTCCGAACCAAGTCCTGCAGCAGGTCCTTCGTCAGGCATCATGCAGAACGCCATGGCGAGGCCGCCCAGCTTGATCGAAACGTTCGGCAGTTCCGCCAGCGTGTGGATGGAGTTGCGCCAGGTGTCGAACCGTTCGGGCAGGCGGCCCTTGTAGCTGGCGATGCCAAGCGGGGTGCCGCAGTGGTCGAGCACGATCGGCTGATCCGGGAAGGCCCTGGCAAGGTCGATTACGTCCTGCAATTGCGGTTCGAGCACCCAGGCATCGAAGGTAAGATTGCGTTCGCCCAGATGGCGGAAGCCGGCGCGAAAAGCGTCCGAGGCGTAAAGGCCGGCCGGCACGTGAAAGGCCGGGCCGGTCACGTCGGGGTCTGCATCCCACGCTCCGTAATGGCGAATGCCGCGAAAACGGCCGCCTCCAGCCGCAACAAGCGCATCGAGCACCGCGGCGGCGTCATCGCCCAGCGTCAGATCGGCATGGCCCACGATGGCTGCGCAGGGGCGAAAATTGCCGTAGAGGCCGCTGGCGCCCTGCGCAGCGATGCCGTTGACGAATTCGACCTCGCCCACGGGCTTGAACGCGGGGGCCGCATCGGCGCGGTAGAACGCCCCGCACTCCATATAAACCGTGCCGATCACGTTGTGCCCGCTGTGGGTATCAGCATGGAGCGCGTCGAACGTGTAATAGGCGCCCAGCGCCAGCGCATCGAGGAAGGGATGGCGGGGCGAGGGGAAGGCCCCCAACAAAGGCCGCAGATCCCACATGTGGTGGTGCGGATCGATAATCGGCAGGTCGGGTTCGAGAATGGCTTCGGAAACCGCTTCAATCGACATCGGTGCATCCCTCTCGTGGCGGCCTCTGGCGGGCCTGCAACGAGAGCCTATGGATGCATGGAGCGGCCCGCAAGGGGCAGTTTAAACGGGCGGTTGAAATGGGGCGACGCCATGCGCCGCCCCACACAATTGCGTCAGTTGCTGGCGGCGTTGGCGGCCGACAGGATTGCACGGACGCTGGCCGTGGCCACGTCTTCGTCGATGCCGACGCCCCAGAATACGCGGCCGTCTGCGGCAACGCATTCGACATAGGCCGCCGCGCGGGCATCGCTGCCGCCGGCAAGCGCATGTTCGGAATAGTCGCGCACATCGATATCGATGCCGAAACCATCCTTCAGCGTGGCTACGACCGAGGAGATCAGGCCGTTGCCACGGCCGCTGACCGACTGGACCTTGCCATCCACCTCGATCTTGCCGGCAAACACGCGGGTGCCGTCGGGTGCGCGGGCTTCTTCATAGTCGACCAGCTGGAAGTGCTGCGGCACGTCGAGGCGGTAGACCTTGCGGAAGACGTTCCAGATGTCGCCAGCCTGCAATTCGCGGCCCAGTTCATCAGCCAGTTCCTGCACGTGGCGGCTGAAGTGTGCCTGCATTTTCTTGGGCAGCTTGAGGCCCTGATCCTGTTCCAGAACCCAGGCGAACCCGCCCTTGCCAGACTGGGAATTGACGCGGATCACAGCTTCGTAGCTGCGGCCGAGATCGGCGGGATCGATCGGCAGGTAGGGCACCGACCAGAGTTCGTCGTTACGCTTTTCCTGCGCGGCGAAGCCCTTCTTGATCGCGTCCTGATGCGAGCCGGAGAAGGCCGTGAACACCAGTTCGCCGCCATAGGGATGACGGGGATGGACGGGCAGCTGGTTGCAGTATTCCACGGTCTGGATGACATCATCGATATTCGAGAAATCCAGCTCTGGATCAACACCCTGTGTGTACATGTTAAGGCCAACTGTCACCAGGCAGCAGTTGCCGGTACGCTCGCCATTGCCGAACAGGCAGCCTTCCACGCGGTCGGCGCCGGCCATGAGGCCCAGTTCCGCCGCCGCGACGCCGGTGCCGCGGTCATTGTGGGTGT
>JBDLVU010000036.1:0-22753 GCA_039804665.1 Pseudomonadota bacterium | reverse complement strand
CGAGCTTCATCACCGAACCCTTGCCGAACGCACGGTCGATCTGGGCGAGCGCCGCCTCCAGCGCCTTCTGACGGTCCATCTGCTTGTCTTTGCCTTCCTGAATGAGCTTGAGCTGGGCTGCCACTGCTTTGCTCCCCCTTGCTAGAGATGGCCCACATGAACCGTCAACAGCGACGTATGTACCCGCTTCGTTCTACTGGAACAAGGGGGGAACGAAAATTTCGTGCCAAATTGAATGCAACCGCGACAAGCACTTAGCTTATAAGCGGATTTACCTATGCTCGGCTGCAAGGTCCCGCACCTTCGTCCGATCGCGCGGACGGCGCCAGAGCACCGGGGCACTTCATCCACAGGCATCTGCAACGGCGGCGACTCGCAGCGGCATGGTGGATGGCACCGTACGTAGTAAACCTTTGCGCGCCGCTTCCGGATGGCAACCCGCAGGCTGCTACGTGCCGCAATGATGAATCCAGCGACAGGACCCGACCCCCGATGAAGATGGACAGGATCGACACCGCAGAGATCGCGGCGTCGGATAAGAGCGCCACGTTGAAGGCCATCGAGCGCGCCTTTGCGGTGATCGAGTTCGACCTTTCCGGCACGATCCTGCGCGCCAACCCGATGTTCCTGGCGGTGATGGGCTATGACGACGAGTCCGAGATCGTCGGCCAGCACCACCGCCTGTTCTGTTCCAAATCGCACGCCGCATCAGCCGCCTATCGCCAGTTCTGGAAGCATCTGGGCGAAGGGCAATACCAGCAGGGCGAATTCTGCCGGCTGCGCAAGGACGGCCGCGAGGTGTGGCTTCAGGCCAGCTACAACCCGGTGCTGGACGACGAGGGCCAGCCGGTGCGCATCGTCAAGGTGGCGATGGACGTGACCGAGCAGCGGCTCGACGCGCTGACCGCCACGGGCAAGGTCGACGCGATCGAACGGTCGCAGGCCGTGGTCGAGTTCGACCTTTCCGGCCGCGTGGTGGCCGCCAATGCGCATTTCCGCACGATGAAGGGCTATGACGGCGAATCCATGATGGCGCTGAGCCACAAGGACCTGTGCGATCCGGTCTATGCCGCCAGCGAAGATTATTCGGCGTTCTGGGACAAGCTGACGCGCGGCGAGTTCGTTTCCGGCGTGTTCCGCCGCCGCGCCAGCGGCGGGCGCGATGTGTGGATCCGCGCGACCTACAGCCCGATCCTGGACCTGAACGGCAAGCCGCGCCGCATCGTGCAGTTCGCCCACGACATCACCGACCAGCGCCGCAGCGATGCCGAGTTCGAGGGCAAGGTGCGCGCCATCGACCGCGCGCAGGCCATGATCGAGTTCGACCTTGCCGGCAACGTGTTGGACGCCAACGCCAATTTCCTGAACCTAATGGGCTATTCAGCCGAGGAAATCCGCGGTCGCCACCACCGCATCTTCTGCGACCCCGCCACCACGCAAAGCGACGATTATCGCGCGTTCTGGGAAAAGCTGGGCCGGGGCGAATTCGACAGCGGCGAATACAAACGCATCACCAAGGATGGCAGCGAAGTCTGGATTCAGGCCACCTACAACCCGATCTTCGACATCAACGGCAAGCCGGTGAAGGTGGTGAAGTTCGCGGTGGACGTTACCGCCGAGAAGGTGCGCAACAACGAATTCGTGGCCAAGGTCAACGCGATTGGCCGCAGTCTGGCCGTGATCGAGTTCGATCTGGACGGCAAGATTTTGAGCGCCAATGACAATTTCCTGCGCACGGTCGGCTATTCGCTGCGCGAGATCGTGGGCCAGCACCATTCGATGTTCTGCGCGCCGGACCACATCCGCAGTCAGGAATACCGCGATTTCTGGATGAAGCTGAACGCCGGCGAATACCATGGCGGCCGGTTCCACCGCGTGGGCAAGTACGACCGCGACATCTGGATTCAGGCGACCTACAACCCGATCTTCGACCTGCAGTGCAAACCCTGCCGCATCGTGAAATATGCCTTCGACGTGACCGATCAGGTGATGCTGGAGCGCGCCATCACCGAGCGTTCGGAGCAGATGTCCGGCCTTGCCGACAAGCTGGCCGGATCGATCCACCAGATCACCGGATCGACCGACAAGGCGCGGTCGCTGTCGTTGCAGACCAAGGTGAACGCCGAACAGGGGCAGGACACGCTGGGCGCGGCCATCGAATCGATCGAGCTGATCCAGAAGTCCGCCGCCTCCATCGCCGAAATCGTGCGCATCATCAGCGAGATCGCCGGGCAGACCAACCTGCTCGCCTTCAATGCCGAAATCGAGGCCGCGCGCGCGGGCGAGCACGGCGTGGGCTTTTCCGTGGTGGCTGGCGAAGTGCGCAAGCTGGCCGAGCGCAGTTCCACCGCCGCGCGCGACATTTCCCGCCTGATCGACGAATCCAACACCCGCGTGGCCGAAGGCACTGGCCGGTCGCGGCTGGCGCGCGATGCCTTCGGGCACATCGTCAGTTCCGTCCACCAGACCAGCGACGCGATCGAGACGATCACCGGCCTTGCCGCGGCGCAGGAAATCGTTTCGGCCGAAGTGGTGGGCCTTGTCGAACAGCTGGTAAAGGCCACGCACGGCCGTGGCTGAAACCGGCGACGAGCCGGCGCGCGACCTGCACGGACTGATCCGGCTGGCGGGCCTGCGCGTGGCGCTTCCCGTGGGCGCGATCCGCGAAGTGGTGCCCCGCCCGGCAGCGCTTGATCCCTTTCCCGCCACGCGCGCCGATGTGGCCGGGGCAATGGAACTGCGCGGACAGGTGATCCCGGTGATGGACCTTGCCGCCACGCTGGGCGCCGGCGCCGCAGTGGACGCCGGCGAGGCGCAGATCGTGGTGATCGTGCGCGCCGGCACTTGCGTGTTCGGCATGCTGGCCGAGGCGATCGACGGCGTCAGCGCGCTGGGCGAAGACGTTCTCGGGCCGCTTTCGCTGGCCGGAATGGCGGCGGACAGTGCCCTGTTCACCGCCAGCTTCAGCCTTGACGGGCGGCGTGGGGTGGTGATCGATCCGGCGGCGCTGGGCGCGCTGCCCGGCTTGCCGATGGTGGACGATCGCACCGCCGGCCGCGAAGGGCGACGGGCGCTGCTGGAACCCAGCCTGATCTTTACCGTGGGCGATCTGCGCTGCGCGTTGCCCGCCGGGTGCGTGGATGCCAGCCTGCCGTGGCAGGACATGCCCCCTGCCCCCGTCGACGATCCGCTGTGGATCGCCATGCTGCGCTACAAGGGCGCGGAAATCCCCGTGATCGACACGCTGGCGCTGCTCGGCAACGGCACGCTCAGCCCCGGGCGCCGGTCGGGCGCGGCGGTGGTGGTGCGCGCAGGCGATCGGATCGCGGCCGATGGCACGCGCGCCGGGCACGGCCTTGTGGCGCTGTTGATCGATACGGTGGACGACATTGCCCGGCTGCGGCCCGAACAGGTGCTGTCGTTGCAGCACGCCGGCGTGCCCGGATCGACGCTGGCGCGCGGCATGGTGCAAGCCACCGCGCAGGATGGCCGGGCGTGCCTGCTGCTGGACGAAACGCGGCTGGTCGAAGACCCGCGCCTTGTGCTGCTGGGCGCGGTGGAGCAGCGCGCGGTCGATGCAGCACAGGCCTCGGCCACCGCCACGGCGGCCGGCCCGGTGCGCGGGGCCGTGGCCGAACGCCGTCCGTTCCTGGTCTTCACGCTGGGCGAGGCGGCCTATGCCGTGCCGCTGGACAAGGTCGAGGCAATCCTGCCCGGGGTGGACGATGTGATCGCCCTGCCCGACGGCAGCTGCGGGGTGGAAGGCCTGTTCGGCCATCGCGGCGAAGCGGTTCCGCTGATCGACCTGCGCCGCGCGTTGCATGGCGGCGCGGCGGGCGAAAGCGCCTTTGTGGTGGTGACGCGCGAGGAGAGCGAGGGCCGGGTGCGGCGCGCAGGCTTCCGCGTCAGCCGCCTGTGTTCGGTGGAACGCGTCTCCGCGCAGAAAGTGGGCAACGGCGCCGCCGATGCACCCGCAGGCCTGCCCGGCGAAACCATCCGCCTGAACGACAACCGCGCCTGCACGGTGCTGGATCTGCCCGCGCTTGCCGCGCGGAGCCTTGCGGCGCAGGCGGCCTGAACCGCCTTCAGCGCGCGCGCAGCACTTCTTCCACCGCCGCCACGATCTGCGCCACGCTGAACGGCTTGGCGAGGAAGTACATGTTGGGAATGTCGATGTCGCGGCGCAGCTGTTCCTCGGCATAGCCCGACATGAACAGGACTGGCAGGTGCGGCTTCAACCGGCGTATTTCGCGCGCCATCGCGGGGCCGTCCATGCTGGGCATGACCACGTCGGACACCACAAGGTCGAAGTCTCCGCCTGCGCCCAGCACGCGGCCCAGCGCTTCCAGCCCGTCCTCGCCATCGGCGGCGGTCGTCACTTCATAGCCTTGCCGCGCCAGCGCGCGTTCGGCCACCGCGCGCACGGTGTCCTCGTCCTCCACCAACAGCACGCGCCCCCCGCCGGTCCATTCGCGCGGGGCTTCCTTCTTGGGCTTTGCCGCAGCGGCGGCTTCGGCAAGGTCGGCCGCATCGGGCACGTGCACCGGCAGGTAGATGATGAAGCGCGTGCCCTTGCCCACCTCGCTTTCGGCAAAGACGAACCCGCCCGATTGCTTGACGATGCCATAGACGGTGGACAGGCCAAGTCCGGTGCCCTTGCCCTTTTCCTTGGTGGTGAAGAACGGCTCGAAGATCTTGCCGATCTGACTGGGCTTGATGCCATGGCCGGTATCCTCCACGATCAGCGCGGTGTAATCGCCGATGGGCAGGATTTCACTTTTCATCGCACGCACGTCGGCGGCGGTGACGCGGCGGGTGATCAGGCGCAGCACGCCCGGCACCTTGCTGCCCGCCATCGCATCGCGCGCGTTGACCGCCAGGTTCAGCAGCACCTGTTCCAGCTGCACCGGGTCCGCGCGCACCGCCCCCAGTTCGCGGTCGTGCGTCACTTCCAGCGTGATCTTCTCACCGATCAGGCGCTTCAGCAGCGTGGAAACCTCGGCCACGACATCGGGCAGTTGCAGCACTTCGGGGCGCAGCGTCTGCTGGCGCGAGAACGCCAGCAACTGGCGCGTCAGGCTGGCGGCGCGGTTGGAATTGGCCTTGATCTGCTGGATGTCGTCATAATCGCTGTCGCCCGGCGTGTGACGCATCAGCATGAGGTCGCAATAGCCGATGATCGCGGTCAGCACGTTGTTGAAATCGTGCGCCACGCCGCCGGCAAGCTGGCCCACCGCCTGCATCTTGGTCGCCTGCGCGATCTCGCGCTTGAGCCGGGTCTCCTCCGACGAATCCTTCAGGCTCAGCAGCACCGCGCCTTCGCCCAGGCCCCGCACCCCGGCAAGGCTCAGCGACACCGGCTCGTCCGGGGCGCTGCGCAGCCGCACCGCCACGTCGCCCGCCGTCGGCGCACCCTGCGCATAGCGGCGCACCGCATCGGCCAGCGCGCCCTTGTCCTCGCGGATCACAAGGTCCGACGGGTACGGCGGCGGCGCGTGCGGATCGTCGTGCCCCGCCGCGCGCAGGAACGCCGGGTTGGCAAACAGGAAGCGCCCGTCGCGGTCGGTCATCGCGAGGCCCAGCGGCAGGCGTGAAAGCAGCGCCTCGATCTGCGGCAGCCCGGCGCGCGTTTCGCTCAGCACCGCAGGGTTTTCCACCAGCAGGAACAGCGAAGCGACCTGCGCCGGATCGGTACTGCCCGCCCGATCCGGATCGGCCACGGGCACATGGATCAGCCGCACCGGCACGCCCTTGGTCCCTTCGCGCGCGAAGTGGACCCGGTCCTGTTCGTCCGATCGGAAATAGTCGACGAAATCGGTGCCCGCGATCGGCGCGTTCTCGTCGCCCGCCGCGCGAACGGCAAAGGCGCGGTTGGCGCCCAGCACCTGCCCGTCGGGCGCGACCACGGCGGTCTGGATGCCTTCGCGCCCCAGCGCCCGGCCCAGCTTTCCGGTGACATGGGTCACCACGTCGGCCACCAGATCATGGCGCGCCACCGGCGTCAGCCGCCAGACGAGATGATCCTCGCCCCGCCCGACACGCTCCACGCCCAACGCGTATTCCCCGCCGGATACGGCGTACACCGACGGCACCTGCGCCGCGCCATCGCGCCACGCGGCGCGCGCGGCCACATCAGCCGCAGTCGATCCTTCGCCGTCCAGCGGCAGGCGCGGCGGGGCGGACAGGCCGAACCATTCGGCAAAGCGCGCATTGGCGCAGACCAGCCGGCCAGCACGGTCGGTAATCGCCACGGCGGCGGCATCGCGCTCGATCGCGGCGTGCGTCACCGACCAGTCGGGCGCGGCGAATTCGGGCGCTTCGGCTTCCGGCCGCAACGCCAGCCCCAGCCGCACGAGGCCCGCCACCACGATCACCCCGCCCAGGAACGCCGCGCCCAGCAAGGGCTGACCCGAAAGCAGCCACAACGCGGCCGCGCTGCCCAGCACCGCCAGCAGGACCAGCGCGATTTCGCCCAGCGGCCTTGCCCGGGGCGGCGCCTCGGCCGCGGTCGCGTTCATGCCTTTTCCCTCATTCCGGCCAAGGTCCTCATTCGGGAAAATCGCGCGCCTGCGCCTGCGCCAGCCGCACCCGCCGCTTGCGCGCGGTCCACCAGCGCCAGCCGACGGCGGACAGGCCATAGCCCAGCACCGCCGTAGCCAGCGAGATCACCCCCAGCCCCACCAGCAGCGAAGGCGCCGCATCGGTGCCCAGCCACGCCAGCCATTCGCCCACCCCGGCGCCGCGCGCCATCAGGTGCGAAACGGTGGAGATATCGGCATGAAAGCCAAAGCGGTTGCCCACCCAGATCGCGCCCGGCAGGAACACGAACAGCGTGGTCGGCGGGATCGACACGAAGGTCATCAGCGCCGCCAGCGGGATATTGCCGCGCACCGGCACGCACATCAGCGCGGCACCGACGATCTGCACCCCCGGGATCATGGCAAAGATGCCGATGAACAGCCCCACCGCCACCCCGCGCGGCACCGACCGGCGGGTAAAGCGCCACAGTTCCGCGCGCGCGGCCAGCGGCCGGGCAAAGCGGCTGCGCTCCATCTGTTCGCGCGTCGGCATGTTCGCCTGCGCCCACCTGGCGATTCTCGTGTGCATCCGGCCTGCAGGACTAGCCTGTTCCCTCGCGTCCCGCCATGGGACGATTGATCGGGATTAGCGCGGGGATACTTTCCGCTGCGTGAAGGCGGGCCCGCTACCGGCCCCCGGGCATCAGGAATCCTTGCCGTGCTCGCGCATGATGCGGGCCTTGTCGCGCTTCCAGTCGCGCTCCTTCATCGTGGCGCGCTTGTCGGCGGCGTTCTTGCCCTTGGCCAGCGCAAGTTCCACCTTGGCCCGGCCGCGCCCGTTGAAATAGATCGACAGCGGCACCAGCGTCATGCCCTTGCGTTCCACCGCGCCGTGGAACTTGGCGATCTCGCGCTCCTTCAGCAGCAGCTTGCGCGGGCGCTTGGGCACGTGGTTGAAGCGGTTGCCGTGGCTGAATTCGGGCACGTTGGAATTGACCAGCCACACCTCGCCGTTCTTCACCTCGGCATAGGATTCGGCGATCGAGCCTTCGCCAAAGCGCAAGGACTTCACCTCGGTGCCGGTCAGCGCAATCCCCGCCTCGTACACGTCCTCGATATAATACTCGAAGCGCGCACGGCGGTTTTCGGCGACGATCTTCTTCTTGTCGAAGGCAACGGGAGTGGGACGGGCCATGGTCTGCGCCATGTAGGCGCGCGCGGCGCGAAAGGAAAGGCGCGCGACCGACGAATGCGATGTGGACGAAGATTCATCAGGCGCCGCTTGCGCTTTCCTCGCTGCAGTGCACAAAAGGCCACGATTCGCTGCGGAGGACTCATGGCCGACCCGACGACAGGAGAGTGCGGCGTTCTGGTGCTTCAGGGCGGCGGCGCGCTGGGTGCCTATCAGGCCGGGGTGTTCGAGGCGCTGGCCACCAGCGGGCACGAACCCACGTGGATCGCCGGCATTTCCATCGGCGCCGTCAACGCCGCGCTGATTGCGGGCAATCCCCCTGAAAAGCGCGTGGCCGCGCTGCGCACGTTCTGGGAGCGCGCCTCGTCGCGCGTGCCGTTCCCATCGCCTTTCGCCGATGGCTGGGGGCGACGCCTGTTTAACGAGATTTCGGCCGGCACCGTCGCGCTCACCGGCATTCCGGGCTTCTTCACCCCGCGCCTTGCCCCGCCGTGGACGGCGCTGCCCGGCTCGCCGGAAGCCATCAGCATCTATGACACGGCGCCCTTGCGCGAAACGCTGATGGAACTGGTCGACTGGGACCTGCTCAACACCGGCCCGATCCGCTTCAGCGTGGGCGCGGTCAACGTGCTGAGCGGCAACTTCGTCTATTTCGACAACCGCGACCGCTGGATCGGGCCGGAGCACGTGATGGCCAGCGGCGCGCTGCCGCCGGGTTTTCCGCCGGTGATGGTCGATGGCGAACCGTATTGGGATGGCGGCCTCGTTTCCAACACCCCGCTGCAATGGGTGCTGGACGAACGCGCCGCCGAAGTGGGCGACCGGCCGCTGCTGGTATTCCAGGTGGACCTGTTCAGCGCGCGCGGCGCGATGCCGCGCAGCCTTGCCGACGCCGCCCAGCGCGAAAAGGACATCCGTTTTTCCAGTCGCACCCGCATGAACACCGACATGCAGAAACGGATCGAAGGCTTGCAGGCCGCTGCGGTCCGGCTTGCCGCGCGCCTGCCCGCCGAATTCGCCGCCGATCCCGATCTGGCGGCGCTCACCGCGCATTCGTGCGAAGGGCCGGTCACCATCCTGCACCTGATCAACCGGTCCGAAGACTACGAATCGCAGTGCAAGGACTATGAATTTTCGCGCACGACGGTCGAAGGCCACTGGCGCGATGGCATGGCCGACGTGGAACGCTCGTTCGCCAGCCCGCGTTGGAAGCGGCGCACGCCTCCCTCGTCCGGCGTCGTCACGCTGGACCTCGCCTGAAACACCCCATTCTCCCGGAGCCACACCCATGAATCTCGAAAACAAGGTCTCGATCGTCACCGGCGCCGCCAGCGGCATCGGCCTCGCCATTGCCAAGCGCTATGCCGCCGCGGGAGGCAAGGTTGCCATCGCCGACCTGAAGCTTGACGCCGCGCAGGCCGCCGCCGACGCGATCAACGCCGATCATCCCGGCGCCGCCATGGCCGTGGCCATGGACGTGACCAGCGAGGAACAGGTCAATGCCGGCGTCGCCGCCGTGGTCGCGGCGTGGGGCACGGTGGACGTGCTCGTCTCCAACGCAGGCATCCAGATCGTCAATCCGGTGGAGCAGTTCGCCTATGCCGACTGGAAAAAGATGCTGGCGATCCACCTCGACGGCGCGTTCCTCACCAGCAAGGCGGTGCTGCCGCACATGTATGCGCAAGGCTCGGGCGCGGTAATCCTGATGGGCTCGGTCCATTCCAAGGAAGCCAGCCCGCTGAAAAGCGCCTATGTCACCGCCAAGCACGGCCTGATGGGCCTGGCGCGCGTCATCGCCAAGGAAGGCGGCACCAAGGGCGTGCGGTCCAACGTGATCTGCCCCGGCTTCGTCCGCACCCCGCTGGTGGACAAGCAGATCCCCGAACAGGCCAAGGAACTGGGCATTTCGGAAGACGAAGTGGTGAAGAAGGTCATGCTGGGCCAGACCGTGGACGGGGAATTCACCAGCGTGGAAGACATCGCCGAACTCGCGCTGTTCTTCGCCGCCTTCCCCACCAATGCCCTCACCGGCCAGTCTCTCACCGCCAGCCACGGCTGGTCGATGACCTGATCCCGCCATTCTCGCATCAAAGCCCTCTCCCTTCAGGGAGAGGGTTGGGTGAGGGTATGCCGATGCCCGCCCTAACCCCGATCGCCCGCAAACTGCGCCGCAACCAGACCGACGCAGAAGCGCGCCTGTGGCAGCGCCTGCGCAACCGGCAGATCGCCGGCGCCAAGTTCACCCGGCAAGTTCCGCTCGGCCCCTATGTCGTGGACTTTTGCTGTCGTCCGATAAAGCTTGTCCTTGAACTGGACGGCGGCCAGCACGCCGACAACCCGCGCGATCTCGAACGCACGCGGCGGCTCGAAGCGCATGGCTATCGGGTCGTCCGCTTCTGGAACAACGATGTGCTGACGAACACCGATGGGGTGTTGCAGGCGATTGCGCTCGCCGTGGCAAAGGCAGCGCAGCCCCCTCACCCCAACCCTCTCCCCGGTGGGGAGAGGGGGAAATAGCCCTCTCCCTTCAGGGAGAGGGTTGGGTGAGGGTCTTTTTCTTACACCAGCCCGGCGTGGACCAGCGCGGCGTCAACCGCCTTCCGCGCCGAATCGTTGCACGGCACCAGCGGCAGGCGCAGCTCTTCGGTCATCCAGTCGTGCACGCGGGTCAGTGCGTACTTCAGCGGGGCGGGCGAGGCGTCCTCGAACATGGCGTAGTGCAGCGGATACAGCTTGTCGTTCAGCTCGCGTGCGCGGACGAGGTCGTTGGCCGCGCAGGCCGCCTGGAATTCGGCGCACAGCTTCGGCGCGACGTTCGCCGTCACCGAAATGCAGCCCACCGCGCCCGCCGCATTGGCCGGCAGCGCCAGTTCATCGTCGCCCGAAAGCTGGCAGAACTTCGTGCCGATGCCCATGCGGTGGTCGGTCACGCGCGAAAGGTCGCCGCTCGCATCCTTGATCCCCACGATCCGGTCCGGAAAGCGGCGCGCCAGTTCGCACACCGTTTCGGGCAGGATGTCGGTCACCGTGCGGCCGGGCACGTTGTACAGGATGATCGGCAGGTCGATGTGTTCGGCCAGATAGCTGAAATGCGCCAGCAGGCCCGCCTGGCTGGGCCGGTTGTAGTACGGCGCCACGCACAGCGCCGCGCTGGCCCCGCACTTCTTGGAAAAGGTCATGTGCAGCAGGGCGTTCATCGTGTCGTTGCTGCCGCAGCCGGCGATCACCGGCACGCGTCCGGCGGCCTGCTCCACGCAGACTTCGATCACGCGGTGGTGTTCGGCGTTCGACAGCGTCGAGTTCTCGCCCGTGGTCCCGCAAGGCACCAGCGCCGACGATCCGTTTTCGATCTGCCAGTCGACCAGCCGGCGAAACGCCTTCTCATCGAACGCTCCATCGCGGAAAGGAGTCACCAGAGCCGGAATGGAGCCGGAAAACATGGACTTTGTTCCTTAACTTGCGGCATTACGGGCTGTACGGCAGTCCGATTGCCGGTACGGGGTATCGTTCAGCGCCTGATAAGGAGCGGTTGGCCAGAATGTCCAGCATGGACATCACATTGTCGTTGCGAAAACTGGGTCATGTGGCGCTTTTGCTGCCCGGCCTTGCGATTTCCGTTGCCTGCCACGCCAGCGATGGCGACGCGCAGGCCAGCGCGTGGGATGCTGCGCGCGCGCAGCTGATCGCGCAAGGGCAAGGCCCGATGGCGCAGGCCATCGACCGGTGGAAGCTGCTGACCAGCACCAACCGCATGGGGTTTGCCGACTATGCAGGCTTTGTCACCAGCTATCCCGGCTTTCCCGATCAGGACAAGCTGCGCCGCTATGCCGAAGCCGCGCTGGACCGCGAATATGCGGATCCGCCGGAACTCGTCGCCTATTTCGACCGCACCCCGCCGCTGACCAACCCCGCCCGTGCGCAATACGCGCTGGCGTTGCAGGCCGTCGGCCGGCGCGAGGCCGCCACCGTCGCCCGCGCCGCGTGGCGCGGCGGCGCGATGAGCGACGCGGCCGAAACCGCGATCCTTTCCACCTGGGGCCCCACCTTAACCGCCGACGATCACGATGCGCGCATGGACGCGCTGCTGTGGGCCAGCGCCACCGCGCAGGCACAGCGCGAACTGCCGTGGGTTTCCCCCGCGCGCAAGGGCATCGACGGCGCGCGCCTTGCCGCGTTGCAGGGCCTCGATCCCTATGCCGCAGCGGCCGGCCTTCCGGCGCAGGCGCTGAACAGCGACCCCGGCTTCATCTTCATCCGCGCCCGCCAGCTGCGCAAACAGGGTAACGGCCCCGCCGCGCAAAGCCTGCTCGCAGGCCGCCCGCTGCTGGCGCGCAAGCCGCTGGATCGCAGCAAGTGGGTGGAGGAACTCCTGCTCAACGCGCGCGGCGCGGCGGCGGCGGGTGACAGCACATCCGCCGTGCGCATCGCCGCCGGCATCGATGACGCTTTCGATCCCGGCGAAGACGTCAGCCAGATGGATTACGACCTGCGCGACGATTACACCTCGCTGATGTGGCTGGGTGGCACGAAGGCGCTGTGGAGCCTTGGCAACGGCAGCGACGCCGCGCCGCTGTTCTGGCGCTATGGTGCCGCCGCGCGCACTCCGGGCACCAAGGCGAAGGGCTATTACTGGGCCGGCCTTGCCATGACCCGCGCCGGCCGCGCCACCGAGGCGCAACGCTATTACGAAGCCGCCGCCCGCTATGGCGACCAGTTCTATGGCCTGCTCGCGCTCGAACGCCTCGGCCGCCCGGTACCGCGCTTTGCCGCCGATCCCACCGCGCAGCCCACGCCCGACGAACGCGCCCGCTTCGCCTCCGCGCCGATCACGCAGGCCGTGCGCGAAGTCGCGCGCGAAAGCGACTGGCGCACCAGCGTCCGCTTCTTCAAGGAAATCGCCGAGCAGCAACAGACCGAGGGCCAGCACCTGCTGGTGGCGGACCTTGCCCGCTCGCTCGGCCGGCGCGATCTGGGCGTCATCGTGGGGCAAGCGGCGGCTGCGCGCGGCTATCTGGATTTCCAGCACATCGCCTTTCCGCTGATCACCGTGCCGCCGGGGTATGACCACGCGTGGACGATGATCCACGCGATCACCCGGCAGGAAAGCCAGTTCTCGCAGAACGCTATCAGCCACGCCGGCGCGCGCGGGTTGATGCAGCTGATGCCCGGCACCGCGAACGAACAGGCGAGCAAGCTGGGGCTCAGCTATTCCTCGGACGCGCTGCTCAACGATGCCGGGTTCAATCTCCAGGTCGGCGGCGCCTATGCGCAGCGCCTGCTGGATTACTACGGCGGATCATGGCCGCTGGCCGTCGCGGCCTATAACGCGGGCGCGGGCAACGTGAACAAGTGGCTGCGCGCCAACGGCGATCCGCGCACGGGCAGCGTGGAATGGGTCGACTGGATCGAACGCATCCCCTTGCAGGAAACCCGCAACTACGTGGAGCGCGTGCTGGAAAACGCCGTGGTCTATGAAGCGATGAACCCGGACAAGGCCACCTACACCGGGCCGAACCCGATGAGCCACTTCCTCGGCAAGCGCCAGCCGGGCTGAGGCGGCGCGCATCCTTGCAAGATAAGGCGTCGCATCCGGCGCCATCGTCATCCTGAACTTGTTTCAGGATCCATTCCGCCTTGGGCAAGGGTCCTCACGGGACGCCATAACCGAGCCGTTGCCGGCCGGATGGTGCTCTGTGGGTGAGGCACGATGGTCCCTGAAACAGGTTCAGGGTGACCAAGCTCTTATGCGCCCCCTCTCCCGCTCATCCTGAGCTTGCCCAAGGACAGGGAGAGGGTCGGGCAAGGGCCTGCCAGATTATTCCGGCAGCATGTCCTGCAACCGGGTCAACAGCTTCTGGATGTTCAGCGCCGCGTCCTTGAAGGTTTCCACGTCCTCGCGCGCGTTGTTGCCGCGCGCTTCCTTGGCCGCTTCCACATAACCTTCCATGTCCGCTTCCAGCGCATCGCACAGGATCTCGAGTTCGTCGGCGGTAACGGTCAGGGTAAACGTGTCGGACATCGGATTCGCTCTCGTATGGGATAAACCCCGCGCCTAGGCGGCACGGCTGCCTGTGGCAACCGCCGGGATGCGTTCCGGTTTCATCCCCCCTCGCCACGGCGCCCCGCCCGCACTAGAACGCGCAGCCCATGAAACCCGACGGCAACCCCATCACCCCGGCCGGCCTTGCCGCCCTCCGCGCGCGGTACGATCACCTGCTCGGCACCGAACGGCCCGCGATCGTCGAGATCGTCAGCTGGGCCGCCGGCAATGGCGACCGCAGCGAAAACGGCGACTACCTCTATGGCCGCAAGCGCATGCGTGAAATCGACCGCGAACTCGCATGGCTCGCCCGCCGGATGAAGGCGGCGCGCGTGGTCGATCCCGCCCGGCAGGAAGACCGCACCCGGGTGCTGTTCGGCGCCACTGTGGAAATCGCCGACGAGGACGACGCCCGCAAGACGCTCACGCTTGTGGGCGATGACGAACAGGATGCCGGCAAAGGCCTGATCGGCTGGAGCGCCCCCATCGCCCGCGCCCTGCGCGGTGCCCGCGTGGGCGATTTGCGCGTGGTGAGCCTGCCCGGCGGCGAAAAGGAATGGGAAATCATGGAGATCACCTACCCATGAAGACGCCACTTGCCATCATCCTGCTCACGCTTGCGGCAACGCCCGCCCACGCCGAATGGATGACCGGCGGGCAACTGGCGGACGTGTGCACGTCGGACAAACCCATCGACCGGGGCCTGTGCCTGTCCTACATCATGGGCGTGCTGGATCAGGCGCGCGCGCTGGACGCGCCATTCCGTGCGCCCGATGATGTGTCAGGCGGCGCGGTCCGGGTGGTCGTGACGGATTATCTCACCGGCCATCCCCAAACGCGCGATGCCCCCGCCCGCCTTGCCGTGCAGGCCGCGATCAAGGCAGCGTGGCCGCAGCCCAAACCGGCCGCCAAACCGAAGCCCGCCCCCAAACCCCCGCGCCGCAAACCGCACTGACCGGCGCGGCGACTATACCTAACGGTTCGGCAAGGTTTTTCCCGTAACGCTCCCTATCGCGCCCCGTCGGGGGCCGAAGGGGGAATGACGTGCCGATGCTTGCCACCGCCGGTCCTGTTGCCAGCCGTTCGGGCGCAAGGGCCTTTCCGCTTGGCAATGGGGCCGCGTTTCTCGCCATCTTCGCGCTGTCGCTGCTGCTGCGCGCGTGGTGGTTCAACAATCCGGTGCCGGAATACGACGACCAGTTCTATTCGCTGGTGGGGCACGACATTCTGGCTGGCAAGCTGCCCTATGTCGACGTGTGGGATCGCAAGCCCATCGGCCTGTTCCTGATCTATGCCGCCGCGCACGCCGTGCTTGGCGCAAAGCCCGTCGCGTATCTTTTCGTCGCCAACCTGTTCGTCTGTTGCGATGCGTGGTTCGTTTTCCGCATCGCGGAGCGGCTGGCGGATCGCGCCACCGGTCTGGTCGCCGCGCTGCTGACCATCGTCGGCATGGGCATCTATGGCTGCATCGGGGGGCAGAGCGAGCTGTTCTTCGCCGCACCCGCGCTGGCGATGGCGTGGCTGCTGCTGACGCGCAAGGGATCGCTGCGTTCGCTGTGCCTCGCCATGGCGCTGGGCGGCCTCGCCATCCAGATCAAGTATTCGGTCGCCCCGTTCTGTGCGCTGTGCGGCGCGGTGGCGCTGTGGCAGCGCTGGAACGTGCATCGCTCGCCCGGCCGCCTTGCGGCAGAGGCTGTGCTGTTCGCGCTGCTCGGGCTTGCCCCCACGCTGGCCGTCGCCGGCACATATGCCGCGCTCGGCCACTGGGACGCGTTCGTCTACGCCAATTTCATCTCGATCTTCGAACGGCCGCAGATGGTCGGCCGCTTTCACGCCAAGACGCTCGATGTCATCGGGCCGCTGGTGCTGGCGACGGTCACGGGCATCTGGGCCTTCTTCCGCTCGGGCCGCAGCTATCCGGCGCGTGACTATGCCACCGTGGCGCTGTTCGCCGCCGGGGCGCTCGCCTCGATCTATGCCACCGGCAACGTCATGGCCTATTACTATGCCTTCTTCGTGCCATGGGCGGTGCTGCTGGCGGTGCCGTTCATCGACCTGCGCGGCGGTTCGGGCCGGCTGGGCGCGGTGCTGATGGTGGCTGCGTTCCTCGTGGTGGCGCAACTGCCCACGCGGATCGTGGATGCCGCCGCCGATGTCCGCGCCTTCGACCAGATGGTACAGGTGGTGCGCAGCGGCGGGCCGCAGGCGCGGCTCTATGTCTTTTCCGGCCCTGCCGCGCTGTATGAGGCGACCGGCCTTGACGGCGGACGCTACCCCTTCCCCTCGCACCATTCCAGCGGGTTCGAATCCGGCTCCATCGGCGTCAACCAGATGCAGCTCGTCGCCAGCCGCCTTGCCCTCCGTCCCGATTTCATCGTCACCGAACCCGCCTACCCCAGCCACCAGATCGCGCCCGCCGCGCCGATGGTGATGGCCGATATCGACGCGCACTATGTGGCCCGCGCAAAGGTGCTGATCCTCGGCCAGCCGCTCGTCCTGTGGCAGCGCCGCCCGGGGACCTGACAAACCGCTGTCCTACACGGCCCGGTTTTGCCACCGTGCGCGGATGACTTCGTGCACCCCCTCGTTCCTCCCCATTTCCGGGCGTTTCAGGCTATCCCGGCCTGATGCGAAAGGCCTCGGAGTTTTCCTCTCAGGACCGTGTCAACTTCGTCAACTTCGCCCCGCTGGCGCTCCCCGTGGTGGCGCGCTAACAGGCGCGGCATGAGCCGCTTCTTCATCATGCGCCACGGCGAGACGGTCTATAACGCCACGCGCACGCTTCAGGCGAACCACATTCACACCCCGCTGACCCGGCTGGGGTTCGAACAAGCCGTGGCGATGGGGCGGGCCTTGCGGGGCACGCTGGGCGAAAGGCCGCGCGTCACCCTCCACGTCTCCGACACCGGCCGCGCGCTGCAAACCGCCGCGCTGGTGGCCGAGGAACTGGGGCTCGACTGGTTCGAGGCACAGCGCAGCATGGACCTGAAAGAGATCGACATGGGATCGTGGTGCCTGCGCTCCTACGATGCGGTGGAGGCAGAACACGGCCCGATCACGCTGGCCGACCACCTGCTGCGCCCCGCGCCCGATGGCGAGGACTACCCCGCGATTGCCGCGCGCCTGACGCGGTGGATCGAGCTGCTGGGCGATGCGGGCGGCGATCACCTTGTCATCATGCACGGCATTTCCAGCCGGGTCCTGCGCGGTCTGATGGCGGGCTATCCCGTCCACCCCGAACACGGCGCGCCAATTGCGCCATCGCTGGTGCAAGGGTCGATCGCGCTGGTGGAAAACGGGCAGGAACAGGTGCTGTTCGGCTCGGCACGCGGCACGGAGCACGCATGATGGCCGAGATCGTCAACCTGCGGCAGGCGCGCAAGGCCAAGGCCCGCACAGAGGCGCAGGTACAGGCCGCCGCCAACCGCGCAAGGCATGGCCGCACCAAGGGCGACAAGCAGCGCGAGGCGCTGGACGCCGCGCGCGCGGACCGGCAGATCGACGGCGCAAAAAGGGAACCCGATGCGCACGACCTATGACGACGCCACCGTGCGGCTTTACCACCTGAGCGACGGGCCCGACGGCGGCGCGGCCGAAACGCTGTTCTATGGCCCGCTGACAGAGGCGCTGGCCCTCGCCGCGCAGCAGCCGGAAGACGTGCAGGAAGGCCTGTTCCTTGCCACCGACAACGACGTGGTCGCCTATCTGGACATGATCGGCGAATGAGGAAGGCCGCGCTCCTGCTGTCCGGCCTGCTACTGCTGCCCGCGCCGGCCTTGGCGCGCGACAGCCTGGGCATCTGGAACGCGTGGGGCGCCTTTCGCGATATGGGCGTGCCGCGCTGCTACGCCATCGCCATGGCCACCGCGATGCCGGGGCGGCGCAACGATTTCCAGCCGTACCTGACTGTGGGCACATGGCCACGCCGGGGCACGCGCGGCGAAGTCCACGTGCGCCTGTCGCGCCGGCTGGCGCCGGGCGGGCCGGCCAGCCTGTCCATCGCCGGGCAGAAGTTCGCGCTGGTGCCCGGGCAAGCCGATGCCTGGTCGCAAGATGGCCGGATGGACGCCGCCATCGTTGCCGCGATGCGCTCCGCCACGGACCTGACGGTGACGGCGCGCGCGGCCAATGGGCTGGTTTTCAAGGATTATTACCGCCTCGCCGGCGCGGCCTCGGCCATGGATGCCGCCGCGCTCGGTTGCGCCGGAGGATAGGGCCGAAGGATAGGGCCGCCACCGCGCGGCGGCCCTTCCCGTTTCAGAACCGCACGCCGAAGCTGGCGGCCACCTGGTGCCGATCCGCGCCAAGGTTGAACGTGCTGGCATCCGGCGTGCTGCCGCCATAGCTGTAGTCGGACGAGCCGTACTTCGAATAGCGGTACTCCAGCTTGGCGAAGGTATTTTTGGAGAGCTTCTCCTCCACACCCGCGCCCAGCCGCCAGCCATCGAGGTCCTTCGACTGGGTCAGCGTGGCGGTGGGATAGGACCCGGTCAGGTCATAGCGCGCGTTGGTATAGCCCGCCTTCAGATAAAGCAGCGTCGCGTCCGACAGCGCATAACCCACCCGCGTGCCGACATAGAGATCGCGGCCGGCGCGCAGACGCGTAAGGTTGAAGGTGTCGGGCGTGGCCGAAGCGGTCCACTTGGCGGTGCTGCCGGTCACTTCGGCTTCGGCGCCCAGCGTCACGCGGTTGCTCAGCGCCGCGTCATACCCCACCCCGCCACCGAACAGCAGCCCGCTGCCATCGGCGTTGAAGTTGGCGCTGGTGTCGATGTCCTTGGTGCTGGTGCCGGTGGCATGGTCATAGCCCAGCAGGACTTCCACGCGCGGCCCCTGAAACGCCAGCGCCGGCGCATCTTCTTGCGCAAACGCGCGCGGGGCGCCCGCCAGCGCGGCGCCGGTGGCCAGCACGGTGCAGATCTTCTTCATCGCGAAACTCCATTCCAAGTACCCCTGCTGCCTGCCCTAACGAGGGCGACTGCGGGGTCCTTCGGGAGCTGCGCGCAAGCGACAAATCATTACAGTTGCGGCAAAAATGGGGCCGGCGAACGCCAGCCCCACGCTTTGCATCAGAAGCGCATACCCACGCCGACGACGACCTGATGGCGATCGGTGTCGATGGAGAAGCGGCTGCTGTCGGGCGTGCTGCCGTTATAGTCGTATTCGGCTTTGCCGTACTTCGAGTAGCGATACTCGACCTTGGCATACATGTTCTCGCCCAGCTTCTGCTCAACGCCCGCGCCGATGCGCCAGCCGTCGGTATCCAGCCGCTGGTTCAGGTTGGTGGTGCCATCGGTGCCTTCCAGATTGAAGCGCGCGTTGGTGTAGCCCCCCTTGAGGTAGACCAGCGTGGAGGGCGAGACGGCATACCCCGCGCGGGCGCCGACGTAGATATCGCGGCTGGCCTTCACCCGGCCGAGGTTGAAGGTGTTGGGCACGCCGTTGTTGTTGTCCCATTTGGCGGTGCTGCCGGTCAGTTCCGCCTCTGCGCCCAGCGTCAGGTTGTTGCCGGCGGCAACGTCATAACCGATGCCCGCACCATACATCAGACCGTCGATCGACTGCTTGATGTTGGCGCTGGTATCGATGTCCTTGGTGCTGCCCGACCGGTTGTGGTCATAGCCGATGATCGCTTCGACACGCGGGCCGGCAAAGCCCGAAGCCGGGGTGCCTTCCTGCGCGAACGCCGGAGCGGAAACGGCGAGCGCAAGCGCGCCCGCGATGAGGGTCGTGGTGGTCTTCATGATGGTTTGTCCTTTGGATTCAGAGGATCAGAAACGGACGCCGACGCTGGCGACGACCTGATGACGATCGGTATCGAGCGTGAAGCGGCTGCTGTCGGGCGTGCTGCCGTTGAAATCGAATTCGCCCTTCTTGTACTGCGAATAGCGGTATTCGAGACGGCCGAACCCGTGGTTGCCCAGCTTCTGCTCGATACCAGCGCCCGCGCGCCAGCCGTCGGTATCCAGACGCTGGTTGGCGACCGTGCCGCCGCCGCTGCCTTCCAGATCGAAGCGCGCGTTGGTGTAGCCGCCCTTCACATAAAGCAACGTGCGCGGCGACATGGCAAAGCCAAGGCGGGCACCGGCGTAAAGATCGCGGTTCACCTTCACGTGGCCGAGGTTGAAGGTGTTCGGCACGCCGTTGTTGTTGTCCCACGAAGCCGAACTGGTGGTGGCCTCGCCTTCCGCGCCCAGAGTCAGGCGATCGCCCAGCGGCACGTCGAAGCCGATGCCTCCGCCGAATACGACGCCGTTGATCGACTGCTTGATGTTGGCGCTGGTATCGATGTCCTTGGTGCTGCCCGACCGCAGATGATCATAGCCGATCACCGTGTTGACGCTGAGCCCGCTGAAGTTGCGGGCGGGCGAGACAGCGGAATCGTCCGGTGTGGCGGTCGCGTCCTGCGCGAAGGCGGGGGCGGCTCCGGCCAGCGCGCTCGCGGCGGCCAGTGCGACGATGATCTTGTTCATGCTGATACTCCATTTCCTTATCGCGCTGCCAGCCCGACCTTTTTTGGGGATCGCGACCCGGGCTGGCAGTCGTTGCAGGGAATGAGTGGGGAAGCCGCCGGTTTCCTGAACCTGAGACAACGAAAAGGTGTGTCTTTTGAGATACATGCAAATTCGGACCGGGCGACACCTGATCACGACGGGCGGGTGGAACCTGAGCGCGAGGCCCGCTAAACGATAAACCGACGGGAGAAACACGCCGTGCCGAACATCAACTTTGCCCCTGAGATGACCGCGTTGGCGCTGGCCCAAGGGGCACGCGAACTGGCCACGACGGGCCGCGCGCGGTTGGAACCCGTGCTGCCCGCATCGGCGGCAAGGGACCTTGCCCGGTCTTTGGACGATGCCGCGCCATGGAAGCGGATTCTGAACCAGGGGGACAAAGTATGGGACCTCGATCGCGCGGCGCTCGCGGATCTGGGGCCCGACCGCCACGCCGCGCTGGTAGAGGCGGTGCACGCGCAGGCCCGGCACGGCTTCCAATACCTGTATGACAGCCTGCGCGTGTCGGAAGACGCAGCCGAACGAAAGGCGCGCGGACTGCCGGTGGACGCGCTGCTCGATGCGCTCAACAGCGAGCCATGGCTGCGCGTGTTCCGCACCCTGACAGGGGTGGATGCGATCCGCATGGTCGATGGGCAGGCAACGCGCTATCTGCCGGGGCACTTTCTGACCGCGCACGACGACAACGTGGCCGGCAAGAACCGGGTGGCGGCCTATATCCTGTCGCTGACGCCCGACTGGCGCACCGAATGGGGCGGGCTGTTGCAATTTCACGAAGCGAACGGCGATGTGGGCCACGCGCTGCGTCCGCGCTTCAACGCGCTGCACCTGTTGCGCGTGCCGCAGATGCATTCGGTGTCGTACGTGGCACCCTTTGCGGGCACGCCCCGCCTGTCGATCACCGGCTGGCTGCGCACCTGATCGCCGTCCGATCGCCGCAACGCTGGCGATTTCCGCAAAAATTCCTATATGGCGGCACCATGACCGATCCCCTGAACACCGACTCCCCTGCCCCCGCTTCCGTTGTCGGAGGCGCATCGCTGCCCGTGGACATGCCGATCCCGGGGCACATCGACCCCGTGCCCGTCCCGCGCGAGGGCGTGGTGGACGGGGTGACGGCGCGGCCGGACGGCCGGATCGACCTGATCGGCCTGCCGCGCAAGCGCATCGCCGAACTGTTCGAAACCGCAGGGCTGGATGCCAAGGCCGCCAAGCTGCGCGCAAAGCAGGTGTTCCACTGGCTGTACCATCGCGGCGTGACCGAGTTCGAGGCGATGACCGACATCGCCAAGACGATGCGCCCGTGGCTGGCCGAACGCTTTGTGGTCGGGCGGCCCGAAGTGGTGGAGGCGCAGGTTTCCAACGACGGCACGCGCAAGTGGCTGCTGCGCACGCCCGACGCGCAGGACTTTGAAATGGTGTTCATTCCGGACGCCGACCGGGGCACGCTGTGCGTTTCCAGCCAGGTGGGCTGCACGCTGAACTGCCGGTTCTGCCACACCGGAACGATGCGGCTGGTGCGCAACCTGACCCCGGGCGAAATCGTCGGCCAGGTAATGCTGGCGCGCGATGCGCTGGGCGAATGGCCCAAGGGCGCCGGAAATATGGCCGGGCTGGACTTCGACGACGACGATGCGGAAGCCGCCAGCAGCTATACCAGCGACGGCCGCCTGCTGACCAACATCGTGATGATGGGCATGGGCGAGCCGCTGTATAACTTCGACAACGTGCGCGATGCGTTGAAGATCGTGATGGATGGCGATGGCCTTGCCCTGTCGAAGCGGCGCATCACGCTGTCCACCAGCGGCGTGGTGCCGATGATGGCCCGCGCGGGCGAGGAAATCGGCGTGAACCTGGCGGTTTCGCTCCACGCGGTGACCAAGGACGTGCGCGACGAGATCGTGCCGATCAACCGCAAGTTCGGGCTGGAACAGCTGTTGCAGGCCTGCGCCGATTATCCGGGGGCCAGCAACGCACGGCGCATCACCTTTGAATACGTGATGCTGAAGGACAAGAACGACAGCGACGACGACGCGCGCGAGCTGATCCGCCTGATCAAGCATTACCGGTTGCCGGCGAAGGTGAACCTGATCCCGTTCAACCCGTGGCCGGGCGCGCCCTATGAATGCTCCACGCCCGAGCGGATCAAGCGCTTTGCCGAGATCGTATTCGATGCGGGGATTTCCGCGCCGGTGCGCACGCCGCGCGGGCGCGACATCGATGCCGCCTGCGGCCAGTTGAAGACCGCGTCCGAGCGCAAGAGCCGGGCAGAGCTGGACCGGCTGGCCGAGGAAAAGCAGGCCGCGGGCGGGACCTTGCGGCTGCTGGACCGGATGACCTTCGGAGGGCTGCTCAAGGAGTCTTCAGGCGGACTGCTCGGAGCGTCCGCTGGCGGTCTGCTGGGCAAGGAAGAGACTGCTGAGGTCAAGGAAGAGGCCAAGGCTGAACCGGCCAAGGCTGGCGCCACCGTGATCGTGACCGATATGGT
>JBDLVU010000035.1:0-23159 GCA_039804665.1 Pseudomonadota bacterium | reverse complement strand
CATGTCTGGTCCTTCAGGGGCTGGAAGCTCGGGCGGTGATGTAAGCCCGAGCCTGCCTGCCGTCCCCTCGCGCAAGCGAGAGGGCACCCGCCCTTACAGCGGGATGTTGTCGTGCTTTTTCCAGGGGTTCTCGAGGCTCTTGTTGCGCAGCTTGCGCAGGCCCAGCGCGATCCGCTTGCGGGTCGAGTGGGGGTAGATCACCTCGTCGATGAAGCCCTTGCTCGCCGCCACGAACGGGTTGGCGAAGCGGTCTTCGTATTCCTTGGTCTTGACCGCCTGTTCCTCCGTCGAAAGGCCGCGGAAGATGATCTCGACCGCGCCCTTGGCACCCATCACCGCGATTTCGGCAGTCGGCCAGGCATAGTTGAGATCGCCGCGCAGGTGCTTGGAGGCCATGACGTCATACGCGCCGCCATAGGCCTTGCGGGTGATCACGGTGATCTTGGGCACGGTGGCTTCGGCATAGGCGAACAGCAGCTTGGCGCCGTGCTTGATGATGCCGTTATGCTCCTGCGCGGTGCCCGGAAGGAAGCCCGGCACGTCGACGAAGGTGACGATGGGGATTTCGAACGCATCGCAGAAGCGCACGAAGCGCGCCGCCTTCTTGGAGCTGTTGATGTCGAGCACACCCGCCAGCACCATCGGCTGGTTGGCGACGACACCCACGGTCTTGCCCTCCACGCGGCCGAAACCGCAGAGGATGTTGCCCGCATGCTTGGGCTGGATTTCGAAGAACTCGCCCTCGTCCATCGTCTTGCGGATGACTTCGTGCATGTCATACGGCTGTGTGGCGGAGGCCGGGATCAGCGTATCGAGGCTGCTTTCAAGGCGATCCCACGCGTCGCTGCTGGGCCGTTCGGGCACGCCAGCCTTGTTCGACAGCGGCAGGTAATCGAAGAATTCGCGCGCCAGCAGCAGCGTTTCGATGTCGTTTTCACAGGCGAGGTCGGCCACCGAAGTCTTGGTGGTGTGCGTCACCGCGCCGCCCAGCTCTTCCTGCGTGACGATCTCGTTCGTCACCGTCTTGACCACGTCGGGGCCGGTCACGAACATGTACGAGCTGTCCTTCACCATGAAGATGAAGTCGGTCATCGCGGGGCTGTACACCGCGCCACCGGCACAGGGGCCCATGATCAGCGAAAGCTGCGGGACGACGCCCGAGGCGTTGACGTTGCGCTGGAAGATTTCGGCATAGCCGCCCAGCGAAGCGACGCCTTCCTGGATGCGCGCACCGCCCGAATCGTTGAGCCCGATCACCGGGGCGCCGACCTTCAGCGCCATGTCCATGATCTTGCAGATCTTCATCGCGTGGCGTTCGGAAACGGCCCCGCCGAACACGGTGAAGTCCTGGCTGAACACGAACACGAGGCGGCCGTTGATGGTGCCGCTGCCGGTCACGACGCCGTCGCCCGGGATGGTCGTTTCGGGCATACCGAAATCGACGCAGTTGTGTTCGACGTAGGCGTCCACTTCCTCGAAGCTGCCTTCATCCAGCAGCACGTCGAGCCGTTCGCGCGCGGTCAGCTTGCCCTTGGCGTGCTGCGCGTCGATGCGGCGCTGGCCGCCACCCATGCGCGCTGCTTCGCGGCGCTTTTCCATTTCGGCAATGTTCGCGGACATACCCCGTCCCCAGAAGTGACAAATCGGACTGCGCGATGCCGCATCTGCGAAAGCGTGTCCAATGTAATTCTGCAAAGTTGCAAAGCCATACTTTGCAAACTATCCCACGGAATATGGCGAACCGGCGAATCTTTGCAGGGCAGGCCCTGCGTACCCTGCGACAAAGGCGAGGGATGCGGCAGGCCGATATGGCACAAGCCATCGGCATCAGCGCGCCCTATCTTTCGCAGCTGGAATCCGACGAACGCCACCTGACGCCCGCGCTGGCAGACGCCTTGCGCGCAGCTTTTCCGGTGGACTGGTCCGACCTTGCCCCCGCCGACAGCGAAGGCCTTGCGGAATCGCTGCGGCAGGCGCTGGCCGATCCGCAGCTTTCGGGCAGCCTTCCGGGCGAACAGGTGGAGCGGCTGGCACGGCAGTTCCCCGCCTTTGCCGAACAGTTCGTGGCGCTGCACGGCCTGTTTGCGCGCAGCCGGCAGCGGCTGGAGATGATGGACGAGACCATCGGCGCGAACCTTGGCGGCACAGAGCTTGGCGGCGGACGACTGCCGTGGGAGGAAGTGCGCGACTGGTTCCATCTGGCGAACAACTATGTCGACCGCATCGACCGGGATGCCGAACGGCTGGCGCACGAGATCGCGGGGGAAGAGGCCAGCCCCCGTGTGCGGTCGATGCAGCAATGGCTGCGGCGCGAAGGCGTGACCATCGAATGGAACAGCGGCGGGCCGATGCGCCGGTTCGACGCCGCGACCCGCCACATCCAGCTCGATTCGGCGCAACCGATCGAATCCGGGCGGTTCCAGCTGGCCTATCAGGTGGCCGCGCTGGCGCTTTCCAGCCAGATTGCCGAGATCGTGGCCGCAGCGCCGCTCCAGACAGAGGCCGCGCGCCACCTGTTGACCGTGGGGCTGGGCAATTATGCCGCCGGCGCGCTGCTGATGCCGTACGAACGGTTCCGCACCGCCGCGCGCACGCTGCGCCATGATATCGACCGGCTGCGGCTGTTGTTCCACACCAGCTTCGAACAGTGCTGCCACCGCCTGTCCACGCTGCAACGCCCGCAGGCGCGCGGCATTCCGGTGTTCTTCTGCCGGGTGGACATGGCGGGCAACATCACCAAGCGCCATTCGGCCACGCGCCTGCAGTTCGGCCGCTTCGGCGGCGCCTGCCCGCTGTGGGTGGTGCACGAAGCGGTGGCGATCCCCGACCGCATCCACGTGCAGCTGGCCGAAATGCCCGACGGCATCCGCTATGTGTCCATCGCCAAGGGACTGGTGAAGCCATCGGGCAGCTACTACCGCCCGCCGCGCCGCTATGCCGTGGCGCTGGGGTGCGAGGCCGCGCTGGCGGACGAGTTCGTCTATGCCGATGGGCTGAACCTGAAAAGCGAGGACGCGCTGACCCGCATCGGCATATCCTGCCGCATCTGCCCCCGCGACCGCTGCGACCAGCGCGCCTTTCCGCCCAGCGACAAGGCCATCGACGTGGACCCCAGCCAGCGGGACCTGGTGCCGTATCACATCGTGGAGGGGTGACCGCACCCGCCACAGAAAAGGGGCCGGAAGGTTTCCCCTCCGGCCCCTTTTTGTGTTCGCAAAACGCGAAGGGCTTAGCCCTTCAGCACTTCGGCCAGCGTTTCGCCCAGCAGGCTCGGCGACGGCGAGACGCGGATGCCCGCGGCTTCCATCGCGGCGATCTTGCTTTCCGCATCGCCCTTGCCGCCCGAAACAATGGCGCCAGCGTGGCCCATGCGGCGACCCGGAGGTGCCGAGCGGCCCGCGATGAAGCCGGCCATCGGCTTCTTGCGGCCACGCTTGGCCTCGTCGATCAGGAACTGCGCGGCCTGTTCTTCCGCGTCGCCACCGATTTCGCCGATCATGATGATCGACTTGGTGTCTTCATCGGCCAGGAACAGTTCCAGCACGTCGATGAAGTTGGTGCCGTTGACCGGGTCACCGCCGATGCCGACCGCGGTGGTCTGGCCAAGGCCGATGTTCGAGGTCTGGAACACCGCTTCATACGTCAGCGTGCCCGAACGCGAGACGACGCCGACCGAGCCCTTCTTGAAGATGGAGCCCGGCATGATGCCGATCTTGCATTCGTTCGGCGTGAGAACGCCGGGGCAGTTCGGGCCGATGAGGCGCGACTTGGAACCCGACAGCGCACGCTTCACGCGCACCATGTCCAGCACCGGGATGCCTTCGGTGATGCAGACGATCAGTTCCATCTGCGCGTCGATCGCTTCCAGAATGGCGTCGGCCGCGCCCGGAGGCGGAACGTAGATGCACGAAGCGGTGGCGCCGGTGGCAGCCTTGGCTTCGGCAACGGTGTCATACTGCGGCAGGCCGATGTGGCTGGTGCCACCCTTGCCCGGGGTGACGCCCGCGACCATCTGCGTGCCATAGTCCAGCGCCGCCTGGGTGTGGAAGGCACCGGTCTTGCCGGTCATCCCCTGGGTGATGACCTTGGTGTTCTTGTTGACGAGAATCGACATGGTTCAGGAAACCTTCCGAACGGCGGCCACGATCTTCTGGGCGGCATCGCCAAGGTCATTGGCGGGGACGATGGGGAGACCCGAGTTTGCAAGGATGTCCTTGCCCTGCTGCACATTGGTGCCTTCAAGACGGACGACCAGCGGAACCTGCAGGTTCACTTCCTTCGCCGCGGCAACGATACCATCGGCGATGATGTCGCACTTCATGATGCCGCCGAAGATGTTGACGAGGATGCCCTTCACCGCCGGGTCAGACAGGATCAGCTTGAACGCCGCGGTCACCTTTTCCGTGGTGGCGCCGCCGCCCACGTCGAGGAAGTTGGCCGGGAATTCGCCGTTCAGCTTGATGATGTCCATCGTCGCCATGGCAAGGCCGGCGCCGTTCACCATGCAGCCGATGTTGCCATCGAGCTTGATGTAGGCGAGGTCGTACTTGCTGGCTTCGATTTCGGCCGGGTCTTCCTCGGTCTCGTCGCGCAGGGCGACGACATCGGGGTGACGATAGAGCGCGTTCGAATCGAAGCTCATCTTGGTGTCGAGCACCAGCAGGTTTCCATCCTTGGTTTCCACCAGCGGATTGATTTCGAGCATGTCGCAATCCAGCGCCATGAAGGCGGTGTAGAGCTGCTGCGCGATCTTGGCGGCCTGCTTGTTGAGATCGCCCGTGAGCTTCAGCGCGTAGCCGACGGCGCGGCCGTGGTGCGGCATGAAGCCCTGCGCGGGATCGATGGTGATCGTGGCGATGCGTTCCGGCGTGGAGTGCGCAACTTCCTCGATGTCCATGCCGCCTTCGGTCGAGACGATCATGGCGACGCGGCCCGACGCGCGGTCAACCACCATCGACAGGTAGTATTCCTTGGCGATGTCGACGCCGTCGGTCACGTACAGGCGGTTCACCTGCTTGCCGGCGTCACCGGTCTGCACGGTGACGAGCGTGTTGCCGAGCATTTCGCGCGCGAAAGCTTCGACTTCCTCGACCGACTTGGCGAGGCGCACGCCGCCCTTGGCGTCGGCAGGCAGTTCCTTGAACTTGCCCTTGCCGCGGCCACCGGCGTGGATCTGCGCCTTGACCACATAAAGCGGCCCCGGCAGCTGCTTCGCGGCTGCAACCGCTTCTTCGACCGTCAGCGCGGCAATGCCCGCCGGAATGCCGACGCCGAACTTGGCGAGCAGTTCCTTGGCCTGATACTCATGGATGTTCATGAAAGATTCCCCGCTGTGACAGGTGGGAGGAAAGGGCCCAGGGGACGCCGTTGCCCACGCTGAGTCGCGCCGCCTTAAGCACAGGGTTCCCGGCTTGAAAAGAGGCGAGTTGCCGCACCCCAACCAAAGAAGAGGTAGTCGGGCATCGATTTGCGCATACGAATGAGTAAATACGGACCGAGCGACAGGCCCCTCTCCCCTTGCGCGCGCCGTCCAGTTCCCGCATCGCAAGACCATGCTCGATTACACGCGCCTCATCGAAATCGTCCGGGAAGCCGGGCGGATGGCGCTGGGCCGATGGCCGGGACACGGGCACGACCTGAAAGTGTGGGAGAAGGTTCCGGGCAGCCCGGTGTGCGAAGCCGACATCGCGGTCGACACCTTTCTGAAGCGCGAACTGAAAGCGCTGCTGCCATCGGCCGGATGGCTTTCCGAAGAGACGGTGGATCACCCCGAACGGCTTGACCGGGGGCTGTGCTGGCTGGTGGACCCCATCGACGGCACGCGCGATTTCGTGCGCGGACGGCCGGGCTGGTGCATCTCGGTGGCGCTGGTCAGCGCCGGGCGCCCGTTGATCGGCGTGCTGGACGCGCCGGCACGGGACGAATTCTGGATGGCAACGGCGGGGCAAGGCGCCACGCGCAACGACCTGCCGCTGACCACCAGCACGCGCACGCAGCTGGCCGGATCGCGCGTGCCGGCCGATGCGCTGGCGCGGGTGGACCAGGACCTCGTCATGGTGGACAAACCCAACTCCATCGCGCTGCGCATCGCCATGGTCGCGGCGGCGGAGGCGGACCTTCTGGCCACGCTGCGCTGGGGCTTTGAATGGGACATCGCCGCCGCCTCGCTGATCGCGCGCGAAGCGGGGGCCGCGGTATCCGACGCGTTCGGCCAGCCGCTGGCCTATAACAAGCGCGATCCCCGCGCCTTCGGCCTGCTGGTGACGGCGCCGGCGATCCATGCAGACGCGGTGGAGCGGCTGGCCGAGCGCGCGGCCAAGCTCTCCATCGAGGACTGACCCCCTATCGTCCCAAGGTACAATTGGCGGGGTCCCGCCATGGGCGCACAGTGCATCCCGATCTCATAATTCAATCCGGAGACACGGGGATGTTGGAACAGGCCTTGAGCAAGTTCACGGGCAGCGCGCTCATTCACGACAAGTTCGACAATTTCATCGGCGGCAAGTGGGTCGCGCCGGTGCGCGGGCAATACTTCGACAACATCTCGCCGGTAACAGGCCAGGTGGTGTGCCAGGTGGCGCGCGGCACGGCCGAGGACATCGAGCTGGCGCTCGATGCCGCCCATGCGGTGCGCGAACAGTGGGCCAAGACCTCCACCACCGAGCGGTCCAACGTGCTGTTGCGCATCGCCGACCGGCTGGAAGCCAACCTTGACAAGCTGGCGCTGGTCGAGACGATCGACAACGGCAAACCGATCCGCGAAACGACCGCGGCGGACATTCCGCTCGCCATCGACCACTTCCGCTATTTCGCCGCCTGCGTGCGGGCGCAGGAAGGCTCGATTGCGGAAATCGACGACGATACCGTTGCCTATCACTTCCATGAACCGCTGGGCGTGGTGGGCCAGATCATTCCGTGGAACTTCCCCATCCTGATGGCCGCGTGGAAGCTGGCGCCCGCGCTGGCGGCCGGCAACTGCGTGGTGCTGAAGCCCGCCGAACAGACGCCGATGTCGATCCTGGTGCTGGCCGAAATGATCGCCGACCTGCTGCCGGCGGGCGTGCTGAACATCGTCAACGGCTTTGGCATCGAGGCGGGCAAGCCGCTGGCGACCAACAAGCGGATCGCCAAGATCGCGTTTACCGGCGAAACCAGCACCGGCCGCCTGATCATGCAGTATGCCAGCGAAAACCTGATCCCCTGCACGCTGGAACTGGGCGGCAAGAGCCCGAACATCTTCTTTGCCGACGTGATGGCGCAGGATGACGACTTCCTCGACAAGGCGCTGGAAGGCTTCACCATGTTCGCGCTGAACCAGGGCGAGGTCTGCACCTGCCCCAGTCGCGCGCTGGTGCATGAATCGATCTATGACCGGTTCATGGAAAAGGCGATCGCCCGCGTGGAAGCGATCAAGCTGGGCAGCCCGCTCGACGCATCGACCATGATCGGCGCGCAGGCTTCGAACGACCAGCTGGAGAAAATCCTCAGCTACATCCAGATCGGCAGGGACGAAGGCGCCAAGGTGCTGACCGGCGGCGGCCGCGCCACCCACGATGGCGATCTTTCCGCCGGCTACTACGTGCAGCCGACCGTTCTGGAAGGCCACAACAAGATGCGCATCTTCCAGGAAGAGATCTTTGGCCCGGTGCTGTCCGTGACCAAGTTCTCCAGCGACGAGGAAGCGCTCTCCATCGCCAACGACACGCTGTATGGCCTGGGCGCCGGCGTGTGGACCCGCGACGGAACCCGCGCCTATCGTTTTGGCCGGGGCATTCAGGCCGGGCGCGTGTGGACCAACTGCTATCACGCCTATCCCGCGCACGCGGCGTTCGGCGGCTACAAGCAATCGGGCATCGGGCGCGAAACGCACAAGATGATGCTCGACCACTACCAGCAGACCAAGAACCTCCTCGTCAGCTACAGCCCGAAGAAGCTTGGGTTCTTCTGATGGGGAGGAGCTTCGCAGAAGCTCTCTCCGGGGTAACGATCCGGCCGGCCGCATACCCGGCCGGATCGACTCCCACACTGACGACGGGCGCCCAACGGGTTGCCCGTCGTTCTTTCGTGGTGCCACGATGAGCGTGCCCGCACGGGTGCTGGCCACGGATGCCGCGCTGGCGAAGATGGCCGACCTGAAGCGCCGGCACGGCCCGCTGATGTTCCACCAGTCGGGCGGGTGCTGCGACGGATCGGCGCCGATGTGCTTCGTGGCCGGGGAATTCCGCGTGGGCGGGCAGGACGTGCTGCTGGGCACGGTTGCGGGCGATACGCCGGTGTGGATCGGCGCGGCGCAGTTCGAATATTGGCGGCACACGCAGATCATCATCGATCTGGTGCCCGGACGCGGCGCCGGCATGAGCCTTGAGGCGCCCGATGGCGTGCGCTTTCTGGTGCGCAGCCGGGTGTTTACCGACAACGAATGCGTGGCGCTGGATGCGGCCGGGGAACCGGTGCGGGGCGATGCGTCTCCCCTTGGCGGGGATGCACCGCAAGCCTAAGAGTACGATCGGACGAGCCGCCCGCAGAGACGGTCCCCCGGGGAGAATGGCGGATGGCCTTGCAGGTTGACCAGGACGAGCGGCGTGCGGACGATCAGCGATTGCTGACCGTCACCTCACGCGCGCAAGACCCTGCCGCCGCCGTGGCGGAACTGGCGGCCGCGATCGGCGATGTACAGCTGGCCGGAGCGCTGGTGTTCTGTTCGAATACCTTCGATCGCGGCGCGCTGGCGCGCGAACTGGCGGCAGCCCTGCCCCGCGTGCCGCTGTATGGCTGCACCAGCGCCGGCGAGCTGACCGATCGCGGGTATGACACGCACAGCGTGGTGCTGATCGGCTTTCCCGCCGGCGTCTTTGCGATGACGTCGCTGCGGTTCGACGATCTCGACCGGTTCGATCCGCAAGCGGCACAGGGCGCGATCCGCCAGATGGTGGCGGAACAGCGGATGGAGCACAGCGGCCACGGATCTGTCCATCAGGTGGCGCTGTTCCTGGTGGACGGACTTTCGCACCGCGAGGAACTGCTGACCATGACCGCGCAGCACGCGCTGGGCGACATCCAGCTGATCGGCGGATCAAGCGGCGACGGGCTTTCGTTCACCAACACCTCGATCCTGCACGAAGGCCGGTTCCATGCCGATGCGGCGGTGATCCTGCTGCTGACCAGCCGGCGGCCCCTGCACGTGTTCTGCACCAACTTCTACCGGCCCGGCCCCGCCAAGATGGTGGTGACCGAGGCCGACGCCGAATCGCGCACCGTGTTCGAAATCAACGCCGCGCCCGCCGCCGAGGAATACCAGCGGTTGACCGGCAGCGGCGTACAGACGCTGGACGCCCACTTTTTTGCCGCACACCCGCCCATCGTGCGGACCGGCGGGCAGTTCCATGTGCGTTCCATCCAGTCGGCCAATCCGGACGGATCGCTGACGTTCTACTGCGCGATCGATACCGGCGTGGTGCTGTCGATCGGCGAACCGGTGGACCGGATCGCCGCGATGAACGCGCTGTTTGCGGAAATCGAGCGCAAGGTTGGCACCATCGACCAGATCATCGGCTTCGATTGCGTGCTCAACCGGCTGGATGCCGAAGACCGGCAGCAGGCGCGCGCGGTGTCCGACCTTTACGTGCAGCGCGGCGTGTTCGGGTTCAACACGTATGGCGAACAGTTCCTGGCGGCGCACATGAACCAGACCTTCAGCGGGTTGGCGATAGGGCGATGACCGAGAACGCGGACGATGTGGATGCGCTGCGCGAACGCGTCCGGCGGCTGGAGAAGATTAACGCCGCGCTGATGGACCGGGTGGAGCGGTCCATCGACATGCAGGGCGGCGCGTTCTCGATGTTCGAAACGGCCATCGCGCTGGAGACGATGGTCCGCGATCGCACCGGGGCGCTGGAAACCGCGCTGAGCGAGTTGAACCGCGTCATCGCCGAACTGGCCGCCGCCAACGAGGAAGCGACCGCCGCCAAGGTGCTGCTGCGCGATGCCATCGAATCGCTGCACGACGGGTTTGCGCTGTTCGATGCCGACGACCGGATGGTGCTGTGCAACCGCGCGTTCCTGCAGATATTCCCGCAGC
This sequence comes from Pseudomonadota bacterium, assembly GCA_039804665.1. Classification (GTDB taxonomy): domain Bacteria; phylum Pseudomonadota; class Alphaproteobacteria; order Sphingomonadales; family Sphingomonadaceae; genus Novosphingobium. The sequence continues at coordinate 13,081 of JBDLVU010000035.1, read as the reverse complement.
TGGAACCGATCTTCGACGATTCGCCCGAATTTGCCGAACTGGCGAACCGGCTGGCGCTGACCGGTGCGACGGTGGGATCGCGCATGGCCCCCGAACGCTGGCTGCGCGACCGGGTGGACCGCCACCGCAAGGCCGAAGGCGCGCACGTTCAGGCGATGAGCGACGGGCGCTGGATCCAGATCAACGAGCTGCGCACCAGCGACGGCGGCACGGTGGGGATTTACACCGACATCACCAGCGTCAAGGCCGAGGACGCCCGGCAGCGCGCGGTGGAACTGGCCGAGCGCAACCTGGCGTTGCAGGTGATGCTCGACACGCTGTCCGAAGGGGTCTGCCTGTTCGACGCGCAGCGCCGGTTGCAGGCCTGCAACGAAGGGATGGTGCGCGTGCTCGCGCTCGCCGGCGGCGATTTGACCCAGGACCTCGACACGCACCGGGCGCTGATGCGCTGGTGGAGCCATCGCGTGCGGCTCGACCTGCCCGAGGCGCTGGCATGGCGCGTCCATGCCACGCAGCGGCTGTCTGCCGAATGCGAGATCGAGGGGCGCCACTTCATCATCCGCTCGGTGCCGCTGGCGAGCGGCGGGATGGTGTTCACCTTTGACGACGTGACCGACAACGTGCGGTTGCAGCGGTCGCTGACCGAGACCGCCGAGACGCTGGAACGCCGGGTGATCGAACGCACCGCCGAGCTGATCGAGGTCAACCGCCAGCTGGTGGAGGCCAAGAACGAGGCGGAGACGGCCAACCGGTCGAAGACCAGCTTCCTTGCCGCCGCCAGCCACGACCTGTTGCAGCCGCTGAACGCGGCGCGGCTGTTCGTTTCGGCGATGGATGGGCATGCCCTGCCCGAACGGCCGCGTTCGCTGGTCAGCCAGGCCTCCACGGCGCTCGATTCGGTGGAAGACCTGCTGGAAGCGCTGTTCGAGATTTCGCGGCTGGATGCGGGCGCGATCCAGCCCGAGTTCTCCGAGCTTTCGCTGGGCAGCCTGTTGAACGCGTTGCGCGTGGAATTCGCGCCGCTGGCGGTGGCCGGCGGGCTGACGTTCGACGTGCCCGATACCGCGCTGTGGGTGCGGTCCGACGCGCGGCTGCTGCGCAGGGTGCTGCAGAACTTCCTGTCCAACGCCATCCGCTACACCGAAAAGGGCAGCGTGACGGTGGGGGTGACGAGCGACGGCGAGAGCGTGCGGTTGACCGTGCGCGACACCGGACCGGGCATCGCCGCCGCCGACCGCGAGGAAATCTTCGAGGAGTTCCGCCGCGTAGGCAAGACGCAGAAGATCCCCGGCAAGGGTCTGGGCCTCGCCATCGTGCGGCGTGTTTCGACCATGCTGGGCCATGCCATCGAACTGGAAAGCGAACCCGGCAGGGGAGCGGCATTTTCCATCCGCCTGCCCCGCGTGGAGGCGAAGCCCGCGCAGCAGCCGCAACCGGTGGCGCCCGTTTCGTCGACCGGAGCGGGCGGGCTGGTGCTGGTGATCGACAACGATCCCTCGATCCTGTCAGGCATGGAAGCGCTGCTGGAAAACTGGGGGCTGGACGTGGTGACCGCGCGCGACCCCGGCGATTCGGCGGCGCTGGCCGGGCTGGCTCTGGGGCCCACGCTGATCATCGTCGACTATCATCTCGACGACGCGCTGACCGGCGAAGCCGCGATCGAGACGCTGCGTGCGAAGGCCGGACGCGCCATCCCGGCGATGGTCATCACCGCCGACCGCAGCGAGGCCACCAAGGCGCTGCTGGCCAGCCGTTCGCTGCCCATCCTGAACAAGCCGATCAAGCCCGCGCAACTGCGCGCGTTGCTGCGGCAGATGGACGTGCTTTAGGCCCGGAAGCTGATCTTGTTGGCCATGATCACCGCCTGCGTGCGCGAAAAGACGTTCATCTTTTGCAGGATGGCCGAAACGTGCGCCTTCACCGTGGTCATCGACACATCGAGTTCATAGGCAATCTGCTTGTTCAGCCGGCCGGCAACGAGGTGGCCAAGCACGACGCGCTGTTGCGGGGTAAGCGTATCGATGCGGGCGCGGATCATGTCCTCTTCGCCGGTGGCGGAATCATCGCCTTCCAGTTCGGGCATGAACAGTTCGCCCGAAAGCACCTGATTCAGCGCATCGACGATGGCCGCGCGCTTCAGCGATTTGGGCACGAAACCCGCCGCGCCCGCCGCCAGCGCATCGCGCACGACCTTGCGGTCGGTGACGCCTGACACCATCACCACGGGCGTTGCCGGGAAGTGATCGCGCAGCGCTTCAAGACCCGAAAGGTGCGACACGTCGGGAATGTTGAGATCAAGCAGGACGAGGTCCACGTCGCCTTCATCGGCCAGCGTGCGCAAGGCGCCTTCAAGGCTGTCCGCCTCAAGGATGGTGCACGCCGGAAAGGCATCGTCGAAAATCGACCGCAAGCCGTCGCGTACCAGCGAATGGTCGTCGACGATCAGGACCCGTTCGGGACTGGCGATACCGCCCATGGTCATCTCCCCAGGGAATTGCAGTCTTGCGGTTTGAGGCGCGGAGCCTTGGTGCGTCATATCGATTACCCGGGGAGGGATCGGAGCGCCAGAGCAACGGCCCGGGCGCTCCGAGGTATTGTTACTTGGGCAGCTTGAACACCCAGAGCATGCCGCCCTGGCTGATTTCCTTGAACGTCTTGGCCACTTCGCCGCCCCACAGCGGCACGGCGCCACCCCAGCCGGACATCACCGCGACATACTGTTCGCCATCCTGCTCCCACGTGATCGGCGAGCCGACCACGCCCGAACCGGTCTGGAACTTCCACAGTTCCGCACCCGTCTTGGCATCGAACGCCTTCAGGTAGCCTTCGGGCGTGCCCGTGAACACAAGGTTGCCGCGCGTGGCCAGAACGCCGCCCCACAGCGGGGCCTTGTTCTTGTATTCCCACACGATCTTGCCAGTGGTGGGGTCCATCGCACGCAGCGCGCCGATGTGGTCGTCGGCAATCGGCTTGATGGTGAAGCTGGCACCAAGGTAGGCCGCGCCCTTCTTGTAGGCGATCGGCTCGTTCCAGATGTCCATCCCCCAGTCGTTGCTGGGCACATAGAACAGGCCGGTGTCCTGCGAATAGGCCATCGGCATCCAGTTCTTGCCGCCAAGGAACGACGGGCTGGCAAAGACCGACTTGCCCTTTTCAGCGCCCTCGGGCGCGCCGGGGCGGTTTTCGGGCACGTAGTTGGGACGGCCGGTCTTGAGGTTGATGCCGTTGGCCCATGTCGTCTGCATGACGAACTTGTCGGCACCGATCAGCTTGCCGTTGGTGCGATCCAGCACGTAGAAATAGCCGTTGCGGTCGGCCTTGGCGCCGAGCTTCATCGGCTTGCCCTTGATCGTGGCATCGAACGGGATGAACTCGTTCACGCCGTCGAAATCCCAGCCATCGTGCGGGGTGGTCTGGTAGTGCCACTTGATCTCGCCGGTATCGGCATCGATCGCCAGCGTGGACGAGGTGTAGAGGTTGTCGCCCGGGCGCAGGTGGCTGTTCCACGGCCCCGGATTGCCGGTGCCGAAATAGAGCAGGTTGGTGCCCGGATCGTAAGTGCCGCCAAGCCATGTGGCGCCGCCGCCGGTCTTCCACAGGTCGCCCGGCCAGGTGGCGTTGAGCTTGCCCGTCATCGTGCTGGGCTGGCCATTGCGCGTACCCATGTTGCCTTCGATGGTCGGACGCGACCAGAGCAGTTCGCCGGTATCGACGTTGCGCGCCTGCACTTCGCCGATCACGCCGAATTCGCCGCCGGAATTGCCGGTGATGACCATGTCCTTGACGATCAGCGGCGCGGCCGTGGCGGAATAGCCGGCCTGATAGTCGGCCAGCTTCTTGTTCCAGATCACCTTGCCGGTGTGACGATCGAGCGCGACGAGGTGCGCATCGAGCGTGGCGAACAGCACCTTGTCGCCGTGGATGGCGGCGCCACGGTTGACCACGTCGCAGCAGGGCATGATGCCATCGGGCAGGCGGGCGTTGTATTCCCACTTCTTTTCGCCGGTATGCGCATCGAACGCGAACAGGCGCGAATAGGAACCGGTGACGTAGATCATGCCGTCATAGACCAGCGGCTGCGCTTCCTGCCCGCGCTGCTTTTCACCGCCGAGCGAGGCAGCGAACACGGGGATCAGCTGCGTCACGTTGGTGGTGTTGAGCTTGTCGAGCGTGCTGAAGCGCTGCTGCCACGGCCCCATGCCATAGCTGACCACGTCGCCGGGAGTCGCCGCGTCGTTGGCGATGTCGGCACTGGTCGGGCCAGAGGCATGGACCGGCACTGCGGCAAGGCTGCTGGCAGCGGCAAGGGCCGCCACGAAAATCGAGAAACGCCGTTTCATCCTGTCCCTCCTGTTTTTTTGGGGTACTTTTTGCGCCAGGGTTTGCTTGCGTCGGGAATCTGCTCCCATTTCTCCCCCGTCGTCGCACGGCAGCCTATCGGTTGCCGGCAAGCGAACAATTGCACCTTGGGATGAGGACGTTTGCGGAGCAAGGGGCCGGTCTGTGGCGCACAAGGTTCCGGGGACACCAGTCGCAGTCGGTGCCCCCTTCCCCCCCTGTTGTCACGGCACCGGGAATCCGATGCAAAGCCGATCAGGCCTGAGCGGCCAGCGCCGGCTTCCAGGCAACGCCGTGACGAGCGAATATCTGCTTCATGCGACCGTCCGCGATCATCGCCTCGGTCAGTTCTTCCAGCGCGAGGCCAAGGTTGCGCGCGTTTTCCTTGACCGCGATGCCGATGTCCCAGCCGGGCGACATCATCAGCGGCAGGGCGGACTTGCGCACCTGCACCCCGGCATCCGGAAAATCGGCCACCACCGCCTGAATCTGCGCCGTGGTAGCGACAACGAAATCGGAACGACCGTCTGCGACCGAGGCCGCCGCGGCATAGCCCGAGGGGTAGTGGACAAGATCCTTCATCAACACGCCACCGGCATGGCCGAGCAGGTAGAAATCGGGGATCGAGGCAAGCTCCGCACCGATCGGGTGGCCCTTGAACGCGGCCGGCATCGCCTCGCAATTGCCGCCCTCGCGCGAACAGGCCGCGCCAAAGGTTTCGCGGTAATAGGGGGCAAGGAAGACGACGTTGTCTTCCTGCTGGATCAACTGCCGGTCGAAGGGAACGTGCAGCATGACATCGCACGGCTGGAACCCCAGAAGGCCACCGCGCCAGACGACGTTGCGCAAATCATCGCCAATGTCTTCGCCGGCCAGAAACAGCTGGATGTCGGCACGCACGCCAAGCGCTTCGGCAAAGGCGTGCGCCATGTCCACATCGATCCCCGCAGGCGTGCCGCCCGCATCCCATGACCAGGGCCGGTTGTCCGCATAGAGTCCGACCCGAAGGACCCCGAGGCTCTTGACCTTCTCCAGCGGGGCGGCGCTGGCCATGGGGGGCAGGACGGTGGCGGCGGTGGTGGCCGCCAGCCCTGCAAGGAATGCCCGCCGAGCGGCGCGCATCCCCGTCATTCGTCCACGTGCTTGGTTTCGAGCCAGCTGCGGATGGCCCAGCCAGCCTTCTGCCCAAGGATTTCGCCAAGCGGCGGCATGTAGACCTTGCCATCGCGGCTGGACCCGTGGCGGAAGCGCTGGACGAACCATTCGTCGCCTGTATCGCCAACTTCAAGGTAGCGCAGATCGGGCGCGATCCCGCCCGAGATGGCATCTAGGCCGTGGCACCGCGCGCAGTTCTGGCCATAGGCCGACTGGCCGATCTCGATCGCCTTGGCATTCCCGCGATAGGGATTGTGCTCCAGCCAGTTGTCGTTGCCGCCCTCGATATCGGGCAGGGCCGTCGTATCGACAGGCTGCGGCGTGACATTGCCATGGGCGGAAAGGCTGGTGGCGATCGCGCCCGAAGAAAGGGCAAGCGCCGCCAGCAAGGCCGTGCGGCCGAGAGAAATCTTCATCTTCCAAACATCCTCTGCGACAGGGGAAGGTGTTCTCGGGCGGCATTTTTTCGCCGTCTCTCCCCAGGTAATTCCCAAGTGTATCGCTCGCACCGCGATGCCCCCAATAGGACCATGGTACAAGACCAAGGTGCCATTCCGGTTGGCCGCCGATAGGGGTAGTCTGCGGCGCATGGAGAGAAGCCTGAAATCGTTCGCCCTGACGCTGCTGGCCACCGCGATCCTGCCCGCCAGCGCGGCTGCCCAAACCGTCACGCCTTCCTTGCGCGCCTATGTCAGCAACGAGCGATCCTCGACGATCACCGTGCTCGACGTTGCCAGCGGCAAGGTCGTGGCGGAATGGCCGGTGGGCAAGCGACCGCGCGGCATCACCTTTACCCGAGACGGAAAATACCTGCTGGTCTGCACCAGCGCCGACAATGCGGTGGAAGTGCGCGATCCCGCGACCGGCGCGCTGGTGGCCACGCTGCCATCGGGCGCGGACCCCGAACAGTTCTTTGCCGCGCATGCGGGCGATCTGCTGTTCGTGTCCAACGAAGACAACGGCGCGGTCACCGCGATCGACCTTAAGACGCGCAAGGTGGCCTGGCAGGTGCCGGTGGGCGGCGAGCCCGAGGGTGTCGCCGAAAGCCCGGACGGCAAATGGCTGCTGGTGACGAGCGAGGAAGACAACACCGTCGCCTGGATCGACCGCGCAACGCGGCAGGTGGTGGAAGAGATGCCCACCGATTCGCGCCCTCGCCATGTCGAATTCACGGCCGACGGCGCCAAAGTGTGGATCGCGGCCGAAGTGGCCGGCACCGTCCACATCGTCGATGTCGCCACCCGCAAGATCGAACGGACGATGACGTTCGCCCCGCCGGGCGTTCCGGCGTACAAGGTGATGCCCTGCGGCATCCGCTTCACCCCCGACGGGCGCACCGCGATCGTCGCGCTGGGACGCGCGGGCCATGTTGCGGTGGTGGACACGGCAACCGCAACCGTGCGCGGCTATGTGAAGGTGGGCGACCGGCCGTGGCATCTGGCGATCCTGCCCGATGGCACGCACGCCATTGTCGCCAACGGGGGCAGCGACACGCTGTCGGTGGTGGACATCGCCGCCATGGGCGTCACCGCGACGATTCCCGCCGGGGGCGGACCGTGGGGCGTTGCGCTGGGTCGCTGATCGCGCACCGTCTTATCCCAAAGTCCAAGGTCCAAAGTCCAATATCGCCGGTCCCGCACCGGCCGCATTCTCCATCCCAGTCGCAGAGATAGCCGACACAGTTGTGGAAGGGGATGGAAATGAACAAGAGGCTGGCGCTGTGCGCCTCCGTCGCAATCAGCGCATTGGCAATGACCGCAACGCCTGCTTACGCGGGCACCGGCGAACTGCTCAAGCGCCTGCACGAAAAGGGCATCCTCACCGATGAGGAATATACCGAGCTGCTGAAGGAAGAGCAGGCCACGCCGGCCTCCTCCGCGCCCGCCGCCGCCGCGCCTGCCAGCACCCCGGCCGCAGGCAACGACGATCTGCTGGTTCGCCGCACCGCCAGCGGCATCGGGCTGGAAGTGGGCCCGGCCACGATCACCTTCTCGGGATCGGTCAACGGCTTCTATGTCCACGATAATCCGGACAAGCCTTCGGCCTCTACCGCCGTGGTCGGCGGGATCGCCAGCGTCGGCAACAACAAGTCCAGCGCAGTGCGCAACGGCCTGCTGCCCGGCTTCCTCAAGGTGAGCGTCGCCACCAAGCAGGAAGGCTGGGACATCGGCGCGACGTTCGGGATGTATCCGGGCATCAACTCCGCCGCATGGGGCGCGCTGGGCGCCAATAACGGCGGGCAGCCGACCGCGCTGGCCACCGCGGGCATCGATTTCCGCCAGACCTACATGACCTTTGGCAAGCCCGACATCGGCACGTTCAAGATCGGCCGCGACATCGGCCTGTTCGGATCGGATGCGATCCTCAACGACATCACGCTGCTGTCGTCTGGCGCACCGGGCAACAACGTGGCGCCGGCCAACACCACGCTCGGCCGGATCGGTTCGGGCTATATCTACACCGACTTCCAGCCGCAGATCACCTATACCTCGCCCAGCTTTGGTGGGGTCCAGGCCTCCGTAGGTGTGTTTCAACCGCTCTCGTCGCTGACGGGTCCGGCGGAAAGCAATTCCGCGCCGGGATTCCAGGGCAAGCTGACCTATGACGGCAAGCTGGGCGGCGTAGGCGCGCACCTGTGGGTGTCTGGCATCACGCAGAAGCACGACATGCTGGCGGGCGGCAGCTATACCGGTCAGGGCCTCGACGCCGGCGCAAAGCTGACCGTCGGGCCGGTCACCGCGACCGGGTATTACTATACCGCCAGCGGCCTTGGCACCACGGTGCTTGGCCTGTTCGACACGGATGGCACCGGCGCAAAGCGCGACAGCCACGGCTTTTATGCTCAGGCGCTGGCCACCTTCGGCAAGATCAGCGTGGGCGGAAGCTATGGCGAAAGCCGGCTGGACTATGCCAGCGTCGCCGATGCCGCCGCCAATCCGAACCTGCTGAAGGTGAACTCCAGCTATGTCGGGCAGGTCCGCTATGGCCTGACCAGCTGGGTCACGCTGATCGGCGAATACGTGCACACCAAGGCCAAGGCGCATTCGGGCAACGAAGCCCAGAGCGACGCCGTGGCGCTGGGCGGCATCCTCTTCTTCTGAGGCCCCGCACCGCGATCGGCGGCCATCGGTGATGGCCGCCGCAGGGCCGGCGCCCCTATCCACCCTCTCGGGGTCGCCGGCCCCTTTTTCCCATTTCCCGCCCCGTTTCATCGAGAGTCGCAGCTCATGGCCGAGATCACGCCGCGCGTCCGCCGCATCCGTACCCAGATCAATGCCGGCGCGCTGGTGCTGGCTGCCCTATCCCCGTTTGCCCTGCCCGCCACGGCCCATGCGGACGATGGCGGCGAGGGTCGCGAAATCGTGGTGACCGGTGCGGGCCTTGCCGAAACGCCGGGCACTCCGGCCTATTCCACCACCGAGATCGCGCGCGACAAAGCCGTATCCTCCGCATCCGGCCGGATCGAGGACGTGCTGAACTCCGTTGCGGGGTTCCAGCAATTCCGCCGGTCGGACAGCCGGTCCTCAAATCCTTCGGCACAGGGCGTCACGCTGCGCGCACTGGGCGGCAATGCCACCAGTCGCGCGCTGGTGCTGCTGGATGGCGTGCCGATGGCCGATCCATTCTTCGGTTATGTCCCGCTGTCGGCGCTGGACCCGAACGGCCTTTCGCGCATCCGTGTGACGCGGGGCGGCGGGTCCGGTCCGTTCGGCGCCGGCGCGCTCAGCGGCACGATCGAACTGGAGAGCGCAGGACCCGACGATCTCGGGCTGGTGTCGACCGAGGCGCTGATCGATCAACGCGGCGAAACCGAGCTGAGCGGCAGCATCGCCCCCCGGCTGGGCACGGGCTTTGCGGTTGTTTCAGGCCGCTGGGATCGCGGGCAGGGTTTCTGGACCACACCGGAAGCGCAACGCGCGCCGGCCAGCGTGCGGGCCCGATACGAATCGTGGTCCACCTCGGCACGCGCGGTTGCACCGCTGACCGACACGGTGGAGTTGCAGGCGCGGGTAATGGCGTTCCGTGACGATCGCACGCTGCGCTTCAACGGCGCAGACTCATCCAGCGAAGGGCAGGACGCGAGCCTGCGGCTGGTGGGCCGGGGCGATTGGCAGTTCGATGCCATCGCCTATGTCCAGACGCGCAACTTCACCAACGTCGTGATCTCCGCCGCGTCGTTCAAGCCGACGCTCAACCAGTACGACACGCCCGCCGATGGCATCGGCGGCAAGTTCGAGCTGCGCCCGCCAGTGGGATCGGCGAATATCCTGCGCATGGGCATGGATTGGCGCCGCGCATCGGGCACGATGAAGGAAAACGCGATCTCCACGGTGACCGGCACCATCACCGCGCGACGCACCGCAGGCGGCCACAACAGCGACCTCGGCCTCTACGTTGAAGACGACATGACCGTCGGGCCGATCGTACTGACCGGGGGCGTGCGCGCCGACCGGACCGTGATCGCCGACGGGACCTACGATGTGCGCGACAACGGCGGCCTGCCGATAAGCCACAGCGATTACCCGACGCAGGCAGATTGGACCGTAACCTGGCGCGGTGGCGCGGTGGTGCATGCCACGCATGCGCTGGACCTGCGCGCCGCGGCCTATACCGGGTTGCGGATGCCGACGCTGAACGAACTCTATCGGCCGTTCACGGTGTTTCCGGTGACGACGCTGGCCAACGCCGCCTTGCGCGTGGAGCGGCAGAAGGGCTTTGAGGCGGGGGTGGACCTGACGCTGGCCAAGGGCGTGCAACTGTCGCTGACCGCCTTTGACAACCGCATCGAAGACGCCATCGCCAACGTGACGATCGGCACCAACCTGCGCCAGCGACAGAACGTCGGATCGATCCGCGCGCGCGGTGTCGAAGCGGCGGCCCGGCTGGCACTGGGCATCGTCAGCTTCGACGGATCGTTGAGCTATAGCGACGCCAAGGTCCACAACGGGCCCGCCTCGCCGCTCAGCGGGATGCGCCCCGCGCAAACCCCGCGCATTGCCGCCTCGGGCACGCTGGCCCTCGCCCCCGCACCGGGCTGGCGGATCGCGGCCACGCTGCGGCACATGGGCCTGCAATACGAAGACGACCTGCAACAGGACACCCTGCCCGCCGCGACGACGCTGGACCTGTTCGCGAAAGTCCCGCTCGCCGCCGGGGCCAGCCTTGTACTGCGGGCGGAGAACCTGTTCGACACGGAGATCGTCACGCGCAATTCCGGCGGGACGATCGATCTGGGCACACCCCGCACGCTGTGGGCCGGAATTCGCTGGAAAATCTGAAGCGAATGACCGACTTCGCGGTGGTCATGTCGCGAACGATCCTCACCTCCACGTTCCTGCTGTGCGCTGTAGCGGCCCCCATGGCGCACGCGCAGCAGGGGCCGGACATCGTGGTGAACGCACCCGGTGGCGCAATAGACGCCGACGAAGCACGCGGGCTCGATGCCAGGGCGCTTGATGCATCGGCCCACGCGGACCTTGCCCGCGCGCTGGAACGCGCGGTGCCCGGACTGTCGCTGGGCGACGCAAGCGGCAATCCCTGGCAGGCCGCGATCAACTGGCGCGGGTTCTCGGTTTCCGCGCTGCAAGGCGCGGAACAGGGCATGGCGGTGTACCTTGACGGGGTGCGCTTCAACCAGCCGTTCGGCGATGTCGTGCTGCTGGACCTGCTGCCCGAATCGGCGTTGGTCAGCGCGCAGGTGAACGATGCCAACCCGGTACTGGGGCGCAATGCTCTGGCGGGATCGCTACTGTTGCAGACCGGCGACGGCGTAAGCCTTGGCGGCATGCGCGAGGCGGTCGATATCGACAGCATTGGCAGCGTGGGCAGCACGTTTTCCATGGGGCGCGGGGATGCCGCCGACAACCTGCTGATCGCCACCGAACTGCGACACGACAAGGGATGGCGCGTAGACAGCCCCTCAAACCTCATGCGGGGGTTCGCCAAGGCGATCCACCGGGGCACGGGCTGGGGCGCCGAATTGTCCGCGCTGGGCGCCGATACCGACCTGACCGGGAACGGCGTGGCGCCGGTGGAACTGTTGCAGGCCGATTGGCGCGCGGTGTTCACCCGGCCCGACACCACCCGCACCGGCTATGTCCGGCTGGTGGCGGCGCCGTGGGTCGAAACAAGCGAGACCGGCCGGCTGGAACTGCGCGCCTATTGGCAGCACATCAGCCGCCGCAGCGCGAATGGCGATCTGGCGGATTTCGGCGCGTGCGAAGATGATGCAGCCCACCTGTGCGTGGCGGAGGACGGCGGGGGGTTTGCCGACCCTCTGCTTTCGAGCGGCACGCCGGTTGCCATCGATCCTGCCGTGGCTCGCTATGCGGTTTACAACCGGGGCCGCGAACGGACCGGCACGTTTGGCGCCACGCTGCAATGGCTGGACGAACGCGCCACCGATGCCGGCACGCGGCGGATCGCGCTGGGGATGGCGTGGGAGCAGGCGCGGACGCAGTTTCAGGCGGACAGCGAGCTGGGCATGCTTGAGGCGGATCGGTCGGTGACCGCATTCGGATTGCCGATCGCCACGGCAGACGGCGCGATCACCCCGGTCGACGTGATATCGCGCAGCACCGATCTTGCCCTGTTCGCCAGCGCCGGAGTGCCGATTACCCGCTCGCTCGGCGTAGAAGCCGGGGCGCGACTTTCCCGCAACCGGGTGGTGCTGGAAGATCGCATCGGTACGGCGCTGAACGGATCGCACCGCTTCACCCGGCTGAACCCCTCGATCGAACTGGACTATGCCGCCCCGCATACGCTGAAGCTGACGGCGGGCTTTGCACTGACAAGCCGCAATCCAACCCCCGCCGAGCTGAGTTGCGCCGATGCGGAAGCGCCCTGCACACTGGCCAACTTCTTCATCGCCGATCCTCCGCTGAAGGTCGTCACCGCGCGCAACTGGCATGGCGGGGTTTCGGGCGGACATGCGCCGGGTCTTTCGTGGCGGATCAACGCATGGCGGGCCGACACGCGCAACGATATCCGCATGATCGCCGCAGGCCTGCGCGGGCGCGCCTATTTCGCCAACCTGGGCGCCACGCGACGGCAAGGCATGGAGGTCTCGGTCGACTGGCAGCGCGATGGCTGGGTCGCCTCGGCCAGCTATGGCTTCACCGACGCGCGCTTTCGCGAAGGCTTTCGCACCACCAGCCCGCAGAACCCGCAAGCCGACGCCAACGGCCTAATCACCGTTTCCCCCGGCAGCCAGTTACCGGGCGTTCCGCGCCACGCCTTCAACCTGCGCTTGGCGCGCGAAACGCGCAGCTGGTCGGCGGGCGTGGCCCTGCGCGCCCGATCCGGTCAGTTCCTGCTGGGTGACGAGGGCAACGGCAATCCGCGCACCCCCGCCTATGCCGTGTTCGATCTCGACGGGCGCGTGGCCTTGACCCCCGGGATCGAAGTGGTGGCGCAACTGCGCAACCTGTTCGACCGGCACTACGTCACCTTCGGCACGTTTGCCGCCATCAGCGACATCGCGCTGACCGAGGCTCTGGGCGCCAGCGACCCGCGCGCCTATGCCCCCGCAACCCCGCGCCGCCTGACCGTATCCCTGCGCACGCGGTTCTAGAGGCGGGGCAGCAGT
>JBDLVU010000034.1:0-23479 GCA_039804665.1 Pseudomonadota bacterium | reverse complement strand
GCATCAGGAGCCGAAAAAGTACTCAGTGGAAGTAAGATCCGATTAGCAATTCGAGACCAAAGGCACGCTCGATATCCAGCTTCCAAGGCCGGCAACCAAATCGATTCCCGCCGGACGATTTCGGACTGATCGCGCCTGTCATGGCGCACGATTTTGCATTCAAAAAATCGATATTAAATCCCGATTTCAAACGATTACCCAATAATAATTAGGGGAGAGAAATTATGCGGAAAGAGGCCGCAATTCTTGCGTCAGCCGTGTCGACGCTGGTGATGTTGCATACTACCACAGCGCTGGCACAGACCGCAGGCGCCGCCGCTGGCGAGGACGCCAACGGCGCGATCATCGTTACCGCGCAGCGCCGCTCGGAAACGTTGGAGCGCACGCCTGTTGCGGTTGCGGTGCTGGGCAGCGAAGCGCTTGCCAAGCGCGCAATCGTCACCGAATCCGACCTGCAGATCGCCTCCCCCGGCCTGACCATCCGCGCCGGGATGAACTCCAACCAGCTCAACTATGCCATGCGCGGCCAATCGCTCGACGCCTTCAGCGACACGCGCCCGGGCGTCCTGCCTTATTTCGACGAAGTCCAGCTGGACGGCGTGGGTGGCGGCTCTTCCGCGTTTTACGACTTGCAGTCGGTGCAGGTGCTGAAGGGGCCGCAGGGCACGCTGTTCGGTCGCAATTCGACCGGTGGCGCGGTGCTGTTCACCTCTGCCCGGCCAACCGAGGACTTCGGCGGCTATGTCAGCGGCCGCGTGGGGAACTACAACGCGTACCAGCTCGAAGGCGCGCTCAACGTGCCGCTCGCCGGCGACAAGGTGCTGGCCCGCGTCGCAGGCTTCTATGAAAAGCGCGACGGCTACCAGCTTAATCTGTTCACCAACAAGCGCGCGGGCGATGTAGATCGCTATGGCTTGCGCGGTAGCATCACGGTCAAGTTGTCGGATGCGGTGAAGAACGAACTCGTCGTCGATTACCTGCATTCGGGCGGCAACAGCCTTGTCGGCCTGATTGACAGTCTCGAACCGACCGGTCTCGTGCCGCTGATCGCACTCACCAACTTCGGCAACCAGGCGCAGTACAACTTCCTGATCAATGCCTTCACCGGTGGCGCGGCCGGTTGCAACGACACCACCAACAATTGCGCCGCCGCCTATGCTGCTGCGCACCCGAAGCTCGATCCAGGCGGCCTTGCCTCGTACCTGCAAACGCAGAAGGCACGCGGCCCCTACAAGATCGAATCCGACGGACCGTCCAGCTATCGCGGCCGCAACATCATCATCTCGAACATCACCTCGTTCGAGATCGCGCCCGATACCAAGATCCGCGACATCTTCGGCTACACCTACCTGCAGAACGGCATCGCCGGCGACATCGACGGCACGCCCTATGGCATCGACGACAACGGCACCGGCGGCAAGAACGACAACACGCGCCAGTATTCCGAGGAACTCCAGCTCGTCGGAAAGACGCTGGGCGGAAATCTCGATTACGTGGCGGGCGGTTTCTACTCGCACGAAACGAACGTGGACCTGACCACCAGCCTGCTACTGCAGTTCCCGCCGCTGACTGGCACCACCGTCTATAACAAGCTGACCACGCGCGACATGTACGCGGCCTATGCCCAAGGGACTTACGCACTAGGCGAAGTCACCGGCATCCAGGGCCTCGGCATCACCATCGGCGCGCGTTACACGCACGAGAAGATCCGCTTCGACGTACTTGGCCCGGATACCGCCTATCAGGCGCCGCCGGCCCAGCTGGCGACATACGACTTTCACCAGAAGAAGTCCTACGGCAACCTCAGCTGGACGCTGGGCATCCAGGAGCAGGTCAATCCCAACCTGCTGATCTACCTGGCCTCGCGCCGCAGCTACAAGAACGGTGGCTATAACGGCATCCAGAACCCGGTTCCGGGCCTCGGACCGAACGGCGGCAACGGCTATGATCTCGAAACACTGACCGACGCCGAAATCGGCCTCAAGTACAAGGGCTCCATCGGCGGCATGCCGGTGCAGTTCAACATCGACGGCTATCAGGACTGGATCAAGGACGGCCAGCGCGTGGCCTACACGCTGCTGGGCTCCACCCCGGCCGCGGTCACGGTCAACGTGCCGCGTTCGAAGGTGACCGGCGTCGAATTCGACGGCACGATCCGGCCCGCTTCGTGGCTGACGCTGGGCGGGACGCTGAACTATACCAACGCCCGCTTCACCGACAGCCTCGTCTCGATCGGCGGCGCGCCGCCGGTGCTCTTCGGCACGTATCCCGATACGCCAGAGTGGTCCGGTTCCGCATTCGGTGAAATTCAGGTTCCGGTGCGCGATTCAATCACCGCCAGCCTGCGCTCGGATGTTTATTCGCAGTCGTTCTTCTGGTTCGCATCGACCGGCAACCGCAGCCCGGGCGCGCGCATCAATGGCTACACGCTGGTGAATTTCCGCTTGGGGATCGAAGACAGCAGTCGTGGCTGGTCGCTTTCGGCCAACCTGAAGAACGCGTTCAACCGCGTCTACTACGCGGGCGGCATTGCCACGGGCGAACTGTTCCAGTTCAACACCGTCGTCCCCGGTGCGCCGCGCACCTTCATGGCGGAGCTTCGCTACAAGTTCTGACGCCACGGCCGGCCGGGACGGGGCCACCCCTGCCCGGCCGCGCCACCTAACCATTGTCATCCGGCGCAAGGAAAAACCGGCAATGTCCTTCACCCTGATCAACGCACGTCCGAGCCCTTTTGGTCGCAAGGTTGCAATCGTGCTGCTGGAAAAGGGCATCGCCTATGACGTGCAGTACGACGTTCCATGGGGCGATCAGACCTGCACGCCGCGCTACAGTCCGCTTGAACAACTGCCGATCCTGATCACTGAACAGGACGAATACGTCTACGATTCCGCCTATATTCTCGACTGGCTGGAGGCCCGCCATCCGGAACCTACGCTGATGCCGACGGGCGTGGACGAACGGCTGGCCGCCGCCCGGCGGCGCATGCTGGGCGAACGGCTGCTTGAAGTGGCGCAGAGCCTGATCTTCGAACTGCACCGTCCGGAACCGAGCGAACCCTGGGTGGCCCGTCAGACACGCAAAGTGGAGGGCGCGCTGGCAGAGCTGGAACGCCTCTATGCCGAACGCTCGCCGCACATGGCTGCGCAGCCGCAACCGCGGCCGGACCTGGGCGACATTGCCGTCGCCACCACGCTGCTGGGGCTGGAATTCGCGATTGCATCGGGCCTTAGTCCGGATGTCGCGGCCCTGCGCTGGCGCGATGCCTTTCCGGCACTGACCGCGCTGGTGGCTGCGCTGGAGAAGCGCCCGTCGTTCGCCGCAACAGCACCGCGCATGATGGACGTGAACCTCAAGGCCACAGTCGCCTGAAACACACCCAAACAACCAGAAAAGCACATCGAAACAAGGAGAACAGGGATGCCCGGGAAGCTTCGCTTTGGCGCATTTTGCGGCCCTCACCACCCGCTGAACGAGAATCCGACGCTGGCGCTGCAGCGTGATCTTGAACTCGCCGAACACCTCGATCGCCTCGGCTTCGATGAATTGTGGTATGGCGAACACCATTCCGCCGGCTGGGAACTGATCGCCAGCCCAGAACTGATGATCGCCGCCGCCGCCCAGCGCACGCAGCGGATCATGCTCGGCTCGGCCGTCACCTCGGTGCCGTATCACCACCCGCTGATGGTCGCCGAACGCTATAGTCAGCTCGACCACATGACCCGGGGCCGCGTGATGCTCGGCATGGGACCCGGCTCGCTGGCGTCCGACGCCAAGATGATGGGCATCGAAGTGGCCAAGCAGCGCGACATGATGGACGAGGCGATCGACGTGCTGGCCCGCCTGATGCGCGGAGAGACAGTGACCGCCAAGACCGACTGGTTCACGCTGGACAACGCGCGCATCCAAATGACGCCCTACACCCGGCCATGCATCGAAATGATCAGCGCCAGCACGGTGTCGCCCACCGGATCACGGGCGGCGGGGCGCAACGGCATCGGCATGCTCTCGTTTGGCGCCACATCGGGCGGCGCGTTCGATGCGCTGTCGGCCAACTGGCACATCGCCGAGGAAGTAGCCAAGGCGAACGGGCAGACCGTCGACCGCAAGAACTGGCGCCTCGTCGCGCCGATGCACATCGCGCCGACCCGCGAACAGGCGCGCGAAGAGGTGAAGTTCGGGATCGAAGGCTGGGCCGATTATCTGCGCAATGTTGCCGCGCTGCCGATCGCCCCGGGCAGCGGCGACGTGATCGATGCCCTGCTCAGCTCGAACATGGCCGTGATCGGCACGCCCGACGATGCGGTGGCGCAGATCCAGCGCCTGCAAAAGCAGTCCGGCGGGTTTGGCAGCCTCGTGCTGTTCGCCCACAACTGGGCCGACTGGGCCAATACCAAGCGTTCTTATGAAATGTTCGCGCGCTTCGTGATGCCCCGGATGGACGACATGATCGACAACCGCGCGATGTCCGAAGCCGAATGCCGCGCCGCCCGGCCGGAACTGGCAGGCCAGATCGGCGCCGCGATCCAGGACCGTATCCAGCGCCATATCGCAGAACAGGGCGCGCAGGACATCAGTCCCGACCTTGTGGCGGCGCTGCCCAACAGCAACTGAAGCCACTCTGGCGCTTCCGGGGATGCGCGGCGCGGGGCACACCTGCCGCCATCTCCGGAACACGCCCCTGCCAGACAGATCGAGAGCGACCCGTGACCGACCGTACCCCTTCGAACTCCGCGGATACCGGATGGCTGGCAGAGGCCATCGCCAGGGCGAACGTGCCGACGCTCGCCTGCATGCTGGTGCAGATGACGGGCGACAGCCGCTGGATCGAAGGCGCCTATGTCCCTTCGCGCACCCGGGGGCTTGAGGACAACGACGATGGCGGCCTGCCGGAGGAGATCCAGCAGGAAATCAAGAACGCCGCGCTCGAGGCGCTTACCGGGTGGTTCAACGGCAAACCGCTGGCAATGCCCAACCCGTCGGACGATCTCCTGCTCAAAATGATGGGCGTCACGCTGGGCGAACGCATCCCTGATGAATATGCCGCGATCGTTCGCCACGAACTGCAACTACTACCCGAACCGGCACCGCTGGCGCCCCCGCCCCCGGGCTTTCGCGCCCTGATCATCGGCGCGGGCATTTCCGGGCTGTGCGCGGCGTACCAGTTCGAGCAGGCCGGCATTCCCTACACGATCGTCGAACGGCGCAGCAGCCTTGGCGGGGTGTGGCTCGACAACCGCTATCCCGGCGCGGCGTGCGACGTGCCCAGCCACCTCTATTCGTTCTCGTTCGCGCCCTATCCGTGGTCGCGCTATTTCGCCGGCAGCCGCGAAATCCACCGCTATCTCGAACACGTGGCCGACACCTTCGACATCCGCCGCCACATCCGCTTCGGCGTGGAAGTGATCGAGGCCCGCTTCGACGAGGCAAGCGGCACGTGGGCAGCTGATGTGCGCGGCGCGGATGGCATTTGCGAAACGCTGCGCGCCAACATCGTGATCAGCGGCGTCGGCGCCTTCAACAAGCCGCGCATCCCCGCTGTGCCGGGCCTCGAAAGTTTCGCCGGCCCCAGCGTCCACACCGCACGCTATCCCTACGAAGGGCTGGACCTCAAGGGCCGCGACGTGGTGCTGGTAGGCAACGGCGCCAGCGCGATGCAGGTCGCGCCCGCAATCGTCGATGAAGTCGGCTCGCTCACCATCGTGCAGCGCACCCCACAATGGGTCGCGCCGTTTCCCAAGTTCCAGCAGCCGATCGCCGCGCCCTTGCAGGACCTCATCATGTCGGTGCCGCTCTATCGGCTATGGTATCGTCTGCGGCTGAGCTGGGCCTTCAACGACAAGCTTTACGACGCGCTGCAACAGGACCCGGCGTGGCAGGGCGAAGGCCGTTCGATCAACGCGATCAACGATGCCCACCGCCGCCACCTGACCGCCTATATCAAGGCCGAGCTGGGCGAACGGCAGGATCTGCTGCCCGCCGTGCTTCCTGATTACCCGCCGTTCGGCAAGCGCATGCTGCTGGACAACGGCTGGTTCCGCGCCTTGACGCGTAAGCATGTTCGCCACGTGGATGGCGCCGTGGTCGAAGTGCGGCCGCACAGCGTCGTCACCAGCGACGGCGCCGAACACAAGGCGGACGTCATCATCTGGGCCACCGGCTTCGACGTGGTCAACCTGCTCGCGCCGATGAAGGTCACCGGAATCGGTGGGCGCGACCTGCACAGCGATTGGGATGGCGACGATGCCCGCGCCTATCTCGGCACGGTCGTGCCGGGGTACCCCAACCTGTTTTGCCTATATGGCCCGAACACGCAGTTCGGCCACGGCGGCAGCCTGATCACTGTGCTCGAACGGCAGATGCACTACGTAATGTCGTTGCTGCGCCAGATGTTCGATCACGGCATTGCCACGGTCGACGTGCGGCAGGACGTGCACGATGCCTACAACGCCGAAGTCGACGCGATCCATGCGCGGATGATCTGGACTTATCCCGGCGTGGAAAACTACTGCCAGAATTCCAAGGGCCGCATCGTCGTCAACAACCCCTTCCGCATCATCGATGTGTGGAAGATGACCGACACCGCCAACCTTGCGGACTATACCTGCACGGCACGCGTGCCCCAGTCCGCACCCCAAGCCAGCGCCGGGGCAGTCCAATGACCGCGCCCGTCCTGATCGACCGACACGACGACGTGCTGGTCATCGCGATCAACCGTCCCGCCCAGCGCAATGCCGTGACCCGCGCGGTCTCGCTGGCGGTGGCCGAGGCGCTGGACATGCTGGATACCTCCGCCGACTTGCGGGTGGGCGTGCTGACGGGACAAGGCGGCAGTTTCTGTTCGGGCATGGACCTCAAGGCCTTTGTCGCGGGCGAGCGCCCAGAACTCGAAGGGCGCGGCTTCGGCGGCCTGACCGAAAAACCGCCGGTCAAACCCCTGATCGCCGCGGTCGAGGGCTTCGCGCTGGCCGGCGGCTGCGAACTGGCGCTGGCCTGCGACCTGATCGTTGCGGCCGAGGACGCATGGTTCGGCCTGCCTGAAGTGGCGCGCGGACTGGTGGCGGGTTCGGGCGGTCTGGTCCGCCTTCCCCGCCGCATCCCCCCGGCCATTGCGCTCGAATACGCGCTCACCGGCGAGCGGCTGTCCGCGCCCGAAGCGCACCGCTGGGGCATGGTCAACCGCCTGGCCGCACCGGGCGAAGCGCAGGCCGAAGCCTTGCGACTGGCCCGCCAGATCGCCGCCAACGCACCGCTTTCCGTCGAAGCGAGCAAGCGCATCGTCACGCAATCCGCCGATTGGCCAATGGACGGCATCTGGGAGCGTCAGCGCGCACTGGCCGAAGCGGTAATCGGCTCGGCCGACGCGCGCGAAGGCGCGCTCGCCTTCGCCGAAAAGCGGCCGCCCGTCTGGCGCGGACAATAGGGAGCCAGCCATGGATCGACATTCGCAACCGCAATCCGTGACGCAAGACGCCATCGCCGTCCTTGGCGGCGGCACAATGGGCGTGGGCATCGCCTATGTCGCGGCGCAGGCAGGCTATCGCGTGCTGCTGGTGGAACCCAACGACAACCGCGTGGCCGTGGTCCGGCAGACCATCGCCGATGCGGTCGCCTCGGCCATCACGCGCGGTAAGCTCGATCAAGCTGGCGGCGAAAGGCTCGCCGCGCGCATCGTCCGGTGCGGGACGATCGAGGATCTTCCGCTGGGGCTTGATCTGATCGTCGAAACCGTGCCCGAACGGCTTGCCCTCAAGCGCGAGGTTCTGGCCCGCGCCGCCGCCCGTGCGCCCCGTATCCTTGCCAGCAACACCAGCGCACTGTCGATCGACGCGCTGGCCGACGCCTTGCTCAACCGTCAAAGCTTTCTCGGCATGCATTTCTTCAACCCGGTCTGGTCGATCAAGCTGGTCGAACTGGTCCGGGGCGACGAGACTTCCGACGCCACGCTCGACGCGGCCCGTGCTTTCGCGGCGCGGCTGGGCAAGGAATCTCTGACCGTGCGCAACGTGCCCGGCTTTGCCACCAGTCGGCTCGACCTGATCGCCTCGCTAGAAGCCATGCGCATGCTGGAAAGCGGAGTGGCCAGCGCCGAGGACATCGATCGCGCGGCCGTCGTTGCCTACCGCCACCCGGTCGGTCCGCTGCGACTGAGCGATATCGTCGGGCTCGATGTGCGACTTGATATCGCCCGCACCTTGCAGGCCGCCCATGGCGATCGCTTTGCGCCGCCTGCCCTGCTCGTGCGCATGGTCGAAGAAGGAAAGCTTGGCGCCAAATCGGGCCAGGGCTTTTTCCCATGGCCGGCGTAACCCCGTTTCAAGAAGGAATGACCGATGTCCGGTGAACCCATTTTCAGTTCCTCGCTCGTGGACACCGCCGACCATCACGGCGCCTTGCGCGAAAGCGTCGCCCGGCTGGTGGGCAAATACGGCCGCGCCTATTTCCAGGAATGCGTGCGCACGGGCGCCGAGCCGCAAGCGCTGTGGGATGAGCTGGGCACAGCGGGCTTTCTGGGCGTGCACATTCCCGAAGCGTTCGGCGGCGGCGATGGCGGGCTTGGCGATCTCAACGTCGTGATCGAGGAATGCGCTGCGCAAGGCTGCCCGATGCTGGCGCTGGTCATCGCCTCGATCTGCGCACCGATCATCACCAGCCATGGCAGCGACGAACTGAAGGCGCGATGGCTGCCGGGCCTTGCCACTGGCAAGCTGCGGATGGCCTTTGCCATCACCGAACCCGATGCCGGCACCAACACCCACCGCGTGACCACACAAGTGCGGCGCGATGGCGATGGCTGGGTCATGTCCGGCGCCAAGTACTGGACATCGGGCATCGATGCCTCGCAGGCCGTGCTGGTCGTGGCGCGCGATCCCGAGATGGAGACCGACGACGGCCGCTCGGCGCTGTCGCTGTTTGTCGTGCCGACCGACACCCCCGGCATCACCACCAAGCGCATCGATGCCGCCGTCCAGTCGACCGAGCGCCAGTTCTTCGTGTTCTTCGACGACGTAAAGCTCGGGCCGGAAGCGCTGATCGGCGAACGTGGCGCCGGCCTGCGTCAGGTTTTCGCTGGCCTCAACCCCGAACGCGTCGCCGCGGCGGCAATCAACAACGGCATTTCGCGCTACGCCATCGAAAAGGCCGCGCAATACGCCCGTGATCGCAGCGTCTGGAAAACCCCGATCGGCGCGCATCAGGGCGTGGCCCACCCGCTGGCGGAATCCTACGTGGGGGTACAGGCCGCGCGTCTCATGGCAGCGCGCGCCGCTCAACTTTACGATCTGGGTGAGGATGCGGGCGAAGCCGCCAACATGGCAAAATTCGCCGCGGCGGATTCCTCGCTCAAGGCGCTCGATCAGGCGATCCAGATCCACGGCGGCAACGGACTGTCCTATGAATACGGCCTGGCCGACCTGTGGTTCATCGCCCGCCTGCACAAGACCGCGCCGGTCAGCCGCGAGATGATCCTGAACTACGTGTCGCAGCACAGCCTTGGCCTTCCCAAAAGCTACTGAAACGAGGACACTGGCTGGCGCAAATGGAAGAGGATCGGCCGATGCTCAGCATACTCGACATGCTGCGCACCCATGCGCGGCAAACGCCAGATGCGCCCTGCCTTTCGGCAGGGGACGAGACGCTGTCGTTTGGCGAGATGGACAAGCGCGCCAGCCGCATCGCCAATGCCCTTGCCGCCACGGGCGTTCGCCCGGGCGATCGGGTGGCGGTGCTCGCGCCCGCCTGCGCGGCGGTGTTCGAAATCGCCTTTGGCTGCGCCAAGGCCGGCGCGATCATGATGCCGCTCAATTGGCGGCTTTCCGCGACCGAGATCGCGGCCATCCTGGATGACGGCGCGCCGGCAATCCTGCTGGTGGACGACAGCCTCTCCCATCTTGCCACGCCCACCGCGCTGACCCCGCCCCGCATCGCGCTATCCGCCTTTGCCGCATGGCGCGATAGCGCCCCTGCCGACGACGAGGGCTTGTCTCCCACACCTCTGGCGCCGGCACTTCTGCTCTACACATCCGGCACCACCGGCGTGCCCAAGGGGGTGGTCATCGGCCACGGCGCGCTTGCCTGCAACGCCCGCACCGCACGTGAAGTCTGGGGCTTTACCGCCGCCAGCGTCAATCTGGTGGCCATGCCGCTGTTCCACATCGGCGGCATCGGCTATGGCATGATGGCGCTGTCACAAGGCGGGCACACCGTCATTCTGCCCCAGCCGGATCCTGCCGCCGTGTTCACAGCGCTGGAGCGCTTCGGCGTCACGCACGCGTTTTTCGTGCCCACCGTGATACAACGCCTGATCGACCATCTCGGCGGCGAAGCGCTGCACGATTGCACGCTACAGCGCCTGATCTATGGCGCCGCGCCGATTGGCGAAGCGCTGTTGGCAAAGGCCATCGCCACCTTCGGTTGCCAGTTCAATCACGCCTATGGCATGACCGAAACGGCGGGCACGGTGGTGTCGCTACCGGCAGCCGACCACGACCCCACGGGAGCCGCCCGCCACCGCCTGCGCGCCTGCGGCCTGCCCCTGCCATGGGCTGAGGTCGTGATTGTCGATCCTGCCACAGGACTTGAGGCGGCACCTGGCGCAATCGGCGAAATTCGCGTGCGTTCGCCCATGGTCATGCTGGGTTACTGGCGCAAACCCGCCGCCACCGCCGAAGTCCTGTCCGACGATGGCTGGCTGCGCACCGGCGATGCCGCCTCGCGCGATGCGGATGGCTACATCACCATCCGCGATCGCTACAAGGACATGATCGTTTCTGGCGGCGAGAACATCTATCCGGCCGAACTGGAAAACGTGCTTCAATTTCACCCCGCCGTGGCCGAAGTTGCGGTAATCGGCGTGCCGCACGAAAGCTGGGGCGAAACCCCACGCGCTTATGTGGTGCTGCGCCCGGAACAACACGCGGACGCGGCCGACCTGATCGCCTTCGTCCGCGAAAAACTCGCGCGTTACAAGGCGCCTTCCTCAGTCCTCTTCGTCGATGCCCTTCCGCGCAACGCCTCGGGCAAGATCCTCAAGCACGAATTGCGCCGTCTGGCGGCGCAGGAAGAACCCTCGCGATGATCGGCAACCTGCCCCTCCCTGCGCGCCTGCTGCGCGGTTTTGCCACCGATTTCCTCACCTCGCACGATCGGGCAGAGGCGGAACGCATCATGGCCCCCGCCTATCGCCTGTCCATCGGCGGGCACCTTTTCGATGGGCGCGACGGGTCCTACCTGCCCGCCACGCTGGCGCAGCTCGAACAGTTCCCCGGCTTGTGCGTCACAGTCCACGATGTCGTGCTGGGCGAAAACGGGATCGCCATGCGCTTTACCGAACATGGCGTTTCGACGCGTAATCCCGGCTGCGCGGCGGCATGGGGCGGGATCACCCTGTTCACGTTGTCCGACGGCCGACTGGTTCATGGCTGGGCAGAAGAGGATTACTTTGCGCGCAAGCGCCAACTGAAGTCCGGACGGTGCGATGCCATCGCCGCGCCCCACCCTGCCCCCTGGGACCAGCCCGTACGGCCCGCCGATCCCGCCGCAGAACGCGCCTTGGCGCGATGGCTTCAGCAGCCGTCCGTGCTGGGCGATACCACGGTGGTCGAGCCGATCCTCGCCGATGGCCCCGGCCTCACCGCACTGATCGCGCCGCAGGCCGTGCGGATCGACGCCATCCTTTCGGCCGGCAACCGCGTGGCCTTCCACGCCGAATGCAGCGGGACCTACGCGGGCGGCTTTCCCGATATCGATCCCGCGCAGAACGGCGCGGACATCGTTCTCCGCATCGCCGCCATCGCGGACGTACAAGATGGCCGGGTTCGCCGGGTGCAGATCTCGGCCGACCGGCTCGGCCTGCACCGCTTCCTTCTCGACATCGCCAAGGAAAAGTAACCGGCAATGGCAAAGGTCATCATCACCTGCGCTGTCACCGGCGGCGCCCACACCCCTTCAATGTCCGAGGCGCTGCCGATCACGCCTGATGAGATCGCTCGCCAGTCGATTGAAGCCGCCGAAGCCGGCGCGGCGATCCTGCACCTTCACGCACGCGATCCGGAAACCGGCGCCCCCACCGGCGATCCGGCCATTTACCAGCGCTTCCTTGGCGTGATCCGCCAACGCTGCGATGCGGTGATCAACCTCACCACCGGCGGCTCGGCCACGATGCCGCTGGCCGACCGGCTCGCCGCCGCGGTCCGCTTCAAGCCAGAGATGTGCTCGCTCAACATGGGCAGCATGAACTTCGCGTTCTATCCCGCGGCGGCGAAGATTTCGGAGTGGAAGCACGCTTGGGAGGAACCCTACGTCGTCAATTCCGACGACTACATCTTCCGCAATACCTTTCGCGACATCGCGCACATCCTGCGCACGATGGGCGAGGCCGGCACCCGGTTCGAACATGAATGCTACGACGTGAGCCATCTCTACAATCTGGCCCACTTCGTCGACCGGGGGCTGGTGAAGCCGCCATTCTTCATCCAGATGATCTTCGGCATCCTCGGCGGCATTGGCCCGGACCTGGAAAACCTGGTGTTCATGAAGACCACCGCCGATCGCCTGTTCGGGCGCGATGCCTACCAGTGGTCGGTGCTCGCGGCGGGACGCCACCAGATGCCCTTCGTCACGCAGGCAGCGCTGATGGGCGGCAATGTTCGCGTCGGGTTGGAGGACAGCCTGTTCATCGGTCGCGGCACGCTGGCCGCATCGAACGCGCAGCAGGTCGCAAAGATCGCCCGCATTATCCGCGAAATGGGGCACGAACCGGCCAGCCCGGCCGAAGCGCGCGCCATGCTCGGCCTCAAGGGCGGCGACAGGGTGGAGTTCTGACAATGGCACGCAGGATCGTTGATCTCTCGGTCTATCTCGAAAACGATGTACTGTCGGACCCGCCGGTCTATCGCCCCCGGATCAGCTACGTCGATCACCATAGCTCGGTGGCGGAACTGCAATCGTTCTTCCCCGGCCTTGCCCCGCATGACCTCCCCGATGGCGAGGCATGGGCGCTGGAGAAGGTGGAACTGATCACCCACAACGGCACCCATCTGGACGCGCCCTATCACTTCGCCTCGACGATGGACGGCGGGCACCGCGCGATTACCATCGACGAAGTCCCGCTCGACTGGTGTTTCCAGCCCGGCGTGAAGCTCGATTTCCGCCACTTCCCCGATGGCCACGTGGTTTCGGCACAGGATGTTGAGGACGAACTTGCCCGCATTGGCCACACGCTGTCCCCGCTGGAAATCGTGGTGGTCAACACCGCCGCAGGTGCCCGCTACGGCCACGATAATTACGTCAACGCGGGCTGCGGCATGGGGCTGGAAGCCACGATGTACCTGCTCGAACGTGGCGTTCGGCTGACCGGCACCGACGGCTGGAGCTGGGATGCGCCGTTCAGCCACACCCGCGAACGCTATCTCGAAACCGGCGATGCCACCCTCATCTGGGAAGGTCACAAGGCCGGCCGCCAAATCGGCTATTGCCATCTGGAAAAGCTGCACAACCTTGAAGCGTTGCCGTCCAGCGGGTTCACCATCGCGTGCTTCCCCGTGAAAATCCGCGCTGCATCCGCCGGCTGGACCCGCGCCGTGGCGATTTTCGACACCTGATCATGCCCTTCCCATCCTCTTCATCTTGCGAGACTTGCCATGCGTGACGCCGTTATCGTTTCCACCGCCCGCACCCCGATCGGCCGCGCCTATCGCGGCGCGTTCAATGCCACGCCTTCGCCCACGCTTGCCACACACGCTATCCGGGCGGCGGTCGAACGCGCCCGTGTCGATCCGGCAGAAATCGAGGATGTGGTGATGGGCGCGGCGCTGCAGCAGGGGTGCCAATACACCATCGGCCGCAACGCCGCCCTGCGCGCGGGCCTGCCCGTCACCGTCGCCGGCCAGTCCATCGACCGCCAGTGCGCGTCGGGCCTGATGGCCATTTCCATCGCCGCCAAGCAGGTGATCCTCGATGGCATGGACGTATGCGTTGCCGGTGGCGTGGAATCGATTTCGCAGGTCCAGACCGCCGAATTGCGCACCGCCGCTGACCCTGAACTGGTCGCTATGGTCCCCACCGCATATATGCCGATGCTGCAAACTGCCGAGACCGTGGCCACACGCTATGGCATCGCGCGCGACGTGCAAGATGCCTATGCGCTGCGTTCCCAGCAACGCACCGCCGCCGCGCAGGCACTAGGCGCGTTCGACGATGAGATCATCGCCGTCGATGCCGTCATGGCGGTAAAGGACAAGGCGACGGGCGAAGTCTCGATGCAGCCGGTGCGACTGGAAAAGGACGAGGGCAACCGCGCCGATACCACGATTGAAGGGCTGTCTTCACTAAAGCCCGTCATCGGACCGCAAGGCGTGATCACCGCCGGCAATGCCAGCCAGCTTTCCGACGGCGCCTCTGCCTGCGTGGTGATGGAGGCCGGCCTTGCCGCATCGCGCGGACTGTCGCCCATTGGCCGCTATTGTGGGATTGCCGTTGCCGGCACCGAGCCGGACGAAATGGGCATCGGCCCTATCGCCGCTGTGCCGAAGCTGCTGCGCAATCATGGGCTGACAATCGACGACATCGGCCTGTGGGAACTGAACGAGGCATTTGCGGTGCAGGTGCTCTACTGCGCCGAAAAGCTGGGAATTCCCGAAGATCGCCTGAACGTGAACGGCGGAGCCATTTCAATCGGTCACCCCTATGGCATGTCCGGTGCCCGCATGGTCGGCCATGCGTTGATCGCAGGCAAGCGTCGGGGCGCCCGCTATGTGGTGGTCACTATGTGCGTCGGCGGCGGCATGGGTGCTGCCGGCCTGTTCGAAGTCCTCTGAAAACACAAAAACGGGAGAGTAATGCCATGCCGACACTGGCAGGAAAGGTTGCGATCATCACTGGCGCCGCGCAAGGCATGGGCACCGCCAATGCCCGCGCCTTCGTGGCGGCAGGTGCCAAGGTGATCCTCACCGACATCAACGTTACGGGCGGCAAAGCCTTGGCCCAAGACCTGGGCGACGCCGCCATCTTCGTCAGGCACGACGTGGCGAGCGCCGAGGACTGGCGTCAGGTCCTGGCCCAAGGCGAAGCTGCCTTTGGTCCCGTCAACGTTCTGGTCAACAATGCCGGTATCATCGGCGCGGTGGCCAACACGATTGATCTCGACGAAGCCGAATTCCTGCGGGTCTGCGCTATCAACCAGACCGGCGTCTTTCTGGGGATGCAAACTGTGCTGCCCTCGATGGTTGCCTCAGGCGGCGGATCGATCGTCAACATCTCCAGCATCTCGGGGATCGTCGCGATCGTCGGTTCGCCCAACTTGGCCTATGTCGGCAGCAAGTTCGCGGTGCGCGGCATGACCAAGCAGGTCGCCGCCGAATTCGGCGATCGCAACGTACGCGTGAACTCCGTCCATCCCGGCTACGTCAAGACGCCGATGATGGTCGCCGCCACTGACGAGGACGGCGGCGGAGCGACATCGGTTATCCCGCTTCGCCGATTTGCCGAACCTGAGGAAATCGCCAATCTCGTCGCCTTCCTCGCATCGGACGCCTCGTCCTTCATTACCGGCGCGGAATACGTCATCGATGGCGGCATGACCGCAGTATAACGCCAGCACCGGCCGGATGCGCCGATAGTGACACAGGATGCCAACACTATAGCGACGCATCCCTAGATCAGGACCGGGGCGGACACTGGTATGGGCCCAGGATCGCCCCGGTTCGTTTGCATATCAGGCCGAACTTTCGCAGGTCGCAATAAAGCGGGCGGCCCGCTCCAAGGCAACTTGGCCATCTTCAAGCCAAGGCCAGAACAAGTGCCAGGCATGGATCATACCGGGCCAGACCTCACCCGTGCAGATCGTTCCGGACTTTCGCAAGACGGCGGCAAAATCTTCCACATCGCCACGCAGAACCTCGCCTCCCCCAACCTGCAGCAGCACCGGTGGCAGTCCGTGGAAATCTGCAAATATGGGCGATATGCGAGGGTCATCAGCTTCGACACCACCGCGGTAAAGCTTCGAGTACCATTCAAGCGAAGCGCGAGAAAGCGTCGGGTCTTGCGACGGCTGCTCGAAGCACGAATGGGTCAGGACGTGGTTGAGCCAAGGGCTGAGGCCGACAACACAGGCAGGCCGGACGCCACCTGCGGCGATCAGGCCGATGGTGCAGGCCAGCGCAAGCCCGCCCCCCGCGGAGTCCCCCACGATCGCCACGCCCTTTTCCCGGTGCAAACCCGATACATGGGTGAATGCGACCGCCGCGTCCTCAAAAGCGGCAGGAAACGGGTGCTCGGGCGCGAGCCTGTAGGCGGGCGCATAGACCGTGCCACCGAGATCGAGAGCCAGCTTGCCACAAAGGTGCCGGTGCGAGCCGGGCGACCCTGCGACATACCCTCCGCCGTGCAGATAGAGCGCAACAGGCCCCGATCCGCCCGCAGCGAACCGCCAGACCTCCATTCCCGCAAGATCGAGGACTTCCACGGAAACGCCATCCGGCACTCCGACGCGCGCGCCCAGCGCTTCCATCTCATCGCGCAACGCACCAAGGTCGCGCACCTCGCAGGTGGGCCTGAGCGCAAGGCGCGCGATGAACTTCTCCAGCGCGGCATCGGCCATCAGCTATGACCTCGACACAACAGCAGAGCGCCGATCGGCAATCAATAATAGGACCGAAAGCGAAACGGATGCGCTGCACAGCGGTGCCTCACGAAGCATTCCAGCTCTCCCCTGATGCGTTCCCGACGCCTCATTTTAGGCTGAAGCCGCCCGATAAGCGCGGATGTAGATCAGCGCTCTTGCCTCAGTCAACACATGTGTAAATTTTCTAGAGCTGCGACATCCAAGACCTTCAGGCCTGGGAATTTCGATTTCTACGGGAACAGGCATCGACTTGGGATGCCAGCCGCATAAAAGCCGAACTCCGTTGGCCTGCCCTGACACCTCCCCCGAACGGATTTGTAGTTTTCCAAGGTCGGGGCATGCCCGACATGTACCATTATCGCCATTCGGGGAGTTGCTTTGACACCACCCACCGCCCTTGTCCCCATATGTCGGAACCCACGTATTGCGACAAAATTTGCGCGCCCATACCAACCGCTTGCCGACCGAAATGGCAAATGGGCAAAAGGAACACGCGGATGGCAACGATGATGACCGTCGGAATGGCCGAGCATTCTGATCTGCGTGCACAAAACCTGCAATTGCAGGCAACGATCAACCAACTGCGCGATGCCCTTGATGCGGCAGCCGCCCGAACCGAATCCGAAGTCCAGAGCGCGCGAGCTGCCATGGCCAGTGACGCGGCCGGTCTCAAGGAAACGGTCCAGGCCCTGCGCGATACGATGGACGGACAGGCCATCGCCGCAGAGGCCGCGATGCAGGCGCTGCGTGCAACCCATGCTGCGGAAGCCGAACAGCTCAAGTCCGCCGTGAATGTCCTGCGCGTGCAGCTGGATGCAGCCCATGCCGATGCAGCCCAGTCGCTCAGGACGCATGAAACGCAGGCCCATCGCGATCAGGAAATCCTCAAGGAGCAGATCAGAATGCTCCGCATCCAACTGGAGAATCAGGCGTGAACGCTGAACCCATTACGGCGCCACGCCGCGCGGCCGCCCGCCGCACCCGCCGTGACGAAGCGCTGCGGCGCGCTAACATCCTGCTTGAAGTGACCCGCCGCTGCGCCGCGCTGACCGACCTGAACTCGGTGCTGGCCGAGCTGGTACGCCTGACGTCGCAGGAACTGGATTGCGAACGCGGCACGCTGTTCCTGAACGATCCGCAGACAGGCGAACTGTATTCGCGCATCGCCGAAGGCAACCTCACCCGCGAAATCCGCATTCTCAACAGCAGCGGCATTGCCGGCCATGTCTTCCGTTCGGGCGAGCCTTTGCGCTGCGACAAGCCCTATGAGGATCCGCGCTTCGACCGTTCGGTTGACGATCGCACCGGCTTTGTTACCCGCAATATCATCTGCGTGCCCCTCCATGCCGCGTCGGGCGAGATCATCGGCGTGATGCAGAGCCTCAATCGCAAGGATGGCGACTTCATCGATTCCGACCTCGACCTGCTGCAAGAGATGACCAGCCATGCGGCGACCATCCTGCGCAGCATGCAGTACGTGGAGGAGATCGAACGGATCCGCAGCAAGGAAATGGCCTTCCTTGAACTGGTGTCCGACATCAATTCGGAATTCGACCTGTCACGCCTGCTCGAACGCGCGGTCGCCGAAACGACGCGGATGCTCGACGCCGAACGCGCGACCATCTTCCTGCACGATTCGGCGACCGGCACGCTGTTTTCACGCGTCGCCACGGGCGGCGATATCGCGGAAATCCGCTTTCCGGCGCATCTCGGCATCGCGGGGGCCGTGTTCACCTCCGGCCAGACCATGAACATCCCGCACGCCTATGCCGATTTACGGTTCAACCCCGCGTTCGACCGGCAAACCGGCTTTTTCACGCGCTCGATCCTGTGCGTGCCCATCGTCAACAAGGAAGACCGCACGATCGGCGTGACGCAGATCCTCAACAAGAAGGGCGGCAGCTTCACCGACGAGGACGAGCAACGGCTCAAGGCTTTCACCGCGCAAATCGCTATCGCGCTCGAAAACTCCAAGCTGTTCGACGACGTCCAGCGCATGAAAAACTACAACGACAGCATGCTGCAAAGCATGTCCAACGGCGTGATCACGCTTGATGCAAAGGACACCATCGTCACCAGCAATGCCGCTGCGGCGCGCATCTGGAACGTGGCGGAAGCCGACCTTGTCGGACAGCCGCTTGCCCACGTGATCGACGAAGGCAGCCAGTGGGTGCTCGACCAGCTGGAACAGACGCGGACCAGCGAACAAAGCAGCTTTTTCCCCGACGCCAACATGACCCTGTGCAAGCTGGAGAAGTCGGTCAACGTCACCTTCATGCCGCTGCGCGCGGCAGACGAGAAGTCGCTCGGCTCGATGCTCATGTTCGAGGACATCAGCAACGAAAAGCGCATGAAATCGACCATGTCGCGTTATATGGATCCAGTCATTGCCGCGCAGATGCTCGAAGACGACGGGCTGGACCTGTTGGGCGGCGTCAACGCCGAAGCCACCATCATGTTCACCGACGTGCGCGGTTTTACCGCAATTACGGAAGAATCGGGCGCACAGGGGACGGTCAAGTTCCTTAACCAGTATTTCACCATGATGGTCGATTGCATCACCCGCGAAGGCGGAATGCTCGACAAGTTCATCGGCGATGCGATCATGGCCTGCTTCGGGCTTCCCGTCGCCCACGGCGACGATCCCGACCGCGCCGCACGCGCCGCCATTTCCATGATCCGCGAGCTGTGGGAATGGAACGTCGAACGCCGTGCCCAAGGGTTGAAGACGGTCGACATGGGCATCGGGCTGAACACCGACAATGTCGTATCGGGCAATATCGGTTCGCCAAAACGCATGGATTACACCGTTATCGGCGACGGGGTGAATCTCGCCTCGCGGCTGGAGAGCGCATGCAAGGCTTATTCAGCGCGCATCCTTGCGAGTGAATCCACCGTCTCACGCCTGCGCGGAACGTACCGCCTGCGTGACATTGACCTGGTGGTGGTCAAGGGCAAGACCCAGCCCGTCCGGGTGTTCGAAATTCTCGACTACCACGATGCCCAAAGCTTCCCCAACCTGCTGGATGTTGTCAACCATTTCGGCGAAGCCATCGCGGATTACCGGGCCGGAAATTGGGCGCGCGCGGGTGAACGTTTTGAGCGCTGCCTCGCACTCAACCCGGATGACGGCCTTTCCCGAACCTATGTCGAACGGTGCCAGATGCTGCAGGCCACCCCGCCAGACGGCGAATGGGACGGCGTTTGGGTTATGAAAAACAAATAGTTGCGTGGGGTTTGGCTGACTGATGGAAACCACTCTCCGTTGGTCAGGCAGCCCCTTCCCCGTGCAACAGCCTGCACCACAAGGTTCTGCCACTCGGCAATGACTGCCGAGTGGCTAAGTTTGCAGGGCTGGCGACGTTCAGACACAGGTGATTTTGCAGCGGTTCATTTCACCCAAGCCACCCATCCCTGCCAACGGGGGCACTTCTTTGGAAAATGCCCAGAGGCACTGCGGCCGCCTGGGTTCAGCCGACTGCATTCAGGCTGATAAGCTGAACTCCATAAGGGGCTAACGTAAGACTCTGCAAATCGACCTTGGTCACGATCGGACTGGAAAGGAGTACTGAGGCATTGCGCGGGGTCCGCGTCCCCCAACCGCTGATCGAAAGCGATTGCGGTGCCGCGCTCATGTTCAACAGCACCAGCACGCCGCGCCCTTCGGCATCGATGCGCGCATAGGCAACGACATCAGCGTTGCCAGATTCGAGCGGAAGGTAGGCACCATCGCGCAGCGCCGGATTGGTCCTGCGCAGTTCGAGCAGCCGCGTATACCACGCGTGCATCGAGGCCGGATCGCGCAACTGCGCGGCAACATTGACGGTCCGTGCGGCAGACGCAACGGGCAGCCATGACGCCCCGGTGGTAAAGCCGGCGCCCGCTTCGCCGGTCCACTGCATCGGCGAGCGCTCCGGATCTCGGTTGTCGGCCACCTTGCGCGTGGGGCCAAGCGGGACGTCCTTCAGTTCTTCCTTAGGCAAGTCGGCCATGCCGATTTCCTCGCCGTAATAAAGCAGCGCGGTACCGCGCAGCGTCAGCGTCATGGTCGAAGTGACACGAGCGATGGCATCGTTGTGCACGCCATCGCCAAAACTGCTCCATTGGCGCGAATGATCGTGACTGCTGAAAAAGAACACCGGCGGCAACCCGTCGAGCTTGCCCTGGGCATCGTCGATCTGCTGCTTGAACACCTTGGCGTCGAGCCTGGTCAGGTTGCCGTAGAGAAAGTTCATCGGCAGGTTGATCTCGTCCGCGTGCGCGCCATAGACCTTGCGCAAATCCTCGATCGTGGCGGTGGAGGATTCCCCCAGCAGCACCGCGTCGCCCGGCGCCTTGTCCACGATTTTGCGCATGTCACGCAAGATGGCATTCCCCGCCGGCAGGCCCGAATTGTAGGGCTTCAGCCACACCGGCCGTCCCGCCTTCACATCGGGATCGTTGGGCCAGTTCGGATCTTCAAACAAATAGGGCGTGGCATCAAGCCGAAAGCCGCTGGCGCCGTGGCGCAGCCAAAAGCGCATGACATTATACATCGCCTTTTTCAGGTCCGGGTTGGCCCAGTTCACATCCGGCTGCTGCGGCAGGAAGATGTGGTAGAAATACTGATTGGTGGCCTTGTCATATTCCCAGGTCGATCCGCCGAAAATCGACTGCCAGTTGGTCGGTGGACCGCCATCGGGGGCGGGATCGTGCCACACGTACCAGTCCCGCTTGGGATTGGTGCGAGACGAACGTGATTCCTTAAACCACGGGTGCTGATCCGACGAATGGTTCAGCACGAAATCGACCAGCACGCGAATGCCGCGCTTGCGCGCTTCGCGGGTCAGGGTGTCCCAATCCCGCATCGTGCCGTATTCGGGCGCAACGCCGGTGTAATCGGCCACGTCATAACCGAAGTCCGCGTTCGGCGAGGGAAAAAACGGGGTCAGCCAGATAGCATCGACGCCAAGTTTTTGCAGATAGTCGAGCCGCTGCGTCACCCCCTTGAGATCGCCGATGCCGTCGCCGTTGCTGTCCTGGAAGCTGCGCGGATAGATTTCGTAGATCACCGCGTTGGTCCACCAAGGCTGACGCGTTTGCGCCGACTTGGCCACAGCGCCGGTGGAAGCGGCGGCGAGAATGGCGGCGGCGCCCAGCGCCAGCCTGCTCAGGCGGGAAATCGTCATGCGAATACCTTTTGAGTAAAGGGTTCGGTGGAGAACCCCGCCAATGCATCTGCATGCGCGGGGAAGTTCAGGCTGCAACCGCCGAGAAACCGGGCGATGTCGCGGTCGCGATGGAAGTCCACATCGTCGCGCTGCACCGCCTTCAGCGGTGGAAACGCACCATAGCCCGCCAGAAGGCAATGCCACGATGCGCTGCGAAAATGGCTCAGGTTGCCCTGCTGTTCCAGCTCTGCGGCCAGGTCGGCCCGGCGGAACCACGTTTCCAGAATATGTACCAGTGGGTCGGACAAGTCTTCGTTTTCGCGGTTGGCCTGCCAATACACGCCCTCGGCCCGCGTGTTCAACTTGTAGTGCGCAACGATGTAGTCGCGCACGCGCTCGATCCGGTCGGTGATAGCGCCATTGAACGCATCGCGATGGCGCGGGGTGAAGTTGCCCTGCTCCAGATAATCCATGAACAGGTCCACGGTGTTCAGCACAAGATGGAGCGCAGTCGCCTCAAGCGGTTCGATGAACCCTTGCGCAAGGCCGACCGCAAGGCAGTTATGGTCCCAGTGCCGCGCCAGCTGGCCAACGTTGAAACGCAGATGCCGCGCTTCCACGGCATCATTGGACAGGCCCAGGAGCCCGCGCAGTTCCGCTTCGGCCTGATCGGCCGAAAGGAAATCCGAACTGTAGACATAACCATTGCCGGTGCGGCTGGTCAGCGGGATGGACCACGCCCACCCGGCAGAGAGCGCGGTGGCGATTGTCTCTACCGGCAAGGGGGCCATGGCCGGCGTGGGCAGGACCACTGCGGCATCGTTGAACAGGTTGGACTTGAAACTGTTGAACGGCACGTCCAGCGCCTGCCGCATCAGCAGCGCGGCAAAGCCGCTGCAATCGACAAAAATATCCGCTTCGACCCGCTCGCCTGCGTCGGTATGTACAGCGGCGATGCCGCCGTCGTCGCCGCGCTCCACGTTCACGATGCGCCGCGACAGATGGATCACCCCGCGCTCCACCGCATGATCGCGCAGGAATGCGCCCAGCAGCGCAGAATCGAAGTGATAGCCGTATTCCATGCGGAACGGGAAATGGGGCGGCGCCACGGGCGCCCTGCCTTGCGCCGCCAGCACACCGTTCAACAGGAAATCGTCGGGCCGCACGGGCACATCATAGCCGAGGCGCCGGTTGCGGCAGTTGCTGACGAACGATTCCTCGGTGTGGAGGTCGATCTGGGTCAGGAACGGATGACTGTATTCAGCACTGCCCGAACCCGGGCTCCAGCCGCGAAACCGGATGCTGGCCTTGTAGGTGGCATGGCACGCCGGCATCCAGTCGCGCTCGGCAATGCCGAGCACTTCAAAGAACCGTTTGAGTGACGGCGTGGACCCTTCGCCCACGCCGATGGTGGCGATGTCCGGTGCTTCCACCAATGTCACCGCCACGCCTCGGTCCGTCCATCGATGCGCGAACAGGTTGGCGGCCATCCAGCCTGCGGTGCCGCCGCCCACGATGGCGATCCGCATCGGCGTTGTCATGCCGCTTGCCCGACCTGCGACGCGAGGAAGGCATCGTGTATCGGTAACTTGTCCAGCGGTCGCGCCTTCAGATCGGCCAGTTGGTCAAGCTGCTGGCGCAGTTCGTCCTCGGATGGCCCATCGGCCAGCGGGTGATGGTCGGCCGGGTGGACACCCTGACCAAGCAG
>JBDLVU010000033.1:0-23899 GCA_039804665.1 Pseudomonadota bacterium | reverse complement strand
TGCCGTCTCCGCCACCACGCTGCAGACCCACCACGGCAAGCACCACAAGGCCTATGTCGACAAGACCAACGCCGCCATCGAAGGCACCGATCTGGCCGACAAGCCGCTGGAAGACGTGATCGCGGCCGCCGCGGCGAAGAACGACAAGGGCCTGTTCAACAACAGCGCGCAGACGTGGAACCATGGCTTCTACTGGAACAGCCTGACGCCGGATTCGGCCGCGCCCGCAGGCGATCTCGCCGCCGCGATCGACGCCTCGTTCGGTTCGCTGGACGCGCTGAAGGCGGAATTGGCCGCGCAAGGGGCGGCGCACTTCGCCTCGGGCTGGGTGTGGCTGGTGGCCAAGGACGGCAAGCTGACGGTGGAACAGACCCACGACGCGGCGAGCTACAACGACCTTTCGGGCACGCCGCTGCTGGTCATCGACCTGTGGGAGCACGCCTATTACGTCGATTACAAGAACCTGCGCCCCGATTACCTGAAGCAGGTGATCGACACGCGCCTGAACTGGGCGTTTGCCGCCGAAAACCTCGCACGCGGGGATCGCTGGACGTATCCGGGCTGAGGCCTGATGCCGGGCGCGTCGCTGGAAGATGGCGCGCCCGGTGATTGCATCGATTGGTCGTCATGCTGACAACAAGTTCAGGGTGACAGCGGGATCAGGTGGGGCTTGTTGCTTCCGCCTCGCCCTCGTCCGGATCGATGCGGCCGGGTTCGAACAGCGGTTCGCCAAACAGGAAGCCGACGATGTTCGGGCGGCCGAGGTGATCGACCAGCGCCGAAAGCGTGAGCAGGATGGGCACCGAGAGCAGCGCGCCCAGCACGCCCCAGATCCATGTGAAATAGCTGAACGAAATCAGGATGGAGACCGGGTTGAGCGTGAAGCGCGCGCCAAGGATCGAAGGCGTGACCACGTTCGATTCGATGGCATGAAGCGCAAGGAACGCCAGCGCGGGCACAAGGCCCCATGCCACCGTGCTGGCCGTGCCAAGCCCGATGAGCGCCAGCAGCCCAACCATCACCAGCGGGCCGAGATAGGGCAGGAAATTGAGCACGAAGGCAAGGCCGCCCCACATGATCGGCGCGGCAAGGCCGTAGGTCCACGCCCCGGCCGCCACGACCAGCCCGACGCCGAAATTGATCTGCGCCACGGTAAGGATGTAGCTGGCAACGCGATCCTGCACATCGCGCAACACGCGTGCGATGCGCACCGATGCGGTGAAGCTGGCGCGTTCCAGCAGCAGCCGCCGCTTCATCC
Source organism: Pseudomonadota bacterium (assembly GCA_039804665.1). GTDB lineage: Bacteria > Pseudomonadota > Alphaproteobacteria > Sphingomonadales > Sphingomonadaceae > Novosphingobium. Next base: position 22,641 of record JBDLVU010000033.1, on the reverse strand, counting down.
GCACGCGCGATTCGATCATGAAAAAGGTCATCAGGATCGTCAGCAGCGTTTCCAGCAGCACGCTGGGCGTGGCGATGGCGACCTGTTCGATCACCGAGGGCGTGGCCAGCGCCACTTCACGCGGGGAATGGCCGGCAAGGCGGGCAAGCTGGCGGTTGATATCGTTGACCCACGACAGGTTGTCTCGGATTTCGGCAAATCGGCGGGACACTTCGCGTACCATCGCGGGCACCTGATCGACCATGTCGAACGCCGGTTGCAGGATCAGCGTCAGCGCGGCGACGATCACGCCCAGCATCAGCAGGATCGCCAGCATCGAGGCGAGCATGTTGGGCAGGCCGATGCGGATCATGCGGTCCGCCAGCGGCGAAAGCACGATGGTGAAGATCATCGCGGTGACCGGCGGCAGGAACACCACCGACCCGATCGACAGCACGAACGGCAGCGCCAGGAACAACCCCAACATCAGCAGAAGCACGATCGACGATTGCAGCCGTTCGCGCACGTCGGGGGCGGAATCGGCCAAAGCCGGAGGAACGGGATCGGATGACGGGACCATATGCGCAGGCTTGGCCCCGGGCGGGATAGGGATCAAGGGGCTCCGCCTAAAAAGAGCGGACACCCGGGTGATTACGAACCGTGCTGAACCGTGCTGTCCAGTTCATCCATGATGGCATCGTGAGCGACCGCGTCCTTGCCGCTGCGGCGGGGGATCTGGCCGTTTTCGATCATCTGCGCCAGCGCGGCGCGGGCGCGGCCGACGCGGCTCTTGATCGTGCCGACGGCGCACTGGCAGATCTGCGCCGCTTCTTCATAGCTGAAGCCGCCCGCGCCCACGAGCAACAGCGCCTCGCGCCGTTCGGGCGGCAGGGTCAACAGCGCGCGGTGCATGTCGGACAGGTGCAGCGGGCCTTCCTGCCCGGCGGGGGCAACAAGGATGCGCTCGGCCACGGTCTCGTCATATTCGGCGCGGAAGCGGTTGCGCCGCATATCGGTGAGGTAGGCGTTGCGAAGGATCACGAAAGTCCACGCGCGCATCGAGGTGCCGGGTTCGAACCGGTCCTGCGCCGCCCACGCCTTAAGCAGGGTTTCCTGCACCAGATCGTCGGCAAGGTCCGGACGACCGCACAGACCGCGCGCAAAGGCACGCAGATGCGGGATCACGGTGGTCAGCTCGCGCTTGAACTCGGGGCCGGCCTGTCGGCGGGCCGGAGCTGGGGCTGGGGCCGGAGCTGGGGTTGGAGATGGGGCCGGGGCCTCGCCCGACGGTTGCGATGGGGTCGCGCCACCGCTTGCATGAGCCGCCTTGTGCTCATCCGCGCTGTGCATGTCAGCCATTCGCATCGTCATCCAGCTGGTCGAGCAGCTTGGCGAAGCTGTCGGGCAAGGGTTCTTCGACCACGGAATCGTACAGCCGCCTCAAACCCGTCGCCCATTCGGGCGACTTGGCCTTTGCGCCGGCACGACGTGGGGCACCCATCGTCTTCATCGGTTCATCTTTCGGCATTCGGTCGGCTCAGCCTCCCCCTCAGGTCGCTCGTCCAGGTACAAATGCGCCGCGACCCGCGCGGCAAGGCTGTTTCTACATCACGCGGCAGCCTCCAAGCCAGCCGTTCACACGTGATGCATACCGACAAGGAACGAAACAGCGGGCCGGTGGTTCCCGAATACCATGGAGGGACGCAAGATGGCGCCGCGCGCGGCTGTCCATGTTGCCGGCTTATGGGCCGCTTCGTGGCACGCAACTGGCGGGGACTGATCGATACGTGGAGAAGTTGCTCTCCCAAAAGAACCTGGCGCCGCGATGGTATGAACGCTTTCCGCGTGCGCTGCCCGTCGGAATCTTCGTGGCAACGATGGCCGTGACGGTGCTGAGCGTGTTCGCGATCGAACACGCGGAGGCCCAGCGCGAGACCGCGCAGCTGGCGCAGACCGCGCAAGGCATCGCATCGGGGCTGGACCGCCGCGCCAACGCCAACGCCGCCTACCTGCGATCGGGTGCCGCGCTGTTTGCCACGCAGCGCATGGTCGAAGCCTCGCTGTTCCGCACGTTCATCCACCAGTTGCATCTGGACGGCAACTTCATCGGATCGGACGGCATCGGCTGGGCGATGAAGGTGGACGCTGACGACGTGCCGGTGGTGGAGCAGGTGATGCGGCAGAGCGGCTATCCCGCCTTCGCCATCCGGCCAAGGCCGGGTGGCGACGCGCCGTACGCGGTGCCGGTGATGTATCTGGAGCCGCGCTCCCCGCGCAACGACCGGGCGGTGGGATTCGACATGTATTCCAATGCAACGCGCCGCGCGGCCATGCAGACGGCGGAGCGGCTGGGGCGGCCGGTCGCCTCGGGCCCCGTGACACTCGCGCAGGAAAGCCGCGTCGATGCAGCACCCGGCTTCCTGATCTACATGCCCGTTTTCGCCAATGCGCCCGATGGCACCCGGGGCCCGTTGCGCGGCTTCGTCTACAGTCCGTTCAACGCGCGCGCGTTCCTGCAATCGGCCGTGGCGGCGGATCGGTACAACGACGTGGGCATCCGCCTGTATGACAGCGTGCCCGACCGCGCCCACCTGATGGCCGAAGTGGCGCAGCATGGCGGATCGGGCCGGGTGGCGCGGCGCGCGATCGACATGGCCGGGCGGCGCTGGATTCTTGAAGTGGAGGGCCCCGCCACCACGATGCTCAGCCTGATGTCGGTGATGACGCTGCTGTTCGGGCTGCTGGTGGCGACGCTGTTGCTGGTGCTGGCGCGGTTGCTGACGCAGCAGGCGATGGAAGACCGCATCGCGCTGGCGTGGTTCGAACAGCAATCCTCGATCCGCAATTCGCTGACCCGCGAACTGAACCACCGGGTCAAGAACACGCTGGCCAACGTGCTTTCGATCATCGCGCTGACACGGCGGCGGGCCACCAGTCTCGACAGCTTTGCCGACAGTCTGGAAGGGCGCATCCGCGCGCTGTCCGCCACGCACGACCTGCTGACCCAGTCCGAATGGGGCACCACCCCGGTGCGGCTGGTGATCCAGACCGAACTGGCGCCTTATGCGCAGGACGCCGACCGGCACGTGGAAATCGACGGGCCGGATGTGGAACTGGCGCCCAACGACGCGCTTTCACTGGGCCTCGCCATCCACGAACTGGCGACCAATGCCGCCAAATATGGCGCGCTGAGCGTGCAGGACGGCCGTGTGCGCGTGTTCTGGGAACTGCTGGGCGAGGACCGTGCGCGCATCCGCTGGGAGGAAAGCGAAGGCCCCCGGCTCGATCCCGACGCGCGGCGCAAGCGCGGGTTCGGCACCGACCTGATCGAGAAGATCGTGGCGCACGAATTGCGCAACCCGGTTGACCTGCGTTTTGACGCGGGAGGCGTGCACTGCACGCTGATCATCCCGGTGCGCCGGCGCGGCAGCTTTGCCATCCGCGAAGGGCGCAAGGACTAAGGTCACGAAAAAGCCCGCTCCTCGTTGAGAGAAGCGGGCTTTGACTGGTTGGCCATCGCGTCCGTTCAGGTGAGCGGGCGGCTCGATCCGAAGAACAGCGCCTGGCTGATCGCGGTGCGCACCGTCGCTTCCTGGAACGGCTTGGTGATCAGGTAGGTCGGCTCGGGCCGGTCACCGGTCAGAAGGCGTTCGGGATAGGCGGTGATGAAAATCACCGGCACGTTGGCGATGCGCAGGATATCGTCCACCGCATCAAGACCGGAGCTGCCATCGGCCAGCTGGATATCCGCCAGCACAAGGCCCGGCGTCTGCTGCGCCACGATCTCGCGCGCCTGGGTACGGGTGGCGGCCATGCCGCACACATCGTGGCCCAGCGACCGCACAAGGTCTTCCAGCTGCATCGAAATCAGCGGCTCGTCTTCGATAATCAGGACGCTGGTGGCGCTTTCGCGGTCGATTTCCTCGATCGCTTCCTGCACCAGCGCTTCAACATCGTCGGGTTCGCGGTCCATGATGATCGCCGCCTCGTCGATGGAAAAATCTTCCAGCGTGGTCAGCAGCAGCGCCTGCCGGTTCAGCGGCGTGATGTGCGAGAGGCGTTCCTGCGCGGCAACTTCATGCGCGCCGGCTTCCACGGGATCGGCGCCCGAACGGTCGCCATCGTCGACCCATGCGCTGGACCACACCGTGTTGAACACATGATAGAGATCGACGCGACCGCGTCCGATGCGGGCACGCAGTTCCTCGTCCACCAGAGCGGCTTCGAGCGTGGCACGCACGAAGGCATCGCCGGTGGCCTGGCTCCCGGTCAGAGCGCGGGCATAACGGCGCAGGTACGGCAGGTTGGTCGCGACTTTGGCACCCAGAGACATTCAAACCCCTTCCCGGAGAGTCGATGCAGCGCGCAACGCTTGTACAGCGCGTTTGGTTCCCGCGCGAGTGCCGCCAGACCTACCCCGCCGCCGCCATCGCGTCGACCCAATCCGCCAGTCGAACCGGGGTGACAGGCTTCTGGAACAGCGTGTGATGGCCAAGTTCGGCCGGCACCCCATCCACATCCGCCCCGGAAACCAGCGCGATCCGGCAACCGGCGCGCTCCAGATCGCGCGCCACTTCAAACGGGGTGCCATCGGGAAGGTGGAGATCGAGCAGCGCCACGGCAAAATGATCCAGTCCGGCGTGCATCTGCGCGGCGGCAACCGTGGCGGCCAGCGTCACGGCATGGCCGCGCTCGGCCAGTTCCTCTTCGATCGCCATCGCCACCAGCACGCTGTCTTCCAGCACCAGCACGTGCACCCCCGGACCCGCCATCAGACACCCCTTCTTGCGGGTGTTACGCAACCCCCGGTGCGCGGGAACTAGGCGGGAACCCGGAGGGCCACAGTGTCATTTGCTATAGCGGCCGGGGTTCCCGGCGCGCCACTGCGTGGCAGAAGGACGAGGAGACGACATGGCCAGCGGCATCAACGGGGGACGGATCGCGATCGAGAGAATCCCGTGCATGTCCTGCCCGCTAACGGACAAGCCGGGCCTGCGCGCGCCCGATGAAACGCAACGTGCGTGGATCGATGCCTTCAAGGCGGGCGAAACCGCGTATGCCAAGGGTGAGACAGTGCTGCGGCAAGGCGCGCGGGCGACGCGACTCTATACCCTGCTTTCGGGCGTGCTGATGCGGTTCCGCCTGCTGGAAGACGGACGGCGACAGATCCTGAACTTCATGTTCCCGGGCGACCTTGTGGGATTGCAGGCCGCGTTCGATGCCGATCTGACGCACGAAGTGGAGGCCCTGATCGACGCGCGGCTGTGCGTGTTCCCGCGCGAACGCTTTTTTGACCTGGCGATGAGCCACCCGCGCCTGTCGTTCGACCTGACATGGCTGGCCGCGCGTGAAGAAGCCGCGCTGGAGGAACACCTTGTCGCACTGGGCCAGCGCAGCGCGCGCGAGCGGATGACCTATCTGGCGGTCTATCTGGTGCAGCGCGCGATGGACACAGGCGTGGCGACCGAGGACGGCGTGCTGCGGCTGACGATCACGCAAGGGCAGGTGGCCGACATGCTGGGCCTGTCGCTGGTCCACACCAACCGGTCGATGCAGGCGCTGCGCCGGGCGGGGCTGGTGATCTGGACGGTCAATTCGATCGCGGTGCCCGACATGGCCGCCGCACGCGAATTCGCGCAAATGGACCCCGGCTCGCCCCCGGCGCGCCCCTATATCTGAGAGGCATCCGTGCGTTCGAAAAAAATCGCAAAAAATTTTTCGGCCGCCGGAACCACTCCCTTGGGCTCTCGTTATGGTCATGTCACCGCCGAGACCCCCCCTCCCGTCCAAGCGGCTGGTGATACGATCCCGAAAGGCCCCCGTCGAAACCCGGCGGGGGCCTTTTTTTTGGGAAGCGCGGCCCTTCCCTACATCCCCCCGCAACGCCCAACGAAAAAGGGCGGCGCCTTGCGGCACCGCCCCTTTCGTTTGTCCGGCCTGAATGGATCAGGCGGCCAGCTTGCGCAGCACGTACTGCAGGATGCCGCCGTTCATGAAGTATTCCACTTCGTTGGCGGTATCGATGCGGCACAGCGCGGTGAAGCTGAACTTCGAGCCATCCTTACGGGTGACTTCCACTTCAACGTCCTGACGCGGCTGGAGGCCGGCGACGCCCTTGATGGTATAGGTGTCGTCGCCCATCAGGCCCAGCGAGGTGCGGCTCTCGCCGTCCTTGAACTGCAGCGGCAGCACGCCCATGCCGACAAGGTTCGAGCGGTGGATACGCTCAAAGCTTTCCACGATCACCGCGCGCACGCCCAGCAGGTTGGTGCCCTTGGCCGCCCAGTCGCGGCTGGAGCCGGTGCCGTATTCCTTGCCCGCGATCACCACGGTGGGGGTGCCGGCAGCCTTGTGCTTCATGGCGACGTCATAGACCGCGCCAACTTCCTCGCCATAGCGCGAGAAACCGCCTTCGGTGCCCGGGACCATCTCGTTCTTGATGCGGATGTTGGCAAAGGTGCCGCGCATCATCACTTCGTGGTGGCCACGGCGTGCGCCGTAGGAGTTGAAGTCGGCCTTGGCGACCTGACGCTCCATCAGCCACTGGCCGGCGGGGCTGTCGGCCTTGATCGAGCCGGCGGGCGAAATGTGGTCGGTGGTGATCGAATCGCCAAGGATCAGCAGCGGCTTCGCCTCGATGATGTCGCTCACCGGGGCCGGCGTCATGCTCATGCCCTCGAAGTACGGCGGGTTGGCGACATAGGTCGACCCGGCGCGCCACGAATAGGTGTCCGAACCGGTGACGTTGATCGCCTGCCAGTGCGCGTCGCCTTTGTAGACGTCGGCATAGCGGGCCTGGAACATCGCGCGGTCCATGCAGCCGGCCATCGTGGTGAACACTTCGTCGTTGGTCGGCCAGATGTCCTTGAGGAACACGTCCTTGCCGTCCTTGCTCGTGCCGATCGGGGTCGAGACGAAGTCCTCGATCACGGTTCCCTTCAGCGCATAGGCGACGACGAGCGGCGGCGAGGCGAGGAAGTTGGCGCGCACGTCGGGCGAAACGCGACCTTCGAAGTTGCGGTTGCCCGAGATGACGGCCGCGGCGACGAGGCCGTTTTCGTTGATCGCCTTGCTGATCGGATCAGCCAGCGGACCCGAGTTGCCGATGCAGGTGGTGCAGCCATAGCCGACGAGGTTGAAGCCAACCGCGTCGAGGTGTTCCTGCAGGCCGGCACGGTTCAGGTAGTCGGTGACGACCTGCGAACCGGGGGCCAGCGAGGTCTTGACCCACGGCTTGGGCTTGAGGCCCAGCTCGTTCGCCTTCTTGGCGACGAGGCCGGCAGCAACCAGCACGCCCGGGTTCGAGGTGTTGGTGCAGCTGGTGATAGCGGCGATCACCACGTCGCCGTCACCCAGATCGAAGTCCTTGCCTTCGACGGCCACGCGCTGCTGCGCCTTCTTGTAGACGTTCGCCATGTCGGCGTTGAACACGTCGTCCACTTCGGGCAGCGACACGCGGTCCTGCGGACGCTTCGGGCCGGCGAGCGAAGGCACGACGGTCGAGAGGTCGAGTTCCAGCGTCGAGGAGAAGATCGGCTCGACCGAGGGATCGATCCAGAAGCCCTGCTCCTTGGCATAGGCTTCGACCAGCGCGATCTGCGCTTCTTCACGGCCGGTCAGGCGCAGGTAGTCCAGCGTCTTGTCGTCGATGCCGAAGAAGCCGCAGGTGGCGCCGTATTCGGGCGCCATGTTGGCCAGCGTGGCGCGGTCGGCCAGCGTCAGCGCGGCAAGGCCGGGACCGTAGTATTCCACGAAGCGGCCGACCACGCCATGCTTGCGCAGCATGTTGGTGCAGGTCAGCACGAGATCGGTGGCGGTGACGCCTTCCTTCAGCGTGCCCGTGAACTTGAAGCCGACGACTTCGGGGATGAGCATCGAAACCGGCTGGCCGAGCATCGCGGCTTCAGCCTCGATCCCGCCGACGCCCCAGCCCAGCACGCCCAGGCCGTTGACCATCGTGGTGTGGCTGTCGGTGCCGACGCAGGTGTCGGGATAGGCGACCGTCTGGCCGTTCTGATCCTGCGAGGTCCACACCGCCTGCGCGATGTTTTCAAGGTTCACCTGATGGCAGATGCCGGTGCCCGGGGGCACGGCGTAGAAGTTGTTGAGCGACTTGGAACCCCACTTGAGGAAGTCGTAGCGCTCCATGTTGCGCTGGTATTCGATCTCCATGTTCTCTTCGAACGCCTTGGGATGACCGAATTCGTCCACCATCACCGAGTGGTCGATGACAAGGTTGACCGGGACCAGCGGGTTGATCTTGCTTGTATCGCCGCCCAGCGTGGCGATGGCATCGCGCATCGCGGCAAGGTCGACCACGCAGGGCACGCCGGTGAAATCCTGAAGCAGCACGCGCGCCGGGCGGTACTGGATCTCGTTGTTCGATTCGCTCGGGGCCTTCTGCCAATCGACGATCGCCTTCACGTCGTCGGCCGAGACGGTGAAGCCACCGTCTTCAAAGCGCAGCAGGTTTTCGAGCAGCACCTTCATCGAGAAGGGCAGGCGCGAAACGTCGCCAAACTTGGCGGCGGCCTTCTTGAGCGAATAGTAGGCATAGTCCTTGCCGCCAACATTGAGCGTGCTGCGGGTGCCGAGCGAGTCCTGTCCGACCTGGGTCATGGCGAGTCGAGTTCCCTCCTGTGGTGGCCTTCCTGGCTGTTCGCTGGGGAAACCACCATTTCGGGAAGAAACGGCGGAAACGGCGGTCAGGGCAGGCACGAAAATCGCAGGCGCGATGCGCGCTTCGCAGGCCGGCGTCAAGGGCGCGAAAGTCCTATATTTGCATTGCCTCGAGCTTAAGTGATGATGCTGCAAGTCATTATCAATTAAGCTCGACGTATGAACACCAAACCCCGCCAGATCACGCTGCGGCGGGCCGGTTTGCGGCCCTCGTCATCACCCCACCCGTGACAGTGACATGACGGAGCGTTCTTTTACATGTTTAGTCATCGAAATGACTTATTCTGATCCCCGACAAGCCGCGAAGGAACCACGAGAGAAGCCCTTGCCCATGCCCGTCCATTCCCACCTCGCGCGCAGCCGCCGGCATCACCCCTATGACACGCCGTTTCGCCACCACGCGGAACACCGCACCGCCCCCGCAGCGGACCGCGCGGGCACGCTGCTGTTCGCCACGCTGTCCGGCGCCATCTGCGCGGCAGCGCTGTGGGCGCTGATCACGCCGCTGGCCGTCTAAACGCGTTCAGGCCGGTTCCGCGATGCGCGGCGCCGGTTCCTGCCGCGATGCGATCAGGCAGCCGGCCACGATCAGCACCACGCCCGCCAGCGTGCGCCAGGTCAGCGCCTCGCCAAAGCCGACCCAGCCGACCATCGCCGCCCACACGAACGCGGTGTATTCCAGCGGCACCAGCACCTTGGCCTCCTCTCGCGCATAGGCCCAGCCGAGCAGCATCAGCGACCCGGTGGACAGCACTGCCGACACCGCCAGTTCGCCCCACACCACCGGCGTCGGCGTGCCGGCCCACCACCACGCGCCCGCACCCAGCAGCACGAAGATCAGGAACGTCTGGAAAAAGGCGATCTCCTCCGGCCCCGCCACTTGCGCCTGCCGGCGTTGCAGCACGAGGTTCCACGCATAAAGCACCGCCGAGACGAGGATCGCCGCCAGCCCCTTGATCGCCTCAGGCTCATAATGCCCGCCAAACTTGCCCGCCGCGATCACGCCCACGCCGCCCAGCGCCAGCACCGATCCCGCCACTGCGCGCGGGCCCACCTGTTCGCCCAGCATGACCGCCGCCAGATACAGCGCGATCAGCGGCGCCAGGAACGACAGCGCGATCGATTCGGCCAGCGGCGTGCGCACCACGCCATAAAAGAACAGCACCGCCATCGTTCCCGCCACGGCCGATCGCAGCAGATGCAGCTTCAGCACGTCCACCCCCGGCAACCCGCGCAGGCCCGCCCGGCGGCGCGCATTCAGCCAGATAGGCGCCATGAACAGCGCCCCCAGCAGGTTGCGCCAGAACATCGCGCCATAAGGGCCGATGGCGGTGGAGGCCGCTTTCATCACCCCGTCCATCACGCTGAAGCAGGCAAGGCCGGTCAGCGCGACAAGGATGGGCATGGCAGAGGGGGTGCGCGTCATCGCCCGTTCCTAATGCCCCTGCGGTCAATACGCAAAGCGGGGCGATCCGGGGACGATTCAGGCTCCAGTCAGCCGCGCTGCTTGATTGGCGGCGTGGCATGGGGCAGGGATTTGCCAAGGGCCACCACTCACCGCCTGCCCGTCAACAGGGAACGAACGCAATGCGCCTGAACAACCGGACCATCCTTTCCGCGACCGTGGCCGCGACCTGCATCGCCGCCATGCTTGCCGGAGGCCCGGCCCGCGCGCGCACCGCACAGCAAGGCCCGGTGGACCTGACCGCGCAGGCCCAGCCTGCCCCTGCCCCTGCCCCTGCCCCTGCCGCGGCCACTCCGTCCACGACCGCAACCGCGCCCACCACGCCCGCTCCGGCTGCAACGCCGGCGCCTGCGCCCACCGCGCTGGCCGACCTGCCGCCACCCCCGCCGCCGCTGGCGCACTGGACGGTGGCCGATGCCAAGGCGCTGCTGGTCGCCATCCGCGCCATCGGCGCCGATGGCCTTTACCCGCGGGACTATGAACCCGCCGCGCTTTCCGCCGCCCTCGCCAAGGGCGAAGGCGGCGATCTGGACCAGCTGGCCAGCCGCCTGTTCGTGTGGTTGGCGCAGGACCTGCGCGACGGGCGCACGCCGATGACCGCGCGCGAACAATGGTTCGCCATCGATCCCGATCAGGACATCCACCCCGATTCCCAGCTGCTGGCGCAGGCGACCGAGATGCACGACGTGCCCGGCGTGCTCAACAGCCTGAAGCCCACGCACCCTGACTATGCCTTGCTGAAGGACATGCTTTCAAAGGCGAAGGACCCCAAGCAGATCGCCATGATCCGCGCCAACATGGACCGCTGGCGCTGGCTGGGGCACGATCTGGGCCTGCAATACCTGATGATCAACGTGCCCGAACAGGAACTGCGCCTGACGGTGAACAACAAGATCATCCGCACCTATCGCGCCATCGTGGGCAAGCCGGGCAAAACCGCCACACCGCAGCTGGCCGAGCAGGTGAAGAACGTGGTGTTCAACCCCACGTGGACGGTGCCGCAGTCGATCGTGGTGGGCGAAGGCCTTGGGGCAAAGCTGCTGGCGAGCCCCGCCAAGGCCAAGCGCGAAGGCTATGTCGCCACCAAGAACGCCGACGGCACGATCACCGTCGTGCAGCAGCCGGGCGACACCAACTCGCTGGGCCGGGTGAAGCTCGACATGCCGAACGAGCACGCGATCTATATCCACGATACGCCGCACCGCGAACTGTTCGCCCTGCCCGCCCGCGCGCTCAGCCACGGCTGCATCCGCGCCGAACGCGCCACCGAACTCGCCATGACCATGGCGATCCTCGGCGCCGACCTGCCGCCCGAAACCGCGGTGGAATACAACCTGTCGGGCAAGTACACCAAGGTGCCGATGACCAAGCCGTGGGCGGTTTACGTGACCTATTTCACCGTCGCGCGCGACGTGAACGGCCTGATGCGCAGCTTCGCCGACCTCTATGGCCGCGACCCCGCCGTGATCGCCAGCTTCGCAAAACCGCGCGAACTGCACACCAGCCAGCGCAAGAGCAACGAAGCGATCATCAAGCTGGATAACCCGCTGTAAGGGGGGGTAGGAAATTGGGCGTTCGAAGCAACGCCCGCTCCACTTCTTCGTCACCCTGAACTTGTTTCAGGGTCCATCGTGCCCCAAGCTCCGGAGCCATGAGCGCCGAGAAGCAACCGTGCGTCTATATTCTCGCTAGCGGCCACTATGGTACGCTCTACATCGGCGTAACTTCAAACCTGATGCAGCGCCTGTGGCAGCACAGGGAAGAAGTGACCAAGGGCTTCACGTCGCGATACGTCGTGAAACGACTCGTCTATTTCGAACAGCTGGGCGACATGCAGCGCGCCATTGCCCGCGAAAAACAGCTCAAGAACTGGCGCCGCGACTGGAAGATCAACCTGATCAACGCCGCCAACCCGGAGTGGCATGATCTGGCGGTGGGGCTGGGATTCGATCCCATGCAAGGCGCGTGAGGCCTGATGGACCCTGAAACAAGTTCAGGGTGACGGTCACTTTCGGCGAACCAACGGCCGAAAAACCCGCGCCCGATTCTCGGCCTCGTTTTCATATGCAACTCTAAGGCTGCGGAAAAACATGTGCATGCCGGCCGAAAGAATGTTCATGATCGACAACACCACGATGGCCGGCAAAAACTGGCACCGAAGCGAGCGGACGCCGCCGGAACAATATCAATAAATCCCCAGCCGGTCCGCGTACAACAGCCGGCCGCCGGACATGTGCCACAGCGCTTCGTTGAAGTCGGCCTCGGCCATGGCGAAGCAGCCGTCGCTGCGGCCGAGCTTGCCCCATTTGGTCAGCATGTCGGGGTTGGCATACCACGCCGGGTGCATCACGATGGCGCGATCCAGCGCGTGGTTGTTGTCCGGGTCGATCCCGCCCAGCCGGATCGAGGTGCCGTACTTTCCGCGATACCATTCATAAGTGACGAACGCCCCGCGCGAAGTGGCGAGGCTGTTGATCTGGTTCGAAAACAGCTTGAGGAACCCGTCGTGCTCCGGGTCCGATCCCTTGCCATGCGCGACAAGGAACGAGCGCACTTCGCCACGTTCCAGATTGGCGAAGTGCAAGCGCGGCAGCGACGAAGGCAGCGCGAAATCGGCCACGCCCACCACGTCGGTGCGCCACAGCAGGTTCTGCACGCGCTGCACCTGCTGCGCCGCCACGGCCAGAATGCGGCGGTGCTGCTCGGATACGGAATAAGGCTGGGCAAACACGCGCGCGGGCAGGACCACCGCAGCCGCCCCGGCGGCCACGCCCTTCAGCAATCCACGTCTGTCCACCACGCCCGCCATGCTATGGTTATAGCGCGTTTACCGCCATTTTTCCACCCTCTGCGCCCAGCCGTTCCAGCGCCGCGCCATCCACCCGCATGACGGTCCATTCGTCCATGAACTTCGCGCCCAGCGCCTTGTAGAAACCGATCGAGGGTTCGTTCCAATCGAGCACCCACCATTCCAGCCGTGCGCAGTCACGCTCCAGCGCCAGCGCGGCCAGATGCGCCAGCAACGCCTTGCCCAGCCCCGATCCGCGCGCCTCCGGCGTCACGAACAGGTCCTCCAGATAAATCCCCGGCTTGCCTTCGAACGTGGAGAAATTGTGGAAGAACAAGGCGAAGCCCTGCGCCACGCCATCCAGTTCACCGATCAGCACTTCGGCGTAGGGGCGCGGACCGAACAGCTTGCTGCCCAGCACGGCTCCATCGAAGCGGACCTCGTCCGCCAGCTTTTCATACTCCGCCAGCGCGCGGATCAGGCCCGCGATCAGCGAAAGGTCGGCCGGCGTGGCGGCGCGGATCGAAACGGTCATCGTAAAAATGTCTCCCTGATGCGCGGCCAGAACGTGCCGAGCGCAAGGCCCGCCATGACCAGCGCGAACGCGGCGATCTTCCACCCCTGCATCGGTTCCCCCAGCAGCAGCGCCGATGCGCCCAACCCGAACACCGGCACCAGCAGGGCCAGCGGCGCCACCTGCGCCGCCGGATGGCGCGCCATCAGCCAGCCCCACGCCGCATAGCCGAACATGGTGTTGCCCACCGATTGCCACGCCACCGCGCCCCAGGTCCACCCGTCCGCGGCGCGTATCCCCGCCCACATCCGCGCCGGACCTTCCAGCAGCAGCGCAAAGCCCAGCAGCGGCGGGATGGCGAACAGCGCCGACCACACGACATACCCAAGCATGTTCACCGTGCCTGCGCGGCGCGCCACCATGTTGCCGCCCGACCAGCTGAGCGCCGCCGCCAGCACCAGCGCAATGCCCAGCGGCGTGGCGCTGCCATCGGTGTGCAGCAGGATCACGCCAAGGCCCGCCGTTGCCAGCAGCAGTGCGCAGACCTGATAGGCCGCGATCCGTTCGCCATTGATCCGCATCGCCAGCGCGATGGTGAAAAAGGCCTGCGTCTGGACCACAAGGCTGGCGAGCCCCGGGGTGATATCGCTGCGCATCGCGGTGAACAGGATGCCGAACTGGCCCGCACCGATCAGCACACCATAGGCGGCAAGGTTGCCCCACGGCACACGCGGCCGGGGCACGAAAGCCGCCATCGGCGCGAACACGAAGGTGAAGCGCAGCAGCGCCAGCGTCAGCGGCGGCAGATGCGCCAGCGCCAGCTTGATGATGACGAAGTTGGTTCCCCACACCGCCATGATCGCCAGCGCGAGCAGCAGGTGCAGGGGCGGCAGGTGGTGGCGTACGGGCATGGCCCGCTGCATCGCCGAAAGGGCAAGGCTTGTCGAGGCTTAGACGCCGAGACTTAGACGCCGAAGACTTAGCCTGCGATCAGCAACCGGTCGCCCTCCAGCGTCACGCGGCCCAGCCGGCGCAGCGCCGATTGGCCCAGCAGGCTGACCGGCAGCCCGCGCACCACCACCGCGTCGACGTCTTCCAGTTCGTGATCGGCAACGGTCAACCGCTCGATCCGCACCGGCGCGCCATAGCCCATGCCCGATGCGGTGCGCAGGATCGGCGCGAACGCCCCGGGATCGGGCGCGATGCCCAGCCGCTGCGCATCGTCCATGCTCAGCGCCACAAGGTCCGCCCCGGTATCGACCAGAAACGAAACCGCCGTGCCGCCAAGGTCTGCGTCCACGTGGAACTGCCCGGAGCCATCGCGCGGGATGACCATGACATCGCCGGGCTCGTGCGGCTCGTACGGCTGGGGCGCGTCTGCCACAACCTCCTCGGCAGCAGGCGTCGCTTCGCCCGCACCGGGACCGTCGCCCAGCGCCGGCGCGATCAGCATCGCAGTCGCCACGATCAGCAGCGCAGGGATCAGCAGGCGATTCATCGCCCGCGCTTTTAACGCCAAGAGGTTAGCGGATTGCCAACCGGCAGCGATCAGCCGGCGATTTCGCTCACCTTGCCCGCATCGGTGGTGTCGGCCTCGATCTCGGCCGCCTTGGCTTCCACCAGAGCGACGATGTGATCGAGCATTTCTTCGGACTGCACGGTGTGGTCGGTCACGCCCGACAGGTACACCATGTGCTTGCCGTTGCCGCCGCCAGTCACGCCGATGTCGGTTTCACGCGCTTCGCCGGGGCCATTGACCACGCAGCCGAGCACCGACAGCGAGAGCGGCGTCTTGATGTGGGTCAGCCGCTTTTCCAGCGCTTCCACCGTGCGGATCACGTCAAAGCCCTGCCGCGCGCAGCTGGGGCACGAAACCACGCGCACCCCGCGCGTGCGCAGGCCCAGCGCCTTCAGGATTTCGAAGCCCACGCGCACTTCCTCTTCCGGCTCGGCCGAAAGCGAGACGCGCAGGGTATCGCCGATGCCCGCCCACAGCATGTTGCCGATGCCGATCGAGCTTTTCACCGTGCCGCCGATCAGGCCGCCCGCTTCGGTAATGCCAAGGTGCAGCGGGCAATCGACCGCTTCGGCAAGGCCCATGTAGGCCGCCACCGCCAGGAACACGTCGCTGGCCTTCACCGCCACCTTGTATTCGTGGAAATCGTGGTCCTGCAGCAGCTTGATGTGATCAAGCGCGCTCTCCACCAGCGCCTCGGGGCACGGCTCGCCGTACTTTTCCAGCAGGTCTTTCTCAAGGCTGCCCGCGTTCACGCCGATGCGGATGGCACAGCCGTTGGCCTTGGCCGCGCGCACCACTTCGGCCACGCGCTGGCTCGATCCGATGTTGCCCGGGTTGATGCGCAGGCACGCCGCGCCCGCATCGGCCGCTTCCAGCGCGCGCTTGTAGTGGAAATGGATGTCCGCGATCAGCGGCACCCGCGCCGCCTTCACGATCTTGCCGAACGCCGCCGTGCTCGCCTCGTCCGGGCAGGACACGCGGATCAGGTCCGCACCCGCTTCCTCGCAACGCCGGATCTGGTCGATCGTGGCCACCGCGTCGCTGGTCGGCGTGTTGGTCATGGTCTGGACGGTGATCGGGGCATCGCCGCCGACGGGAACCGCGCCGACCATGATCTGGCGGCTCTTGCGGCGCGCGATATCGCGCCAGGGTCTGATGGAGGACATGGGGACCTTATACCTGCGCGGCGCTGGCGTGGCTACCGTCCGCAGGGGTCACCTTGCGGGCATAGAGCCATTCGGGATCGCAGTGCGTGCCCACCCAGAATTCGATGTCGGCGATCTTGGAAAAGCCATAGCGGTGGTAGAACCGCTGCGCCTCGGGGTTTTCGCTATAGACCGACAGCTGGATCTCGTCTGCGCCCGCCGCCACGGCCTGTTCCAGCGCCCAGTCCATCAGCCGCCGCCCCAGACCGCCACCGATTCGCACGGGGTCGGTGTAAAGCTGCTTCAGCTCCAGCGGCCGCGCGGCATCGCTGTGCCCGGCGGGCAGCGTGCTGTGCAGCACCAGCTTGCAGAAGGCCGCCAGCGCGCCCTCCTGCTCGATCACCGCGATGCGCATGCCCGGGTCCGCGAGTTCGGACGCGACCTTTGCATCGCTGTGCGCCTCGCCCAGAAACTGGGCAAAGTCCTCGGGCCGATAGAGATGCTCGAACTTGGCGGTCAGCGCGCGGCGGCCAAGATCGGCAAGTGCGGCGGCATCGGCGGGCGTGGCAAGGCGCAGGGTCATGCCCCGCGCCATACCGTCAACCCTGCCGCAATTCCAAGACCCTTCAATGGGCCTTGCGCGTATAGGGCACGAACTTGTCCAGCCCCACGAAGCCACGCCACATGTGCAGCGACGAACGATCATGCAACTGGATCACGTCGATGCTGCACAGCTGCGGGCCGTTGAGCCTGGTCACCAGCACATCGTCGTCGTCCAGCTGCTCCGCGCCGCTCTTGGGCCGCTGCACATAGATCGTGCGGCCGCTGCCAAAGACGATGGCGGTCTTGTCGATCACCTGGCTGGAGCTGTTGGCGAGCGTCGAAATGCAATCCACCGGCGCGCCGGCCTCGCGCCCTTCGAGCAGCTTGGCCAGCTGTTCTTCACCCGTCAGCCTCGGCTTGGCCTGCGCAGCTCCGCCCAGCGCAACCGCGCCAGCCAGCAATGCAACGGCGATACCATGTCTCATCCGTGCCATGACTTGCCTGCCTTTCCCATTCGGTCCCGCGATCGGTAGCCCAACCGGGCTGAACCGTCGCTGAAGCGTTAAACGCGCGCCTGCGGCAAACCCTTCGCCTCAGGCCGTCCCGCCCACGGTCAGCCCTTCGATCAGCAGCGTCGGCTGGCCCACGCCCGCCGGCACGCTCTGCCCGCCCTTGCCGCACACGCCGACGCCTTCGTCCAGTTCCAGATCGTTGCCGATGCCGGTCACGCGGGTCAGCACGGTGGGGCCATCGCCGATCAGCGTGGCGCCCTTGATCGGCGCGCCCAGCTTGCCATTCTCCACGCGGTACGCCTCGGTGCAGGTAAACACGAACTTGCCGCTGGTGATATCCACCTGCCCGCCGCCGAACGACTTGGCAAAGATGCCGTTCTTCATCCGCGAAAGCAGCTCGGCCGGATCGTCGTTGCCTGCCCGCATGAAGGTGTTGGTCATGCGCGGCATCGGCGCGTGGGCATAGCTTTCGCGCCGGCCGTTGCCGGTGGGCGCCACGCCCATCAGCCGCGCGTTCAGGCGATCCTGGATATAGCCTTTCAGGATGCCGTCCTCGATCAGGATGTTTTCCTGCGTGGGCGTGCCTTCATCGTCGATGGACAGCGACCCGCGCCGCCCCCCGCCAAGCGCACTGGGCAGCGAACCATCGTCGATCACCGTCACCCCGGGCGCGGCCACGCGCTGGCCGATCAGGCCGGAAAACGCGCTGGTGCCCTTGCGATTGAAATCGCCTTCCAACCCATGCCCCACCGCTTCGTGCAGCAGCACGCCGGGCCAGCCAGGGCCAAGCAGCACGGTCATCTCGCCCGCCGGCGCGGCCACGGAATCAAGGTTCACCAGCGCCTGCGCCAGCGCGCTGTCAATCGCGCGGTTCCACGTTTCGGGCGAAAACAGGTCGTCATACAGCCGGCGCCCGCCAATGCCGAAGCTGCCGGTTTCGCGCCGCCCGTTCTGTTCGGCCACGATCGACACGTTCAGCCGCACCAGCGGCCGCACGTCGTGGCCGACGAAGCCATCGGCGCGCACGATCTCCACCACCGACCAGCTCGCCGCCAGCGAGGCGGAAACCTGCGCCACGCGCGGATCGCGTGCGCGCGCCGCTGCGTCGATCTGTTCCAGCAACTTTACCTTCGCCTCGAAGGGCACGGCATCGAGCGGCGAGGCATCGGTATAAAGGTGGCGGTTGTGCCCGCGCGGCGGCGGCGCGGGCTGGCCCTTCGCCGGATCGAGCAGCTTCAGCGTTTCCCCGGCGCGCGCGATGGCGGCGGCCGAAATCTCGTTGGCGTGGGCAAAGCCGGTCATCTCGCCCGAAACCCCGCGCAGGCCGAACCCGGCATCGCGCGAATAATCCGCCGTCTTCAGCCGCCCGTCGTCAAAGCCGAAGCTCTCGCTGGCGATGAATTGCAGGTAGAGTTCACCGTCGTCGCAGGCCTTCAGCGCCTGCGCGGTCAGCCTGTGCGCATCATCGGGCGTCAGCAGGCCGGAACGGTACAACAGCGAGCGGGTGTCGGAAGCATCGATCATCCGGCTCGATATAGGGGACCGCCGCGCACTGCGCTACCTTTCGAAGGGAAACTTCGGTGCAAGGGGTGCCCATATCCACCACCCGCTCATCCTGAGCGGGGGCCCTGCCGCATTTCAAAGGAAGGGCCGAAGCCCACCCCATCAATGCGCGTGCGCGTCCTTCAGCACGAAGCGCTTGTCGCAGTATCCGCATTCGGCATAGCCGCGTTCGTCGATTTCCAGCCACACGCGCGGATGGCCCAGCGCGGCGCCGCCCCGAATGTCATTGGAGCCATCGCACATCACGCGGGTGGTTTCGACGAGAACGGTTTCGGGCGCCTTGATCATGGGCCTCGCGCTAGCAAAATCGCGGCTGGCAGACAATTGCGTTTTGGCCCCGCATCGGGCAGGCAACGCGGCATGGACGAAACCCCCGCCATCCGCATCCGTGATCTCGTCAAACGCTATGCCCCCGCCGGAACGGGCGAAGGCAAGCTGGCCTTGAACGGCGTCAGCTTCGATGTGCCACAAGGCCAGATCTTCGGCCTGCTCGGGCCCAACGGCGCGGGCAAATCCACGCTGATCAACACGCTTGCCGGGCTGGTGATGAAAACCTCGGGTCAAGTGGAGATCTGGGGCCACGACATCGACCGCGACGTGCGCAATGCCAAGGCCTCGATCGGCATCGTGCCGCAGGAAATCGTGTTCGACCCGTTCTTCACCCCCATCGAGGTGCTGGAAATCCAGGCCGGGCTCTATGGCGTGCCCAAGCACCTGCGCCGTTCGATGGAACTGCTGCGCGCGGTCCATCTGGCGGACAAGGCCAACGCCTATGCCCGCTCGCTGTCGGGCGGCATGAAGCGCCGCCTGCTGATCGCCAAGGCGATGGTCCACACCCCGCCGATCCTCGTGCTCGACGAACCCACCGCCGGCGTCGACGTGGAACTGCGTCGCCAGTTGTGGGAACTGGTCAGCGAACTGAATGCCGAAGGCGTGACCGTGGTGCTGACCACGCACTACCTCGAAGAGGCGGAGCAATTGTGCGACCGCATCGCCATCATCAACCACGGCCGCCTGATCGCCGACAAGCCCACGCGCGAACTGGTGGACATGGCGCGCGAAAAAATCGTCGTGCTCACGCTCGACCGCGCACTCGATGCTGCGCCCGCGAACGAAAAGTTCCTGAAAAGCACCGTCACCGGCGAACGGCAGGTTGAAATCAGCTACGACAAGGACCGCACCAACGCCGGCGAAGTGCTCTCGCTGGTGCAGGGACAGGGCTATGCCATCGTCGATGTCTCGACGCGCGAAGCCGATCTTGAAGACGTGTTCGTGAAGCTGACCAGCAAGGCCGCCTGAACCGTCTGCCCGCAACCGCTCAGATAAGCGGGGCCGGCGGCTCTGGCGGGGCGCTGCGCCAACCGCAGTGAGTCTGGCGCTGGATCGCCTTGCCGCAATGGCGGCAGCCGGCCACGTAATGGGTTCCGTTCCACCGGACCCCTTCGCGCAGGGGGCGATGCCGGTCGAACAGGCAGGCAAGACGCGCGAGCACCATCGGAACTCCAAGAGCTAAGTACTTTCCCTTAGATAGCATGCTGCATGTGCGAATAGAAACGGCAAATGCCGTCCTTTTAACCCACCCTGCCCCTCGCCCTGTGGAATCGGGCGTGCGTCCGCGCTTTCCAAACGGCGACGCGGGCGGCAAAGGGGAGTGCAGGGCGTCCTGCCCCGTTGCTGCGATGGAGCCGTTTTCCGGTGGTTGCCCAAGACGTTCTGATCATTGGTTCCGGCGCTGCCGGGCTGACCGCCGCGCTCGTGCTGGCCGAACGCTGCAAGGTGATGGTGCTTGCCAAGGGCGCGCTGGATGCAGGCTCCACCGCGTGGGCGCAGGGTGGCATCGCCGCCGTGCTCGACCGCGGCGATACCTTTGAAGACCATATCCGCGACACGATGATCGCCGGCGCCGGGCTCAACCGGCGCGAAACGGTGGAGTTCGTAGTCGAACACGCGCCCGAGGCGATCCGCCGCCTTGCCGAGATCGGGGTGCCGTTCAACGAGGAATCGGGCGCGCTGCACCTCACGCGCGAAGGCGGCCATTCGCACCGCCGCATCGTGCACGTGGACGACGCCACCGGCTTTGCCGTGCAGCAGGCGCTGATCAAGGCGGCCAAGGCGCACCCCAACATCACCATGCGTCCTGACATGGTGGCGGTGGACCTCGTCACCGATCGCCATCGCACCGATTCCGCCAGCGGCAGCCACGTGTGGGGCGTCTATGCGCTCGACCAGTCGACCGGCCGCGTCGAATGCTTTTCCGCGCGCGCCACGATCCTTGCCACGGGCGGCGCGGGCCGTACCTACCTGTTCAGCACCGCCCCGCGCGGCGCAACCGGCGATGGCATCGCCATGGCGTGGCGGGCGGGCGCGCGCGTGTCCAACATGGAATTCATGCAGTTCCACCCGACCTGCCTCTACAACCTCGACGTCAAAAACTTCCTGATTACCGAGGCGGTGCGCGGCGAAGGCGGGCACCTGAAGATCCCGACCACGGGCGAACGCTTCATGCCGCGCTTCGACCCGCGTGAGGAACTGGCCCCGCGCGATATCGTTGCCCGTGCCATCGACCACGAGATCAAGCGCCTCGGCCTCGATTACGTGCACCTCGACATCAGCCACAAGGACCCGGAGTTCGTCCGCAGCCATTTCCCCAACATCCATGAACGGCTGCTGGGGCTTGGCATCGACATGACGAAGGAGCCGATCCCGGTCGTGCCCGCGCAGCACTATACCTGCGGTGGCGTGCTGATCGATCTTGCCGGGCGCACCGACCTGCCGGGGCTTTATGCCGTGGGCGAATGTTCCGAATCCGGCCTGCACGGGGCCAACCGGCTGGCGTCGAACTCGCTGCTTGAATGCTTCGTGTTCGGCGATGCCGCCGCGCGCGATATCCTTGCCCGCTGGGACGATTTCGCCGCCCCCCCGCCCTTGCGCGCGTGGGACGAAAGCCGCGTCACCGATTCGGACGAAGAAGTGGTGATCAAGCAGAACTGGACCGAGCTGCGCCGCTTCATGTGGAACTACGTGGGCATTGTCCGGACCAACAAGCGGCTGGAACGCGCCGCGCACCGGATCAAGCTGCTGCGTAACGAAGTGTCTGAATACTATCAGCATTTCCGCGTGACGGCCGACCTGATCGAGCTGCGCAACCTGATCGACACCGCCAACCTGATCGTGAAGAGCGCCCGCGCCCGCCACGAAAGCCGCGGCCTGCACTTCAATCAGGATTACCCGGAAACCCACCCGGCCGCGCGCGACACGATCCTCGTCCCCAACTGATCGACCGATGGCAGAGGTCCCTGCCCGCTACGGCGCGGACAAAGCCCGCATCGCATTGATCGCGCAGAGTTTTGCACGCCTGCTCGGCCGCGATCTGGTGCCGCCCGGCATCGATCCCGTCGCCGCGCTGTGGAACGCCCCGCTGGTGGTGGTGGCCCACGGGACACAGGCCGATCCGGCGTTCTTCTTCGGCAACGCCGCCGCGCTCGCCGCGTTCGAAACCGACGTGGAAAGCTTCACCGCCCTGCCCTCGCGCCTGTCCGCCGAACCTGCGCTGCGCGACGCGCGCGCCCGGTTCATGGCGCGGGTGACGCGCGACGGGTTTGTCGACGATTACAGCGGCTGGCGCATCTCGCAGCGCGGAAGGCGGTTCCTGATCGAGCGGGGGATCGTCTGGAACCTTGTCGATCAGGCTGGCGCGCGGCACGGACAGGCCGCCTGCTTTACCCCGCCCTAGCCCCACGACAAAGGGGCCCTGCCTTGCGGCAGAGCCCCCTTGCACGGGTTAGGTCGATCTAGACCCCCCTTAGGTCGATCTCAAAGTTTGCCGACCAGTTCGGGCACGATCGTGAACAGATCGCCGACAAGGCCAAGGTCCGCGACCTGGAAGATCGGGGCGTCTTCATCCTTGTTGATCGCGATGATCGTCTTGGAATCC
>JBDLVU010000032.1:0-25522 GCA_039804665.1 Pseudomonadota bacterium | reverse complement strand
GCTGCCCCGCAGCATCGAGGTTCTTGACCGGCTGCCGTTGTCGGGCGCGGGAAAGGTGCTGAAGATGGAACTGCGCGCGCCTTACTGGCAGGCAGGCGAACGCAATATCGGGTGACAGGCGTGGAACGGGAGGACGGCTAGCCAGCAGGCTGTGATCGGGTGAGGGCGGGTACAGGATCGCCAACGGCGGCTCGCGCTGCCTGCCACCGGGCAGCGAAGGCAAAGAAGTGGCGCGCCGCGCGGCTGGGCTGACTGCCGCAAACCAGCGCAAACTCCATGGAGAACGCCATGTCGGCCACCGGGCGAAAGACCAGGCCGGGCAGCGTGGGAAACCATCCGATGCCGATTGCGCAGATGCCCAGTCGCCGGGCCTCTCGTTCGATCGCAAGGGCATTGCCTTCGCTCAGTTGAACGATCGTTGCGCCACAGTGCGCCAGAAAATCGGTGATGGGATCGACCAGCGCATGGCCATGTTCGGCGCTGAGCATCACGATTTCCAAATCCTGCAACATCGCGGCAGGAACCTCGTCCATCCGGGCGAGCGGGGACCCTTCGGGCACGAGCAGCCCTATCCGGCGCGATCCCAGAACCACGCGGTCCAGATGGGAGGGGTAGACCGTTTCGTTGACGATCATGCCGGGAAGTTCCGCGCCCGGCGCGTCGTTCCAGCAGCCTGATGCGATGCCCAGCAGCAGCGCGGCGTCCAGCTTGCCGTTGACCAGTTCGGGTATCTGGTCGGTTTGCAGGCGGTTGTCGATGGCGTAGCGGAAATCTGGCTCTGCCTGTCCGAATGCCTCCAGCAACCCGATCCGTTCCGCGAAATCGAGGCTGTACATCGCCGCGCCCAGCCGGAACTGCTGCGCCTGCCGGACCTGCAATTCCTCCACCTCGCGGCGGAGGGTTTCGGTTTTTGCGAGCACGTCGCGCACCATCGGCAAAAGCTGCGCGCCCTTGTCGCTCAGCATGACCGAGCGCGAGGTGCGATGGAACAGGGGGAACCCCAGTTCCTGTTCAAGCTCCCTGATCTGGCCCGAAATCGTCGGCTGGCTGAGATTGAGCCGTTCAGCCGCGCGCGTGACCGAACCCGTGTCGGCAATGGCCGCAAAGCACCTCAGAAGGCGCAGGTCCGGGTGGAACATGGTTCACTCCTGCTCGGGCGGAAGGCCGGCTGCGACGTTCGGCCTGCCAGATTGCCGTCGCGGGAGCGGCGCGGCAAGGGGCGTTGGGCGGATTATCGCGGTGGGATCATCGGGCGCGCCGATCCATCCCCGGCCAGTTCCGATTGGACCGGGCGCGCGCAGGCCGGCACACGGGGGGCAAATGGGAGAGAAAACCGTGGCCAACGCGCCTGCAATCCAAATCGACGACGCCATTGTCGATCCGCGCACCTATGGTGATGAGCGCCGCTATCACGATCTGTTCGCGCATCTGCGGCACGAAGACCCTGTCCACTGGGCCGAGCCCACGCAATTCCGCCCGTTCTGGGCGGTGACGCGCCATGCCGATATCCTGTCGGTTGAGCTGAATGCGGCGAACTTCAGGAACGCGCCGCGCCAGTTCCTGCTGACGATCGAGGACGAGCAGATGCTGCTGGAGCAGACCGGCAGCACCAATCTGGCGCGCAATCTGGTTGCCATGGACGACCCCGATCACAAGGCCTACCGCGCGCTGACAGCATCGTGGTTCGGTGCCAAGAGCTTGCGCTCGCTGGAAGCGGAAATCGGCAAGCTGGCGCGCGAAACCGTGGACAAGATGATTGCAACGGGCGGACGGTGCGATTTCGCCAAGGAAATCGCCGCCTGGTATCCGCTGCGCACGATCATGATCGTGCTGGGCGTCCCGCCCGAAGACGAGCCGCTGATGCTCGCGCTTTCGCAGAAGCTGTTCGGCAACACCGATCCGGAAACGGGTGGTGGCGATGGCGCGGCTTCGATGGTGGACGCGTTCGCCACGTTCAGTGAATACTTCTCGAAGGTGACCGAGGATCGCCGGGCCAACCCGCGCAATGATGTGGCCACTGTACTGGCCACGGCCACGATCGATGGCAAGCCAATCGGCGAGGCAGAGCGCAATGCCTATTACCTGATCGTGGCGGCGGCCGGGCATGATACCACCAGCTCGGCCCTTTCAGGCGGGATGCTGGCGCTGCTTCAGAACCCGGCGGAAATGGCCCGGTTGCGTGCGGAACCTGAACTGATGGCCAACGCCGTCGAAGAAATGATCCGCTGGAGCAGCCCGGTGAAGCACTTCTTCCGCACCGCCGTAGCCGACTGCGAAGTGGGTGGCAAGCATGTGCGCGCCGGCGACAGCCTGATGATGTGCTACCCATCGGCCAACCGCGACGAGGATGTGTTCGAGGCACCCTTCGACTTCCGCGTTGACCGGCCAGAGGCGCGAAAACACGTTGCCTTTGGCTATGGCCCGCATGTCTGCCTTGGCAATGCGCTGGCGAAGCTGGAAATGCGGCTGCTGTTCGCCGAACTGCTTGCGCGGGTCGACGACATCCGGCTTGACGGCGAACCGGCGTGGGTGGAGGCGAATTTCGTCTCGGGCCTCAAACGCCTGCCCATCCGGTTTCGCGCCAAGCCCTGAAGGCCAGCTGTGTCGCCGCATTGGCACGCTGCGACCGGAATGACGGGTATCCGTTGATGGTTTAAACCATGCCAGCGGGCCATGACCGGCGCACGGGCAATGCTGGAGATCGCCGTGGAAGTCTTGGTCATGGGCGGGAACCGCTACATCGGGCTGCAACTGGTGCAGGAACTGGTGGAGCAGGGCCACGCCGTTACGGTGTTCAATAGCCATGAAGCACCTTTACCCGATGGCGTGCGCCGCATCCACGGCCAGCGCCACGAACCGGGGGAGCTGGAACGGCTACTGGGGCCGCTGCGCGACAGCTTCGATGCGGTGTTCGACAACACGGCCTATACGCCTGACCATCTCGAGCCGATGATCGCGCTGTTCCGGGGGCGGGTGAGGCACTTTGTGTTCACCAGTTCCATCGCGGTCTATGAAATGGCCGCCGCGCAGCCCGTTGCCGAAACGGCGGAAGTTGGCCGCGATCCCGCCACCGCGCTTTATGGCGCCTATGCCGTCGGCAAGGTGGGGTGCGAGGAGCGGCTGGCGGATGAATATGCCGCCTGTGGCTTTCCCTTCACCGCGCTGCGCGTCACGCATACCTGTGGTCCGATGAGCCCGGCGGTTACCCGGGAACCGGGCGCGTTCCGCCGGCTGGAGCTGGGCCGGCCGCTGCTGCTGGCGGGCAAGACCGAGGCAATGGTCCACTTCGTCCACACGCGCGACGTGGCGCGCGCGCTGGTGGCCGTGCTGGGCAAGCCGGCGGCCGTGGGGCAAGTCTATAACGTGGCGGGCAAGCAGTTCTGCAGCATCGTCAACTACATGCGGCTGATGGCCGAGGCCGTTGGCGTTACGCCGCAGATCGTCATGATGCCCGATGATCTGCCCGCGCACATGCGCTCGCCGCTGGTGCACTGGCTGGAGGCGAGCCGGGGCAGCATGGTCTTCTCGATCGACAAGATCCGCCGCGACCTTGGCTGGGAGCCCAGGTTCTCGCTGGCCGAGGGGCTTGCGGATTCGTGGGACTGGTTTCGCACCGGCGGCCGCGAACGCTACACCTATGATTTCGCCGCCGACGATGAAATTCTGGCCGAACTGGAGCGGCGCGGCGACACTGGCGGTGCCGATGGCCCGGCACGTACCGTGCAGCGCGACCAGCTCAATTCGCTCAAGAACATGTGACATGAAGCAAGGGGGAGCGCGGGCCATTCCCGCGCTCCCCCCAAGGTATGGCCTTTGCCCCCGTTCACAACGGGTCGAGGAAGCCCTTCATGCCATAGCGGGTGTGCGGCCCGACGATGTACTGCTCCAGCGCGCCCACGCCCACCTTGTCACCGCAGGTGGCGCGCACGACTTGTTGCATGTGCATGAATTGCGGGGCGTTCAGGTCGATTTCGTTGATGTTCCAGCTTTCCAGAGTCCAGGCTTCCTTGCCCTTGTAAAAGCCGTGGCCCCATTCCGGGTGGTTATAGCCGGTGCCGTACATGTGATAGCGTAGCAGCGGTTCCAGCACGAACGTCTCGGTGCGGCCGTCGGGATATGTCGTGTCGATCTCCGCGCGCGAAATCAGGCGACTGCCCTTGGTGAATTGCAGCCGGTGCGGCCCGCACACCGCCTCTGCCACTTGTCCTTCGTCCAGCGTGTCGAAATCGCTGTCCTTGTCGAACGTGCGGAAGACTTGCGCGAATTCCTTCCAGCGCTTGCCGTCCTCGTATTCGTGCTGGCCCCAGTGGGTGCAGCGATCGCCCCAGTGGATCGGCGCCCAGAGCCAGAAGAACTGGCTGGGAATGTCGCGCGATACGCCCTTTTCCGTCTCTCCGGTCCAGCGCCAGCCCCACGAACGGTCCTTGGTGCCATAGGTCGTCTTTGGGCTGATCTCGGTGCGCACGCCGTTCACCTCGATCCAGCCTTCCCAGCGGCCGAACTGGCTGAACCGCTTCATCTGCGCCACGGTGCGCACGCCCTGCTTCATGTGGTCGGCGGGTTCTTCGTGCGCGACGGTGGTGGCATGGAACCACAGGTCGCAGGCAAAGCCGGTGTCGTTCGGCTCCACCACGATGTTCATCGTCTTCATCGGCTCCACGATGTCGTGCCGCAGCGGCCCGGCGAACAACTGCGTGCGGTCGCCCGTCAAATGGCGCGAGGCGCGGAAGCTATGCTGCGACCCGTCCTTGCGGACGATCGAGACGGCGCCGTCCATCACCTCGCGGTTCGGGTAGGCAGCGAACGCCACGCCGATGTAGAACTCGCCGTCGAAGTCATAGCCGTTGTACCAGTATCGCGCATACATGTTGCGCTCGCTGGAGAACATGTAGCTCAGCGGCTCGGCCGTCTGGTGGACCGGATAATCGTCGAATTTGATCAGCATCCCGTAGGCTCCCTTTGCGTGCCACTTTCGGCTTTCGCGCGGCTGCCCCCAAGCGACGGAAACCCGTCCATTTTGCCCGTCCGTGCCCGCGCTAGGCTGCGCCGACAATGACGTGAAGGGGTGAGGGATGAAGGCGGCAGTTCTCGATGGCGGGCGCCTGAGCCTGCAAGACGTGGGCGAGCCCGTCCCGCGCGCGGGCGAAGTCGTGGTCAGGCCGCTTGTGTGCGGCATCTGCGGCAGTGACCTGCATGCCAAGGACCATGCGCCGCATTTGTGCGACCTGCTCCACCGCGCCGGCTTTCGCGGTTTCATGGACCCGTCCCGCCCGGTCATCATGGGGCACGAATTCTGTGCCGAGGTGCTGGAAACGGGGCAGGGGCTTAAGGCCGGGCAGCGCGTGGTCAGCCCGCCGTTCCTGAACGGGCCGGAGGGCATTGTCCTGCTGGGTTATTCCAATTCGTACCCCGGCGCTTTTGCCGAGTGCATGCTGCTGTCCGCCGCTGCTTGCATGACCGTGCCCGATGAAGTGCCGACCGACATGGCCGCGCTGACCGAACCACTCGCGGTCGCGGTCCATGCCGTGGCCGAATCCGGCGCGGACAAGGATAGCGCGTTCTGCGTGTTCGGTTGTGGCCCGGTGGGCCTGTTCGTGATCGCGCGGCTGAAGGCGCTGGGCCTTGGCCCGGTCATGGCGATAGAGCCTGATCCGGCGCGCGCCGCCATGGCCGAGCGCATGGGGGCTGACGCCGTGCTTGGCCCGGCCGATCCGGCCCTGGCCGCGTGGTGGGCGGGGCAGGGGCTGCCGCAGGGCCTGTCCGATGCGATGGCGGTCGATCCCGCCACCCGCACCCGCGCGCGCGCGATCCTGTTCGATTGCGTGGGCAAGCCCGGCATGTTGATGGCGCTGGCGCAGGCCGCACCCGTGGGCGCAACCGTCGTCGTCGTGGGCACGTGCATGGAGCTGGACGGGCTGGAACCTGCCTTCCTCATCCAGAAGAGCATCTCGCTGCGTTTCGTGTTTGCCTATTCCGACGCGGAATTCCGCGAAGCCTTTGCCATGATCTGCGCTGATCCGCAGCGTCTTGCCCCGCTTGTCACCACCCGCGTCGATCTGGCCGGCATCAACGACGCATTCGCCGCGCTTACCGGCGGCGGTGGCGCGATCAAGGCGCTGGTCCGCCCGGCCTGAGGAGAACACCCCGCATGAAGGACATAACGCCCGAAAATCTTGTCGTGTGGCTTGCCGCGCGGCAACCGCAGTGGCGCGATATCGCGGTCGCCAACCTCCATCGTCTGCCGATGGGAGCCTCGCGAGAGACGTTCCGCTTCGACCTTGCCTATGTCGATCCGGCGGACGGCGCACAGGCGATGAAGGTTATCCTGCGCCGCGATCCCCCGGCCTCGAACGTCGATAGCGACCGCGCGCATGAATTTGCCGCCTATCAGGCGATCTACGGCCACGGCGTGCCGGTGCCAAAGATGCTGCTGCTGGAGGAAGATCCGGCGTGGTTCGACGGCGCGGTGTCGCTGGCCGAGGATCTGCGCGGCTATCACAACAGCGAATACCAGTTTCAGGACCCCGCGTGGGCGCCAAAACTGCCGCACATCGCGCGTGAGATGTGGGGCGCAATGGGCCGTCTGGCCGCCGTGCCGGTGGAAGACCTCGACCTGTCCTTCACCCGCCCGGCGACGCGTGAGAACACCGCCGTACAGGAACTCGATTATTGGGTCGCCAGCCTTGAAAAGCACGATGTCGGCCCCGAACCGATCATCAGTGCGGCGGTGCGACAGCTCTATCGCTGGCAACCGGTGGCGCAGAAGCTGGCGCTGGTCCACGGCGATTTTCGCGCGGGCAATTTCCTTTACGACGACGATGGTAATCTGATTGCCGTGCTCGATTGGGAAATGGCCCATTGCGGCGATCCGCTGGAGGATCTGGCCTGGTCGATGACGCGCACCTTCTGCTTCGGCAAGAACGACCTGCGCTCGGGCCTTGCCACGCGGGAAGAGGCGATCCGCATCTGGGAGGAGGCGAGCGGTCTTACCGCCGACCCCCAGGCGCTGGCATGGTGGGAGCTGTTCATCTGCGTGAAGACGCAGGCGATCTGGAACGCGTCGGCGCATGTCTGGCAGACCGGGCAGGGGCGCGAGGTGATCCACGCCTATGCCGCATGGTGGCTGCGCAACGCGCAGGACAAGGCTGCTCTTGAACTGATGGGGAAACTATGAAGCCCGAAGTCCCGATGGCGGTGCGTGAACTCGCCCACCGCCTGCGCACCGATCTGCTGGCCGAACTGACCGGCTTTCGCGCCAACGTTGCCGCCATGGGCGCGGCGATGCTCGACATGGTCGCCGATGAATGGGACGGCGCTGCTGCCCGTCTGGTGCGCGAAAACTGCGCCTTTCGCGCGCTGCTCGAACAGGCCGATGGCCCACCGCCGGGCGGTAATGACGAGGATCTGCGTATCTCGGCCCTGACGCGCGAAAACGACCGGCT
Source organism: Pseudomonadota bacterium (assembly GCA_039804665.1). Classification (GTDB taxonomy): domain Bacteria; phylum Pseudomonadota; class Alphaproteobacteria; order Sphingomonadales; family Sphingomonadaceae; genus Novosphingobium. The sequence continues at coordinate 18,080 of JBDLVU010000032.1, read as the reverse complement.
GCGCGGCCTGATCACGGAACTGATGGAGCGGCTTGAAGCCGATTCCTCGCCGCAGGCGGCGGCATTGCTTGCCGCGATCTGGCAGGAACTGGCCCGTACCGTGACGGAGCGCAGGATCACTTCCGCCAACTTTTGACAGTCCTTTCACCGCAACCGGGCCGGGGCGCGATCCCCGGCCCTTTTCTGTGCGTCCGGGCCATAGAAAAGCGCCGGCGGCTTTCACCACCGGCGCCACGTCTTCCGTCACCGAAGCGGCAGGGATGGGAGGCCCCCGCCGCGCCGGACTTCAGAACTTGTAGTTGAAGGAAACCCCGTACTGGCGCGGGGGCGCCTGCACGAGATAGTCGTATCCGAACGAGGTCCGCAGGTCCAAGCCGTCGGCAAAGGTCTTTTCGTTGAACAGATTGTTCACCCAGGCGCGGATCGAATACCGCTCGGTGTCATAGCTCAACTGGGCATTGACCTTGGTGTTGTTGCCCTGCTTGAGCCGGCCGTTGCCATTCAGCTTGTTGTACGGCGTGAAGTACGAAAGGCTGGAGAACACGAACGACGGCGTGAAGCTCACCGTACCATCGCCGATGTGCGCCATTTCCCAGTCGACCTTGCCCGACATCTGGAACTTGGGCGCATAAGGCACGCGCTGGCCGGCAATGCTGCCGAACAGCAGCGTGGCCTTTTCGTACTTCGCATCAAGGAACGAACCGTTCAGGCTGATGCGGAAGTTGTTCAGTGGCGCCAGCGTGGTCTCGAACTCGATGCCCTGAATCTTCGACTTGTCGACGTTGGCCAGCAGCGTCTGCGGACCGTTGGTTTCGTTGATCTGGCTGTTGCGGTACTTCATCAGGAAGGCCGACAGCGACATCGTCAGCATGTTGTCGAGGAACTTGCCCTTCGCGCCGATTTCATAGGCATCAACCTTTTCGGGTTTGGTCGTGCCGATCGGTGCGGTGAAGCACTGCCCGCAATAGGCAGCGCTGCGATAGCCGCGGCTGTACGAGGCATAGAGCATCTGCCCGCTGTCGAAGGTGTAGTTCACCGCAAGGCGCCCGGTCAGCGCGCTGGAGCGCAGCGGGATCGTCGGACCGGACGCATAAGTGCCGGTAGCCGGATCATAGCTGCCGTGGATGTAGAATCCGGTATCGTACGGGAAGATGTCGGTGTCGCGCTGGCCGGTGTAGCCGGAACCGGGGGCCAGGTAGCTCGCATAGTTCTCGTAGCTGGAGCGATCCCACGTGTAACGCAGGCCCAGCGTGACGCCCAGGTGATCGCCGAACTTCTGGTCCGCCTGCGCAAAGATTGCGCTCGACTTGCGAACCTGATCGTAAAGCTGGTGGATCAGCGCCGCGCCGTCGAACAGCCAGTAGTACGAATTCGACGAGTCCTTGTCATAGCCATAGTACGCGCCGACCTGCAGGTTGGTCTGGTCCTGCGCATAAGTCAGCCGGACTTCCTGATTGAACATCTTGAAGCGGTTGCCGTACAGCGTGTCGAGCGGCTGGTGCAGCACGGGCGAGGTCAAGCCGGTGCCTTCCTGCGTGAACTCCTGCCGCGCATCGTCGTACGATGTCAGCGAAGTGAACGAGAGGCTGTCCGATAGCTCGTACTTCACGGTCAGCTCGCCGCCCACGCTGCGGACATAGCTGTGCCCCAGTCGTTCGCTGTCGGTTTCGAAGAAGCTCAGCCCCTTTTCCGCGCGACCCGTGGCCAGCACCGGGTTGTAGCCATCCGGCCCTGTGCCCAGGTTATAAACCGCCGCCTGCGTGGGATCGGACCGGCCGATGGTGCCCTTCAGCGTGATCGTCAGCCGATCGCTTGGCTTCATCAGAAGGATTGCGCGGCCGGCGATGAAGTCGGTGGAGTTGGCGTCCGGCTGGCCCTTTGCGATGTTGTGGATATAGCCGTCGCCCTTCGCGTAGTTGAAGGACACGCGCAGGCCCACCTTGTCCGGCACCAGCGTCGCGTCCAGCGCGCCCGATGCGGTAAAGGTGTTGTAGTTGCCGTAGCCGACCTGAAGATTGCCGCTCATGCCGGAAAGCGTAGGCTTCTTCGAAATGAAGTTGATCGCGCCGCCCGTGGTGTTGCGGCCATACAGCGTGCCCTGCGGCCCGCGCAGCACTTCCACGCGCTCAAGGTCGAAAAGTTGCAACCCGTGTACCGCGCGGGCCGCGATATAGGCATCGTCAAAATAGATGCCGACGGGCGATGCCTGGTTCGGGTTATGTTCGTTCGCCACGCCGATGCCGCGAATGGTGAAGTTCGGCTGGCTGTCGCCATAGGGGCTGTTGACCTGCAGCGATGGCACCATGCCGGTCATCTGCGCGGTGTTGGTGATGCCCCGCTTGGTCAGGTCGTCCTGCGACAGCGCGGTCACAGCCACAGGCACCTTCAGGATCGATTCCGCGCGGCGCTGCGCCGTCACGATGATCTCGCCACTGGTGTTTGCAACGGCATCGGCCCCGGCCGGTTCAGCCGCCAGCACGGCGTTGGGCGCGGCAAGGCACGTCGTGGTTGCCAGCAATGCGGCCACGCGCCGTCCAAGATCTCGATTGCGCATCAATTCCCCTCCTCATTTTATAGCGTCGCAATTGTACGAGGCTTACGCTGCGAGGAGGCCGGGATGGAGTGACGCCTATCCGTCATCGGCACCGGGGCTTTGGGGTAATCAGTGCACGCGGCGGGAAAAATGCGCGACAAGCGCGGATCGGCTGTGGATGCCCAGCTTGCGGTAGATGCGGCGCAGGTGGTTCTCCACCGTGAATTCGGAGATGCCGAGCAGCCAGGCCACCTGCTTGTTCTGCTTGCCTTCGCAGATCAGCGCAGCGATCTCGCTTTCGCGGTCCGACAGGTGGACGTCTTCGGCCATCGCGCCGGTCGCGGCGGGCAGGGCAAAGCGCAGCGCGATACGCCCCGCCGAATTGGCCAGCAGTTCCTCGAACAGATGTTCGACCACCATGCCCGAAAGGTCGCGCAGTCGGTGTTGCAGCAGGTCCAGCGAGATATCGTTGGCCCGGCCGGACACGCTGCGGCGGTGCGTGCCGATGATGAGCGAAAGGTCCGCCGTCAGCCCCCGGCACCACGCGCCCACCACATTGATGTCATGGTGTGAAAGGAAGCCGCGGTAATCGGGTGCCTCGTTCACCAACGGATCGAGCCGGGGCGCGCCCCAGCGGATGAATTCGTTGGTGGACTGTCCCGATCGCGCGAACGGGTCGGACAGGAATACGCCGCGCGAAGCATAGATGTGCTGCGCCTCGCCGCTCACGCCTGTGTGATAGATGTACGAGACACGGCTGTGATCGACGCTCTTGTCGAAAAAGAAGATCGAGGTCGAATCCAGTCCGCAATCGCGGACCATCTGCTCGGTAAATCCGGCGATTTCGCTGGCTGAAGTCACTGCCTTCCTCCGCTCCCATCGGCGCATCATGGCGCCGTTGTTTTTTTGCACGCTACGACCGACCTTGATTATCGTCAAACAATATCGTCGTAATATGGAGGCGCTTTTGGAGGGGGTATTCGTCCGAAGCGGTGCTTTCTGAAGCGTCAGTGGAAATCCCGTGATCGCGGCAGGATCCGGACATCGCGCGGGTGGCCGTGCGCACGGCTGCGCTGGGGGTGATGGATTTCGTCACCACGCGAAGTTTGCCGCAGCAGATGCTGCTGATCGGCCACGCGGTCAAGCATCGCGGTACGGTCGATCACGCGGTCGGCCATCAGGTGGACCACGCCTTCGCTGCTTTTCTGGATGCTGCCCTCGATCAGCATCAGGCGGGCCGCCATCACGGCGCGGCGCTGCTTGTCCAGATCGCGCGACCACAGCAGCGCGTTCACGATCCCGGTTTCATCCTCGATGGTGATGAACACCGCATTCCCCTTGCCGGGGCGCTGGCGGGTCAGGACAACACCGGCAACGCGGACCTTGCGGCCATCGGTAGCAGCATTGGCCGCCGCGCAGGCGATCACTCCTTCGCCGGTCAGCGTATCGCGCAGGAACTGCATGGGATGCCCCTTCAGCGACAACCGCGTGGTCTGGTAATCGGCCACCACTTCTTCGGGAAGCGGCATCGCCGGAAGGCGCGCATCGGCTTCGCGCCCGAGTTCGGGGGCATCGGCAAAGGCGAACAGCGGCAACTGCGCAGGCGGGGTGCGGCGCACATCCCACAAGGCATCGCGGCGCGTATAGTCCAGCGACCCGAACGCATCCGCATCGGCCAGCTTGCGCAAGGCCGCAGCGGGCAGCGCGGCGCGGCGGGCGATATCTTCGATCGAGGCGAACAGCCCGTCCCGGCGGGCCTGCGTCAGGGTGTCGGCCCAGCCTTTGCGGAAACCGTCGATCCGGGAAAGGCCAAGCCGCAGCGCGAGCGCGTCCTTGCCCGCCCCTTCCAGCGTGGAATCCCAATGGCTGGCGTTGATGTCCACCGCGCGCACGTCCACGCCGTGGTCCTGCGCATCGCGGACCAGCTGCGCCGGGGCATAGAAACCCATCGGCTGGCTGTTGAGGAGGGCACAGGTGAACGCCGCCGGATGGTGGCATTTCAGCCATGACGAGACATAGGCGAGCCATGCAAATGCCTGTGCGTGGCTTTCGGGAAAGCCGTATTCGCCGAAGCCTTTGATCTGCTGATAGCAGCGTTCGGCGAAATCCCGGTCATAGCCGCGCGTCACCATGCCATCGACGAGCAGGTCTTCGTAGTTGTGCACGGTGCCATGGTGGCGAAAGGTGGCCATCGCCCGGCGCAGGCCGTCCGCCTGCGCCGGTGTGAAATTGGCCGCCACGATGGCCAGTTTCATCGCCTGCTCCTGAAACAGCGGTACGCCCAGCGTCTTGCCCAGCACCTCATGCAATTCATCGGGATCGTGCGGCGGGGCAGGGCTGGGAAAGACCACGGCTTCCTCGCGGTTGCGCCGGCGTAGATAGGGATGGACCATGCCGCCCTGGATCGGCCCCGGCCGCACGATTGCCACCTGAATGACCAGATCGTAAAGCTCGGCCGGCTTCATGCGCGGCAGCATTGCGATCTGCGCGCGGCTTTCGACCTGAAACGTGCCGATGCTGTCGCCCCGCTTCAGCATCGTATAGGTATCCTTATCCTCGCGCGGCACCGAGGCCAGCGTAAGGTCGGCCACTTCATGCTGGCGCAACAGGTCGAAGGTTTTGCGGATCGCGGTCAGCATCCCCAGCGCCAGCACGTCCACCTTCATCAGATCCAGCGCGTCGATGTCGTCCTTGTCCCATTCGATGAAGGTGCGATCGGGCATGGCGGCGTTGTGGATCGGCACCAGTTCGTCGAGCCGGGTCTCGGTTAACACAAAGCCGCCGACGTGTTGCGACAGGTGGCGGGGGAAGGTCAGCACCTGATCGACCAGCGTCTTCAGCCGGGCCACGATGGGGTTGGCGATGTCCAGCCCGGCCTGCACCACGCGGGTTTCGGGCACATCGTCACCCCAGTTGCCCCATATGGTCGAGGCAAGGCGGGCGGTCACATCGTCGGTCAGGCCCAGCGCCTTGCCCACCTCGCGGATGGCGCTGCGCGGACGATAGTGGATCACCGTGGCCGCGATGCCGGCACGTTCGCGGCCATAGCGGGTATAGATATACTGCATGATCTCCTCGCGGCGCTCATGCTCGAAGTCCACGTCGATATCGGGCGGTTCGTTCCGTTCTTCGGAAAGAAAGCGCGAAAACAGCAGCTTCTCCCGCACCGGATCGATGGGCGTGATGCCAAGGAAATAGCAGACCAGCGAGTTGGCGGCGCTGCCGCGCCCCTGACAAAGGATCGGCGGTTCAAGGCTTCGGGCGTGACGCACGATATCGTGCACGGTGAGGAAGTAGGACGCGTAGTTCTTGTACCGGATCAGGCGGAATTCCTCGTCCAGCACGGCCCGGTAGCGTTCCGGCAGGCCATCGGGGAACAGCGCCAGCCCGCCCTGCCTGACCAGATGTTCGAGCCAGTCCTGTGGCTGCCAGCCTTCGGGCACCGGCTCGCGCGGGTATTCATAGCGCAGATCGTCGAGCGTGAAATCGATGCGGGAAAGGAACTCGGTGGTTGCGGCGACGGCTTGCGGGCACGCGCGGAAAAGGCGCGCCATTTCGGCAGGTGGCTTGAGGTGGCGTTCGGCATTGGCGAGCAGGCGGCGGCCCGCCTCGGCAAGGGTCACGCCTTCGCGAATGCAGGTGAGCACATCGTGCAAGGGGCGCGCATCGGGATGATCGTAAAGCGCATCGCATGTGGCGAGGAGCGGCACGCCGCAGGCCGCCGCCAGCCTTTGGGCCTGAACCAGCCGCCGCGCGTCAGCCCCATGGCGCTGCATGGTCGCGGCCAGCCAGACCGCGCCGGGGCGCGCCTTTGCCAGTCGTGCCAGCGCCGACTGGTCATGGCCCGTGGCGATCAGCAGCAGATCGTCTGCGTGGTCGAGCAGATCGGGCAGGTGCAGCGTGCATTCGCCCTTTTTCGCGCGGCGGTTGCCCAGAGTCAGAAGCCGCGTCAGCCTGCCCCAGCCATGACGCGTGGCGGGGTAGGCCACCACATCGGGCGTGCCATCGGCAAAGACCAGCCGCGCCCCAACGGCCAGACGGAAGGCGCCCCCCGGGCCTCCGACCTCGCGCCAGGCCATGTGCGCACGCACCACACCGGCCACGGTGTTGCGATCCGCGATGCCGATCCCCGCCATGCCCATGTGATGCGCCCGCGCGACCATCTGTGCCGGGTGGGATGCACCGCGCAGGAAGCTGTAGTTGGTAGCCGCGACCAGTTCTGCAAAGCGAGGAGGGGCGATCACGCAAAAAGGCCGTGCAGATACCAGCCGGGATCGGATTTTTCCTCGTACAGGCCATGGCGGAAGATCCAGTAGCGGCGCCCGCGCACGTCCTCGACCCGGTAATAATCGCGGGTGAGCCCACCGTTGCCCGGCAGCTCGCCACCCTTGCGCCGCCACCATTCCGACGCGATCCGTTCCGGTCCTTCGTAAAGGCGGACTTCGTGCAGTTTGCGCCGCCAGCGGAAACGGTGCGGCGGGCCATCGGGCACTTCGGCGATGACTTCCACCGGCTGCGGCGGATCGAGCAGGAACAAGGGGCGTAGCGGAGGCTCGCCCGCAGGCGGCGTGGGCCAGCGCGCGGGTTCGCGGGCGTGAATGGCGGGCAGGGGAAGCTGGGCCTGTTCGGGAATGTGGCTGTCGCGCGGGGCAAGGCGGCAAAGGCTGTCCGTCCCCAGCCGCGTGCTCAACCGGTCAACCAGGTCGGCCAGGACGCCCGCATCCCTTTCGTCTCCATCAAGCGTCGGCTGGCCGTGGCCCAGCGGTTCGGTCACCGGCAGGAACAACGTGATGCGGTCATAGCCAAAGCCGGGGTCTAGCGGATCGGCCAGCGTGTCGATGCGTTCGTCGAACAGGCGGAGTACGGAGGCGGGATCGCGCGTGGGGAGGCCCGTCTCGATCGCCAGCCGATGGTGCGCACCATCGCTGCGGAACAGGGTCAGGACAAAGCGCCGCCCGCCAAGCCCGCGCTGTTCGAGCATGTGCGCAGCCTTGCGCAGCAGGTCGAGAAAGCACGCGGCGATGCTGGCCTGAAGCGCCACCGGTTCGGCAAAGCGCTGTTCGAAATGCAGCGGTTCGGGTTGCGCCAGCGGATCGATCGGTGCGTGTTCATCACCCAGCAGGCGGCGCAGCGCAGTGACCGCGTTCGCGCCAAAACGGGCGGCGATGCTGGCGGCGGGCCGGGATGCGACATCGCCGATGGTCTTCAGCCCCGCGCGGCGCAGGGCAAGCGTGGCATCCTCGTCCAGCTCCAGCGCCAGTACCGGCAGCGTGCGCAGCGCCTGCCGCTCGTCCACCACGGGAAGGGGGGCATGACGTGCCAGCGCCTGCGCACCTTGCGCGGTGGAAGCCGTTGCCATGCGCACGCTCATCCCGATCGCGGCAAAAGCCTCGTCGGCCTGCGCGGCAAGGCCTGCCTCGCCGCCGAACAGGTGTTCGCTTCCCGCGATGTCCAGCGTGACGCCATCGGGCGGGACAATCGTGACTCGCGGCGACCAGCCGATGCAGCGTTCCGCCAGCTGTTGCAGCCAGTGGCGGTCTGCATTCTCGTCCATGTCGGCCACGACAAGGCCGGGATGCAGCGCGCGTGCATCGGCCAGCGTCTGGCCCGGTGCCATCCCCAGTGCGCGGGCATGGGCATCGACGGCGCGCAATCGCAGCGCCCCCTTGATCCTGGTGACGAGGACCAGCGGCGCATCAGCCTGTCCGGTCGCTCCGCCTCCCGCACCCTCGTGTATATGCAGTCGTTCGGCGGACAGGAGCGGAAACCACAGCGCCAGATAGCGTCGAGGTACTGAACCCGCGTCGATCACGGTCACGGTCCCACTCCAGCCGGCTGGAAAAGCCGCAAGGGCCGAAACGCGTCACATCGCAGAGCGCATTGCCGCAGCATTGCACTTCCGGGCGCCGGGGCTGGAAGGATTTCCATATGTTCACATTATGTTCCAATTTCCAGGGAGGTCAAGAGACCGTTTGATGTTGTCCCGGTGTTTACCCGGTCAGGTGCGGGCGGGTGTCGATCTAATGGTGGGCGCTTTAACGCGCAGCACGGCACGCAAGGGCGGCTGGCATCAGGAACGCGCAACCCGCGCCGGCGAGCCAGCCGGCGATTGCGTCCGTTGGATAATGCACGCCAAGCCAGACGCGGGTCAGCGCAACCAGCAGGGACAGCATCATCGCACATGCCACGATTGTCCGGCGTATCCCCTTGCTTTCCACCCATGGTGCGGCGGCGAGCGCCAGCGCGATATAGACAGCCGCCGCGTTCAGGCTGTGACCGCTGGGGAAACTGTTCCCGGTTGCGACGACGAGATGGGGCACAGCGTCCGGACGGATGCGCCCAAACCAAGCCTTCATTACATCTCCTGCAACCCACGCGGCAGCCACGGTGATCAACAATCCGAAGGCCAGCCTCTGCGCCCGCAGGCGCAACAGCAGCACCGCGCAAATCAGCACAACGGCGTTCCTGAATAGCGGCGCGCCAAACGTGGTGACAGTTTCCGCAAATGCGGCGAGCCACCACGGCCCCCGCAGTGTTGCGGCGTTTCCGCCCTGGCGCCAGAACCTGAGGCCGGCAACGTCCCATGCGTCAAGACGGTGCGACTGGACCAGCATTGCAATGGCGATGAAGCCCAGCCACAGAACGGTCGCGCCTGCCAGAGCGCGCCGGGCGTTGATCGGATACGTCCGCGCCGCCGCGTTCATGGGACGATGACTTCCAGCGCAGCTGACAAAACCGAAATTTCAAGTGGCAAGCCCATCAGGTGCGGTTCCCCGTCGCAGGTCACCTGAAGTCCGCCGCTGCCTTCGATGGTGCCGGTGCGCCCAACCTCAAGCGCGCAGAAATCGCGTTGAAGCAGGGCGCTGCCCATCAGCGTGCGCAGGACGCTCAGGACCAGCTTGAGCGGGGAATGGGCCGCCAGCGCATAGAACGACAGCTCTCCCGCCGAAAGGGTTTCGCGCTCCCCGATCCTGCCACGCTCCAGCATGTACCGGTTGTTTCCGATGAACAGCAAGGGCGTGTCGATCATGTGCATCTGCCCTTCTATGCTCAGGCGGATCGTCTGCGACCGGAAATTGCGCAGGACCCGAATGGCGGCAGGCAGGTTCGCGAACCACTTGGGACCGCGCATGGCATCGCGGCTGCGGACGAGCCGGCTATACAGCCCGACAGAGGCATTGTTGACGAATATCTGCGATCCCGCTTTTCCAAGGTCGATGCGCAGCGTCCGCCCTGCGGCGGCAATTTCGATTGCGGCTGGCAGTTCCAGCGGAATGTCCAGTTGCCGGGCCAGGTGATTGCGCGTGCCGAGCGGCAAGATCGCCATCGCGCTGCCGGCTTTGGCAAGGATCGCGGCCGCGTTCCCCAGAGTCCCGTCACCGCCGCCTATCACGACCCGGGACGCACCGGTCGCGACGCGTGCAAGCGTGGCCTCCAGCTCGCGCCCTTTGACGAGGTGCAGATGGATGGGCACGCCCGCAGTGGCAAAGCCTTCGCGGACCATACCTTCAAGACGATTGCCCAGGCGGCCCGCGGTGCCGCCAGTTCGGTTGATGACTACGGGGAGGGGGGCAGCTGGCATGATCGACGACAACGCGCGGAAACGCCAAGCGTTGCGTTCACGTGTCCAGACGCGTCAGCAACGTCTGATGCTGCTGAAGACCCGCAAGCAACGGCTCCACGCCGAAACCTTTCACGCCCGCTTCACGCCAGCCGATACACCTGGATCAGGCGCCCGTTCTCGCCGGGCTTGATCCCGCCGAGATCATAGGATTCCGGCACCGGATAAGTCAGCGTCGCCACGAAGACGGATTCGCGCAGCCATGCATATTTCCTGCCCGGGACGTTGAAGGTGGGCAGCAGGCGGAACGTGGTCTCGCTATAGGCAAGGCCCTGATTGTGGATGATGATCTGCACGCCGTCGTCGGTCTTCAGGCGATAGAGGGCATCGACCACGTCCACCCCGTCGGGGCGGACCAACGGGAAATCGCCGCCTCCCGGGATGACCGTGCCCCGGATGCCGCGCCCGGTGAAGTATCCGCCGGTGATCGGCCACGCCATGTCGCGCTTGCCGTCGGCGGCGGTGGTGTCGTCGGCCGGTCCCATCGGCTCGGGCGCCGAACAGATCGGCGCGATGTCCATCACCCATTCCACGCCCGGCTTGTCGTAGAACTGCGGCTCGCGCGCGTCGGTCGCCGCTTTTGCAGGCGCGGCGCGCGTCGTGCCGGCCGCCATGAGCGGAACGCCGGCGGCAATCAGGCCAAGCGCGGTGCGGCGGGAATGGGGCATGGGCAATTCCTTCTCATCTGACGCCGGCGAATGTGTCACAGCAGTGCCGTCCGCGCGTATCCCATTTGGTAGACGCGGCGCTCTCAGGCACCGGTCTACCCATGATGTCGCCGGCGGTTTCGCCTTGCGCCGTCAGCCGGCAGGCCAAAAAACAAAGCATGAGGGAACCATGACCAAGCGTTCGATCCGTTTGATCGCAACCACCGCTCCGCTGGCGATTGCGCTGTCCGCAGCGCCGCCCGCCGCCGCGCAGGGAGAGGCGACGACCGCCAGCGAGGGCGCCGTCGCCCCGGGCGAGATCGTCGTCACCGCCACCCGTCGTGCCGAGGCATTGAGCAAGGTGCCGCAGTCGGTCACCGCGCTCACCCAGACCTCGCTCGATGTGCGCGGCATCAAGGATATTTCGGGCGTCGTGCGCCAGACGCCGGGAATCCAGTTCGATCCCAATGGCTTCGGCAATCAGAGCAACATCGCCATTCGCGGGGTCAGCTCCACCGTGGGCGCGGCGACCACGGGCGTCTATATCGACGATACCCCGATCCAGAGCCGGCAGGTCGGTTACTCCACGACCAACGTGTTTCCGGCGGTGTTCGACCTGCAGCGCGTGGAAGTGCTGCGCGGGCCGCAGGGTACGCTGTTCGGCGCCGGGTCCGAAGGTGGCACGGTCCGCTTCATCACCACGCAGCCGAGCCTTACCGACACCCGCATTTACGGCCGGGCGGAGGCTGCCACCACGAAGGGTGGGGAAATGTCCGGCGAAATCGGGGTTTCGGCCACCACGCCGATCGTGCCGGGCAAGCTGGGCCTTGCCGCCAGCATGTGGTTCCGCCGCGATGGCGGCTGGGTGGACCGCACCAACGGCAACCCCGCGCTCGCCGGCGGGCCGGTAAGCAGCAACGTCAACCGCAATGAAACGCAGGTCGGCCGTTTCGCGCTGAAGTGGGCACCGGTGGATGGGCTGGAGATCACCCCGTCGCTGTTTTTCCAGCGCCGCGTCACCAGCGACAGCGACGTCTATTGGGAGGACCTGTCGAGCCCGTCGCAAGGGCGCTTCATCAGCGGCAATCCCCTGCCGAGCCCCGACCATGACCGGTTTTACCTGCCCGCGCTGAACATTTCGTATGACTTCGGCGGGGTGCAGCTGGTCAACAACACGTCCTACTACGTGCGCGACCAGCACGCCGAGATCGATTATTCCACGCTGTGGCCATCGGTGTTCACGGGGGTCCCGTTCCTCGATCCTGCCTATCGCGCCAGCGCCTTCATGCGCAACGACCAGCGCACGTTCGCGCAGGAAACCCGCCTGCAATCGACGGCGAAGGACGCCCGGCTCGCGTGGGTGCTGGGCGTGTTCTATGCAAAGTCGGTCCAGCACTTCAAGGAAGACGTGCTCGATCCCGATTTCGCCTCGATCTTCGGTGGCGTTCCGCCCGAGCTGATCTTTGGCGTGCCGCTGGTCGACGGGAAGTATTCGCTGGCGGGATACGGTCGCGGCGCTGACGAACAGATCGCCGGCTTTGCCGAAGGCACCTTTGCCATCACCCCGCAGTTGAAGCTGACGGCGGGCCTGCGCGTGGCGCACACCCGGTTCGAAGGCAGTTCGCTGTTCAACGGTCCGGTCTCTGGCTACCAGTTGCAGACCCCGCAAAAGGTCACCGAAAATCCGGTGACGCCCAAGGTCTCGGTCAACTGGCAGGCGACGCCCGATGTGCTGGTCTATGCCACGGCGGCCAAGGGCTATCGCATCGGCGGGACCAACGCCCCGGTGCCGCTGGCGGTGTGTGGCGCGGACCTCACCGGTTATGGCTTCTCCAACGTTCCCGGCACCTACAAGTCGGACAGCCTGTGGAGCTACGAAGCGGGCGCCAAGGGCCGTATCGGCAGCGGCCTCAGCTTTGGCGCCAGCGTGTTCATGGTGGACTGGAACGACATTCAGCAGAACGTCTACCTCCAGCATTGTGGCGCGCAGTTCACCGCCAACCTCGGCAAGGCCAAAAGCAAGGGCTTCGACCTTCAGGCCACGGCAAAGCTGGCGCCCGGGTTCACGCTGGACGGAACGGTCAGCTATACCAACGCCTACCTGACGCAGAACCTTGCCGGGGGCGCGCTGGGCGCCAGCGGCGATCATCTGGAAACCCATCCGTGGTCCGCCACCATCGGCGGCACCTATGAAGCCGCGATCGGCGGGGCTGACACGGTCTATCTGCGCGGTGACTACCAGTACAAGAGCCGGGGCAAGGTGACCACGACCACCGATCCGCGCACCAATTCCTATGATCCGGGTGCGATCCGTACGGCGGAACTGAACTTTGCCAGCCTGCGGCTCGGGCTGCGCCACGGCCCGGCGGATATCTCGCTGTTCGTCGACAATCTGACCAACGACCGCGCGATCCTGTCGCGGTCGATCCAGGTTTCCGGCGTCGGGGCCTATCGCGACATCGCGCTGCGCCCGCGCACCTTCGGCCTGACGGTTCTGGTCCGCCAGTAATCCAACGCTCTCCCTCCACGAGGTTATTCCAAATGCTGCGACGTTCGATTCTCCTGATGGCCGCAGGCGCGGCGGCACTGGCCGTGCCCGCCTTGCCCGTTCTGGCGCAGACCGCGCCCGTCCATGTTCTGCCCGATGGCAGCGTGCCGCCGGGCCTGCGCGCGGTGCGCCAGCACATGCTTGATTCACCGCAGAACATGCTGGTGTTCCACTCCATCGACCAGCTGTTCCAGACCCGTCCGGTCGCCCGGTCCGGCCCGGTCGCGCCGCTTGCCCGCGCCGATGCCGCGCTGCCCGCCGCCACCGTGGAGGGCAAGGCGATGGCAGAGGATGCGTGGGAAGATCGCACCTTCACCAATGCCTTCCTGGTGATGCGCGATGGCAAGATCCTGCACGAAAGCTATCGCAACAACACCGATGATCGTACGCACTACATCTCGTTCTCGATGGCCAAATCGATCACCTCGATGCTCGTGGGCGCGGCGGTGGCGGACGGTTCGATCAGGTCGATCGACCAGAAGGCGACCGACTACGTGTCCGAACTGAAGGGCAGCGGATACGATGGGGTGACGATCCGCCAGCTGCTGCAAATGCGTTCGGGCGTGGATTACGAGGAACGCTACGATTTCGGCGCCAACCCCAGCACGGCGGCGAAGATCTTCCTCAATGCCATCGTCGCCAATACCGAGCGCTTTGCCGATACCGCCACCAAGGTCGGCCGCAAGCGGGTGCCCGGCAGCCACTTCAACTATTCCACGCTCGATACCTCGGTACTCGGCTGGATTTTGGAACGTGCCACGAAGCAACCTTTGTCGGAATATACCAGCCGCGTGCTGTGGCAGCCGATGGGCATGGAATCCTATGGCTTCTGGATGGCGGATGGCCCCGCCGGCACGGGACGAGAGCTGAACGGAATGGGCTACAACGCCACGCTGCGCGATTTCGCGCGGCTTGGGCAGATGATGCTCGATCAGGGTAAGTTCAACGGGCGGCAGATCCTGCCGGTGGACTGGGTGCGACAGGCCAGCACCATCACCCCCAATGCCGACGCGGGCGATCCGCCGGTGCCTGCTTCGGTCACCAATCCCTTTGCGCGCTCGGGCTATGGCTTCCAGTTCTGGACGCTCGACGATACCGGGGCCTACATGGCGCTGGGGTTGCAGGGTCAATTCATCTACATCCACCCGGCCACGCGCACGGTGATCGTCAAGCTCAGCTACTTCCCGCCCGAAGGCAGTCCTGAAAGCGACCGCGCGCTGGAAGAAACGCTGGCCTATTTCAAGACGCTGGTGAACTGGCGCGGCTGAACCGCCGTATGGAACGACCAAAGGGCCGGCGCTGCAAGGCACCGGCCCTTTCGCGTGTCAGGGCGCCAGCGGATCGGTCCGGCATGGCTGGCCCAGCAGCGTGCCGCAGGCCGGCGCTACGGGCGGAACCTGCGCCGGGTCAAGCGTGCCCAGCACCAGCCGCGAAGGATGCGCCGCATCGTGCCACACGCTGACCGTGGCGGGCAGCGACTGCGGTGAAAAGCCATAGCCACCCCACAGGCCCGGCGTTTCGATCCACAGCCGCAAGCGTGATCCCGGGCGGAAGGCGTGGGCGAACTTGTTGATCTCGATGCGGGCGAGCACCGGCTCTCCCGGCGTCAGCGCCGCGATCGTTTCGGGCCGGTCCAGCAACATCGGCCGCACCTGTGTGGAACGGGCCGGGTCCAGCGCACGGTCGGACAGGCGCAGCCAGCCGCGCTGGACGAACACTTCCTGCCCGCCGGGTTGCGCTTCGGTCAGCGTGACCTGAAGATCGGCGTCGGTGGCCGTGCTCGAAACCCACAGGTCCGCGCTGGCGCTGCCATAGGCGAGCAAGGCGGCCTGAAGCGGGGGCGAGGTATAGGCAAGGCTGCCCTTGCGCCAGTCGGCGGCAAGCGCCCCCCAGCGCTCCGGACCTTCCTCCGCGTTCACCGCCGGGCCGGGCAGGGGATAGGCCATGCTGTCCGCCGCGCCCGATCCCGTCGTGGCCGATAGAAGCCCGCCGGCATCAAGGGTGAAGTTGACCGGCCGTACCGGAACCGGGAAGCGCGGGAACGCCAGTTCATAGCGCGGCAGCACCGCCTCCTGCCGCGCGTGGCCTTCGCCGTTGGATGCGCTTTCCATCCACACCCGCACATGCGGTCCGGCCTCGAAACCGTTGGCGCGTCCTTTCACGAAGCGGTCGAAGAAGGCGATCAAAAGCGCGCGGAAATGCTTGCTCTCATACAGGTCGTGCCCACCGTTGGTCTGCACCAGCCATAGCCGATCGGGGGCCAGCGTATCGTGATAGTGCCCTTGGCGCGATGTCACCGCCTCGTCCTGAAATGCCTCCATCGAAAGCACGGGTACGTCGATCCGGCCGGTGCGGGCGGCGATGTGCCGCTGCTCGATGAAATCGTCGCGCAGGGGGTGTTGCAGGATCACGTTGGACAGGCGGTACGGCTCGGCCGTTTCGCGGTTCCGGTCCAGCCGGGCTAGGCATCCCGCATCGCCTTCGGCGCGCGCGCTCGCTTCCACGCTGGCCCAGCGCGAATGGAGATAGTCCCACCATCCGGCGACGAAGCGCGGCGCGGGAACGCCGCCGGGTGCCCAGCTGTCCAGCCGCGCATCGCCCAGCGCCATGCCGGGGGCAATGGCCTTCAGGTGCGGCGGGCGTTCGGCGGCGGTGACCAGTTGCGACATCCCGGCCCATGACCAGTTGGCCATGCCGACTGCGCCATCCGACCAGCCTTGCGCGGCGATCCATTCGATGATGTCGCGCCCGTCCTGTCCATAGGCTGGCCCCAGAAAGTCGAACACCCCTTCGGAACAGCCCGAACCCCGGGCGTTCACCCCGATCACCGCATAGCCATGTTCGATCAGCGTCCGGTCCAGATTGACCGACATGGCCGTATCGTCGGCCAGATAGGCCGCCCCGCCGATCGCGCCGGGATCATAGCCGCTGTAGTTCACGATCGTGGGGAAGGGCCCGGCACCGCGCGGCAACAGCACGCTGAACCGCAACTGCGTGCCATCGCGCGTGGGCAGCATTCCTGTCAGCCGGCGTCCCCAGAACGGCCGGTGCAATGCGAGGGCGGTCGGTTCTGCGACGGCCGCTGTGCGAGGCGGCGTTGCCTCTGCGCGCGGCGGCGCGGCGTGGGCTGCGGGGATCATTGCGGCGGATGCCAGCAGCAGCGCCGGCAGCAGGACTTTTCGGGACATCGGGGCCTCTCCGTTTCGGGTACCGAACCGGGATGGCTCCGCCTTGTCGCGCCGGCATATCCCAAACGGGATAGCGCGGGTTCAGCCCGCGCGGGCCTGCATGGCCACGGATTGGAAGATCATGCGGACAAGGTCCGATTGGCGCGCCGCTCCGGTCTTGGCGAGCACCTGCTTCAACTGCACCCGCACGGTTCCTTCGGTGGTGCCGCGCTGCCCGGCATAGCCGCGCACCGTTTCCCCGGCGGCGAGTGCGGCAGCCAGTTGCGCTTCGGCCCCGGTCAGACCGAACAGCCGGGCAAGGTCTTGGCTCGATGGCAGCCGCACGGTTTCGGGTTGAGCCAGCAGCAGCAGCACCGCATCGTCGGCCCGCGCATTGCGGCGCACTTCGGCCGCGCGCACCTGCAACGGCGTCATGCCGGGCTGGCCCAGCGCCATCAGGCCATCGGCAGCGGGATGATCGATCTGCCGATGGACCAGATCGCGCAAGGCCTTCATCGTTGCGCCTGATGGCGTCCAAAGCCGGCCCTGGCGTTGCGACAGGTGGGGCGATGCGGCAAGGATGGCCTCGGCCGGGCCATTGCACCATTCCACGCGCAAGTCCGCGTCACAGACCAGCATCGCGCTGTCCACTGCGCCGGCGGCCGCGCGGTATCGATCGGCTGCGTCGTCCAGATCGCGCAGCCGGGTGGAAAGATGCACGGCCTGGCGCAAATGCGGCAGGAACGTGCGCAAAAAGCCTTCCTCGGCGTCCTGGATATCGCGATAGTCGCCCGCCGCGCGGTGCAGGATCATCGTGACATGTCGCCCTTCGCCCAGTGGAAAGCTGGTCCAGAACCCGGCGCCCAGCCCAATGGCGTCAAGGCCCGAATGGACAGAGGCAAGCGCCTTCGGATCGTCGCCGAAAATGCGCGCATCGCTGCTGATGGGCGGCGGCGGGTAACTGCCGGCGCGGCTGAGGCGCAGATTGTCCGGCGCGGCAAGCCACCGATCGTGCGCGCGCGCCTGCGAAACGGAATAACTGTCGCGGACCATCCATTCCTGATCCAGCCGGTCGGCGCGGGCCCGCAACAGCTGCACCGCAGCATTGCGGACGCGAAACCGCGCGCAAAGCTCGTCGAGCAAGGGAAGCCATGCCTGTTCGCAGTCAGGCGTGCGATAAAGCTGCCCCAGCAGACTTTCATCGACGCGCAAGCCCATGCTGGTCCCCACCTTGCCCTCCTTTTGCCGCAGCATGATGCGGCGGCGGCCCCATGGCAAGCCATCACGGCATGCTGGGGCCGCGCCGGTCAGGCAGCGAGCCTTCGAAGAGGCGGGCGCGGGCCTATCCGTTCACGCCGCGCAGCCTCCGGAACAGCCGCCGACGGCGGCCTTCATGGCGCGCCCTTTCATCTCGCGCAGGGGTTCCTCGCCTTCCATGGGCTTGAGGCCAAGGCGCGCGAACATGGCGCTGTCGGCATCGTCGCCGGCGTTGGCGGCGGTCAGCAGCTTGTCGCCGGTGAAGATCGAATTGGCCCCGGCCATGAAGCACAGCGCCTGCGTCGCG
>JBDLVU010000031.1:0-26045 GCA_039804665.1 Pseudomonadota bacterium | reverse complement strand
CGCCTGCGCGCGCGCCGCGCTTATGTGTCAGAGCGTATCCGCAAGGACGGGCGGGTGATCAAGTCGGTGGGAGGGCCTATGCCCGGCGGCGGCTACCTCACATCGTTCACCGACGTGACGGGCGAAGCCGCCGCGCGCGAGGAACTGCGCGCCACTCTGGAACAGCTGGAAACGCGCGTGTCCGAACGCACGCACGAACTGTCCGAAGCGAACCTTCGGCTTGCCGAATCCACGCGCGAAAAGACGCGCTTTCTTGCCGCTGCCAGCCATGACCTGCTGCAACCGCTGCACGCCGCGCGCCTTTTCGCCTCAGCGCTGGAGCGGCAGGTGGCCGATGCGCCGCGCGTGCTGGTGGGCCGGGTGGAGCGCTCGATCGTCGCGGCGGAAAACCTGCTGCGCGCACTGCTCGATATTTCGAAGCTCGACGCTGGCGGCATCCAGCCCAATCCCGAAGCCCTGGCGCTGGCGCCACTGGTGCAGGATATTGCCGAAGGTATCCGCCCGCTGGCCGAGGAAAAGGGCCTGGCGCTGCGTGTGGGGCCGGTGTTCGGCGTGGTGGAGACCGATCCCGGCCTGTTGCGCTCGGTCCTGCAAAACCTGCTGTCCAACGCCGTCCGCTATACCAGCAAGGGCGCTATCCTCGTCGGCGTGCGGCGGCGCGGGGCCATGCTGCGGATCGACGTGATCGATACCGGCGTAGGCATTCCGGCAGACCAGCAGCGCCACATCTTTTCCGAATTCACGCGGCTTGGCGCGGTGGAGGCAGAAGGGCTGGGGCTGGGGCTTGCCATCGTCGATCGCATTGCGCGGTTGCTGGGCCTGAAAGTCCAGCTCGCCTCTCGGCCCGGCCACGGTAGCCGTTTTTCGGTGACGATCCCCGAATCCCGCCTGGCCGTTGCAGGCGATACGCCGCAATCACCCGTGGTCAGTGGTCCCGCGCGTCCACTGGCCGTGCTGGTGGTGGACAACGATCCCGCGATTATCGAAGCCAGCACCGCGCTGCTTACTGCCGCCGGGCATCGCGTGCTGGGCGCAGGCCGCATTGCGGAGGCGCTGGCCATGGCTCCGCAGGCAGAGGCCGCGCTCGTCGACTACAATCTCGACAATGGCGAGGACGGCATGGCGCTGGTGGATACCTTGCGCAAACGCTGGCCCGGACTTGCCATCGCGATGATCACCGCCGAAGGCGGCGCGCAATTGCGGCGCCGGGCAAAGCGCCGGGGCATCGCGTTTTTCACCAAGCCGGTGGAGCCCGCCGCACTCGAAGCGTTCCTGAATGCCGTTCCGGCGGCCTCAATGGGCGAGGTCGAGGCCTAGAGAACGGGCCACCAGCGCGGCCTGCGTGCGGTTCTGCACGTCGAGCTTGCGCATGATCGCGGTCATGTGCGCCTTCACCGTCGCCTCGCTCATGCCAAGGTCAAAGGCGATCTGCTTGTTCAGCTTGCCCTCCAGCACCGCCAGCAACACCTTCAGCTGCGTCGGCGTCAGGCCCGCCACTTCGCGGCGCACCGTGTCGACGGGGTCTGCTTTTTTCACAGGAGCCGGCGCGCCGCCCAGCGCGGCGCGGATGGCATCTTCTATGCGGGCAAGGTCGGCGTCCTTCCTCAGGAAGCCCACCGCGCCAAACGCGCGCGCTTCCTCGGCGGCATTGGCGCCTTCCGCGCTCGATACCACCAGAATCGGCACCTCCGGCCGCTCTGCATGGAGCAGCGCGATCCCTGAATAGCCGATGGCGCCGGGCATCTTCAGGTCCAGCGTCACCAGCCGGAGGTCGTCCGCCTCCGACGCCGCCTTTGACGCGGCGCCCAGCGTGCCCGCCTCGATCACCCGCGCGTCCGGCGCCACGGCATTCACCGCCAGCGCCAGCGCCTGCCGGAACAGCGGGTGGTCATCGGCAATCAGGATCGAACCGCTCATCGCACTCCCAACGTGGGCCCCATTCGCGCCGCCCGTGATCAGGCGGTGGCGAGGTGGGGCCGGTTGGCCAGCAGATTATCGACAACCGACGGATCGGCAAGCGTCGAGGTATCGCCAAGGTTCGAAACGTCGTTTTCCCCGATCTTGCGCAGGATGCGGCGCATGATCTTGCCGCTGCGCGTCTTGGGCAGGCCGGGCGCGAACTGGATCACGTCGGGCGTGGCGATCGGGCCGATTTCGTGGCGCACCCACGCGATCAGCTCCTTGCGCAGCGCTTCGTCCGGCTCCACTTCGGCGTTGCAGGTGACGAAGGCGTAGATGCCCTGCCCCTTGATGTCGTGCGGCATGCCCACCACGGCGGCCTCAGCCACCTTGGCGTGCGCGACCAGCGCGGATTCGATCTCGGCCGTACCCATGCGGTGCCCGGACACGTTGATCACGTCGTCGATACGGCCGGTGATCCAGTAATAGCCGTCCTCGTCGCGCCGGCAGCCGTCACCGGTGAAGTACATCCCCTTGAACGTGCTGAAATAGGTCTGGAAGAACCGTTCGTGATCGCCCCACACGCTGCGCATCTGCCCGGGCCAGCTGTCCGTGATGACCAGGCATCCGTCGGTCGCGCCTTGTAGAAAGTGGCCGTCGTTGTCGACCAGCGCGGGCTTCACGCCAAAGAACGGGCGGCTGGCCGATCCGGGCTTCAGCGGCGTGGCGCCGGGCAGGGGGGTAATCATCGCCCCGCCGGTTTCGGTCTGCCACCATGTGTCCACGATCGGGCAGCGCGAATCGCCCACAACCTTGTGATACCATTCCCACGCTTCGGGATTGATCGGTTCACCCACCGAACC
Organism: Pseudomonadota bacterium; assembly: GCA_039804665.1. Taxonomy (GTDB): domain Bacteria; phylum Pseudomonadota; class Alphaproteobacteria; order Sphingomonadales; family Sphingomonadaceae; genus Novosphingobium. The sequence goes on along the minus strand of JBDLVU010000031.1, from coordinate 23,283 downwards.
CAGCAGGCGCAGGCTCTTGCGGCTGGTCTTCTTCACCCATTCATCGCCCTCGCGCATCAGCGCGCGCAGGGCGGTGGGGGCGCCATAGAAGATTTCCACGCCGAACTTGTCCACCACCTGCCAGAACCGGCTCGGATCCGGGAAGTTGGGCACGCCTTCGAACATCACGGTCGTCGCGCCGTTCATCAGCGGGCCGTACACGACATAGGAATGCCCCGTGACCCAGCCGATATCGGCGGCGCACCAGTAAACCTGCCCGGGGCGGTAATCGAACACGTACTCGTGCGTGATCGAGGCCCACACCGAATAGCCGCCGGTGGTGTGCAGCACGCCCTTGGGCTTGCCGGTGGAGCCTGAGGTGTAAAGGATGAACAGCGGGTCTTCCGCGCCCATCTCCTCAGGCGCGCATTCGGCCGATTGCGCGGCCACCGCGCTCGCCCAGTCAAGGTCGCGGCCTTCCACCGCGCCCACGTCGGCCCCGGTGCGCTTCAGCACGATCACCGTGTCCACCGCGGGGCACTGGGTCAGCGCCTCGTCCACGTTGGCCTTCAGCGGCACCTTCTTGCCGCCGCGCAGGCCTTCGTCGGCGGTCAGCACGATGCGGCTGTCGCAATCGACGATGCGCCCGGCCAGCGCATCGGGGCTGAACCCGGCGAACACGATCGAATGGATCGCGCCGATCCGCGCGCAGGCCAGCATTGCCACGGCGGCTTCGGGCACCATCGGCAGGTAGATCGTCACCCGCTCGCCCTTCTTCACCCCGCGCGATTTCAGCACGTTGGCAAAGCGGCAGACCTGTTCGTGCAGTTCGCGGTAGGTGATCCGGCGTTCCGCCTCGGCCGGATGGTCCGGCTCCCACAGGATCGCCACCGCATCGCCGCGCTCCGCCAGATGGCGGTCAAGGCAGTTGGCCGAAAGGTTCAGCGTGCCGTCCTCGAACCAGCGGATGCCGAAGTCAGCCTCGTTGTACGAGGTGTTCTTCACCTTGGTGAAGGGCTTGATCCAGTCGATGCGCTTCGCCTCGTCGGCCCAGAACGCATCGGGCTCCTCCACCGACCGGCGATACATCTCATGGTACCGCGCTTCGTCGATCAGGGCGTTCTGCGCCCACTCGGCCGGAACCGGATATACTGCCTCGCCCATCCTCGGGGACTCCTCTCGCTTGCTCTCTGGCATTTGCTCGTTGCTTGCGATTTATCGCACGCGCCCGCAGCCCGCGCTTAGACCATGGTCTAAGATATAAGACGAAGCTCCGGCTGGTTGCAAAGCCCCTTACCCCCGAAAACGACCATGGAGTGTCTCACCAGATGGACACGCACATATGGAGAGGGGCGTCAGATGAACGCGACCAGGACAACCCGTGCCCTTTTGCTGGCGGCGACGATGTTCGCCATGCCCGCCGTGGCACAAGCCAAGGCCACCCCGCGCGAAGCGCAGCTTGAAGCCCGCATCCAGAAGCTGGAAGCGCAGATGGCGCAGATGGCCGCCGCGCTTCAGGGCGCGCAGGCCCAGCAGGCGCAGGCCGCCAGCCTTGCCAGCGCGGCGCAGACCCGCAGCGACGAAGCCGTCGCCCGCACCGAACAGGTCGCCACCAAGGTCGCCGCGCTGGAAAGCAAGCCCGCGCCGGCGCAGCCCGACGGCTTCCGGTCCGGCAACACCACCATCCGCCTTGGCGGTTATCTGAAGATGGTCGCGTCGGGCAGCCACTTCAGCAACGGCTCGGTCGCCACCAACACGCTGGGCCGCGATTTCTACCTGCCGCAGACGATCCCCACCTCGCCCACGGGCAAGGGCTTCACCTCGCAGGATTTCACCGCGAAGCAGACGCGCCTGTGGCTGAACCTCGAATCGCAGGTCGCCGGCCACAGCGTGAAGGGCTATCTCGAAACCGATTTCCAGACGACTGCCAGCGCCGCGCAGAACGTGACCGCCGGCGGATCGCAGCGCACCACCAACGGCTATACGCTGGCCCTGCGCCGCGCCTTCATGCAGGTGGACCGCTTCACCTTCGGTCAGGACTGGACCACGTTCCAGTACACCGCCGCCCTGCCGGAAAGCACCGACTACGTCGGCGGCGCCGAGGGTACGGTCTTCGTCCGCCAGCCGCTGGTCCGCTATTCCGCGCCGCTGTCAAAGCAGCTGACCCTGCACGTGGGCGTTGAAAACCCGGAAAGCGCGCTCGTCACCGCCGGCTCCACCAGCACGCTGGAAAGCGGCACCGACCGCATGCCCGATTTCACCGCGCGCCTCGCCTATGCGGGCAAGCGCGGGGAACTTTCGCTGGCAGGCCTCGTGCGCAAGGTGCGGGGCGAAAGCACGGCCGGCGCGCTGGTCAACAACGTCACCACCGCCGGCGCCACCGGCAACGGCGTGTCCACCACCGGCTTCGGTGGCAGCGTGGGCGGCAAGCTGTTCCTGAATGATGCGAAGACCAGCGATGTCCGCTTCATCGCCACGTATGGGCAGGGCATCGGTCGCTATGTCGGCCTGAACTTCGCGCCCGACGCGGTCTATGATCCCGCCACCGACCGCCTCACCGATGTGAAGACCTTCGCCGCGCTGGCCTCGGCCCGCATGGCGATCACGCCGCAGCTGCGCGTCAACGTGATGGGCAGCTACCAGCACGTGTCGTATGACAGCGGCCTGTCGCTGGCGCAGATTTCCGGCCTCAACCGCGAAGCATGGAGCGCGGCGGCCAACCTGTTCTACTCGCCGGTCAAGAACATCGACCTCGGCGTGGAATACCGCCACGGGCTGCGCAAGGTGTTCAACGCCGCCACCGCATCCGGCACCGCCAGCGGGACCTTGGACCGCGTGGAATTTGCCGCCAAATACTCCTTCTGAAGAAATATAAACGGGAGAGGACCAATGGCTCAACACGAACTGGTGGATGATTTTTCCGCCCTGCCATTACATCACAAGGCCACGCACAGCGAAAAGCTGATCATCACGGCGTCATCGCTCGGCACCGTGTTCGAATGGTATGATTTCTATCTTTACGGCCTGCTCACCGCCATCATCGCGGCGCAGTTCCTCACCGGGCTGAACCCCACCACATCGTTCATCATGGCGCTGCTGGTGTTCGCGGCGGGCTTTATCGTCCGCCCGTTCGGCGCGCTGGTGTTCGGCCGCATCGGCGATCTTGTCGGCCGCCGCTATACCTTCATCATCACCCTGCTGGTCATGGGCCTGTCGACGTTCCTCGTCGGCTGCCTGCCCACCTACAAGACGGTCGGCGTCGCCGCGCCGATCATGCTGGTGGTGCTGCGCATGTTCCAGGGCCTTGCCCTTGGCGGCGAATACGGCGGCGCGGCGACCTACGTTGCCGAGCATGCGCCCGAAGGAAAGCGCGGGCTCTACACCAGCTGGATCCAGATCACCGCCACGGCGGGCCTCGCCATGGCGCTGCTGATCGTCATCACCGTGCGTTCGCCGGTTACCGGCGTGGGTGAAGAGGCGTTCAAGGAATGGGGCTGGCGCGTGCCCTACCTGCTTTCGGGCCTGTTCCTGATCGTGGGCCTGTGGCTGCGGCTGAAGCTGCACGAATCCCCGGTTTTCCAGAAGATGAAGGATGAAGGCACTTCGTCCAAGGCGCCGCTGACCGAAGCCTTCGGCAAGTGGGAAAACCTCAAGATCGTGTTCATCGCCTTTTTCGGCGCCATCGCGGGTCAGGCGGTCGTCTGGTACACCGGCCAGCTCTACGCGATGTATTTCCTTGAAAAGATGCTCAAGGTCGATGGCCTCACCTCCAACACCCTGATCATCATCGCGCTTGCCTGCGCCACGCCGTTCTTCCTGTTCTTCGGCTGGCTGTCAGACAAGATCGGGCGCAAGAAGATCATCCTCACCGGCTGCGCGCTGGCGGCGATCACCCTGTTCCCGGTGTTCCACGCCCTGACCGAAGCCGCCAACCCCGCGCTGGCAAGGGCGCAGGCGACCGCGCCGGTCGTCGTCACCGCCGATCCGGCCGAATGCTCGTCGCAGTTCGACCCCGTGGGCGCCAACAAGTTCGACACCACCAGCTGCGATATCGTGAAGAACGCGCTCGCCAAGGCGGCCGTGAACTACAAGACCGTCGCGGCCCCTGCCGGCACGATCGCCACCATTACCGTGGGCAGCGATGTGTTCGCCGCGCCCGATCCCGCCAAGGTTTCGGGCGACGACAAGAAGAAGGCCATCGCCGCCTTCACCGCACAGGTCATCGGCGCTCCCGCCACCCCGGCAAAGCCCGCCGCCGATGGCAAGCCTGCCGCGGAAGCCAAGCCTGCCGTGGTGGGTGAACTCGCCAAGGTCGGCTATCCGGCCAAGGCAGACCCCGCGCAGATCAACAAGCCCCGGGTCGTGGCGATCCTGTTCTACCTCGTGCTGCTGGTGACCATGGTTTATGGCCCCATCGCCGCGCTGCTGGTCGAACTGTTCCCTAGCCGCATCCGCTACACCTCCATGTCGCTGCCCTATCACATCGGCAACGGCTGGCTGGGTGGCCTGCTGCCCGCGATCGGCTTTGCGATGGTCGCGGCGAACGGTGATATCTACCACGGTTTCTGGTATCCCGTGGCGGTTGCGGCGGCCACGTTCGTCTTCGGCCTGTTCTTCCTGCCGGAAACGTACAAGCGCAACATCGACGACTAAAGTCCGGGTTCCGCCACGTCTTGCCCTCGGTCAAGGCGTGGCGGCGATCCTCCGGGCAAGACTCGGAAAGAATAAAGAAAAGGGGACGGGTGATGAGCGAAGCCTACAACCGGGCATGGCGTGACAGCATCGAAAACCGCGAAGCGTTCTGGTCCACTGCGGCCGGGGCGCTCGACTGGGTCTCCGCCCCCACCGCCGCTTATGACGAAGACGGCGGCTGGTTCCCCGGCGGCACGCTCAACACTTGCCACAACTGCCTTGATCGCCATGTCGCAGCAGGGCGCGGCGATGCCATCGCGCTGTCTTACGACAGCCCCGTGACCCAGCAAATCCGCCGCTATTCCTACGCCGAACTGCTTGAGGAAACCGGCCGCGTCGCCGCGATGCTCAAGACACTCGGTGTCGCAAAGGGCGATCGCGTCGTGCTGTACATGCCGATGATCCCGGAAACGGTTTTCGCCATGCTCGCCTGCGCCCGGCTGGGTGCGATCCATTCGGTGGTGTTCGGCGGTTTCGCCCCGCTGGAACTCGCCAAGCGCATCGACGATGCCACCCCGCTCGTCCTGCTCACCGCCTCGTGCGGGATCGAGGGCGCGCGCACCATCGGTTACAAGCCGATGGTCGATGAAGCGCTGCGCCTTGCCGATCATCAGGTCGAACGCGTCGTCGTGCTCCAGCGCGACCGCCTTCGCGCCGATCTCACCTCGGACCGCGATCTCGATTGGGATGCGCTGCGCACTGCCACTTCGGTCGATCCGGTGCCAGCGCCGGTGCCCGTCGCCTCGGACGATCCGCTTTATATCCTCTACACCTCGGGCACCACCGGCACGCCCAAGGGCGTGGTGCGCGAAAACGGCGGGCACGCCGTCGCGCTGGCGTGGTCGATGACCAATATCTACGGCATTTCGGCGGGTGATACGTTCTGGGCCGCGTCCGACGTGGGCTGGGTCGTGGGCCACAGCTACATCGTCTATGCCCCGCTTCTGGTCGGCGCGACCACCGTGCTGTTCGAAGGCAAGCCCGTCGGCACGCCCGATCCCGGCACGTTCTGGCGCACCATCGCGCGCCACGGCGTGAAGACCTTTTTCACCGCGCCCACCGCCATACGCGCGGTGCGCAAGGAAGACCCCGACGCCCTGTTCCTCAAGGACATCGGCACCGGTTCGTGCCAGGCGATCTTCCTCGCCGGCGAGCGCGCCGATCCTGATACGATCGGCTGGCTTGAGGAAAAGAGCGGCCTGCCGGTGATCGACCACTGGTGGCAGACCGAACTCGGCTGGCCCGCCATCGCCAGCTGCTTTGCGCTGGGTGATCTGCGGCGCAAGCGGGGCAGCGCGGGTTTCCCGGTGCCGGGCTACGAATTTGCCGTGCTGGATGAAAGCGGCCACCCGGTTGAACCCGGCCACAGCGGCGCGGTGGTGATCCGTGCGCCTCTGGCCCCCGGCGCGTTTCGCACGCTGTGGAACAACCCGGCGGGTTTTGACAAGAATTTCGCAACGTTTCCAGGATGGTATGAAACAGGTGACGCCGGCTTCATCGACGATGAAGGCTTCGTGCACATCATGGGCCGCACCGACGACATCATCAACGTGGCGGGCCATCGCCTGTCCACAGGGCAGATGGAACAGATCGTCGCCAGCACCGATGGCGTGGCCGAATGCGCGGTGATCGGCGCCGAGGACGCGATCAAGGGCATGATCCCGGTGGCCTTCGTCGTCGCCCGCGCCGGGGCGGACGAGGCGGCGCTGCATGATGCGGCGATTGCGGCGGTGCGCGCGGAACTGGGCGCGGTGGCGGCGTTGAAAACCTGCTATGTCGTGCCCGCGCTGCCGAAGACGCGGTCGGGCAAGATCCTGCGCAACCTGTTGAGAAAGATCGTGAATGGGGAGGACTGGACCACCCCGCCGACCATCGAGGATGCAGGCGTGCCCGCCCTGCTTCAGGCAGCTGTCAGCGCCAAAGAGGCGGCGTAAGTTGAGAACGACCTAGAGGGGGTCTAGATCGACCTGGCCCCTTCTACCGCCGCAGAACCGGCCCCGGACGGGGGGCTGCAAGGGGCGAGCGGGAGAAGCGGATCGGGGTGCGCAGGCCGGGCACCGTCCGTCCCTCTCCGTCGTCCATCGCCAGCACCATCCCGCGGTGCACGATCTGCGGATCGGCCAGCGCCTGCCCCACGGTGTTGATCGGCCCGGCCGGAACCCCCGCCGCCTCCAGCGCCGCCAGCAGGTCGTCCCGCTCCCATGCTTTGGTCGCATCGCGGATGCGTTCGGCCAGCCTGCCCCGATGCGCCAGCCGCAGCGCGTTGGTGGCGTAATCGGCGTCGGGCGCGATGCCGACGACTTTGCAAAACCGGGCAAACTGGCCGTCGTTGCCCACCGCCAGAATGAACCAGCCATCGGCGGTGGGAAAGGTTTCATAGGGCACGACATTGGGGTGGGCATTGCCCATGCGCGTGGGCGAAGTGCCTGAAACAAGGCAGTTCATCGCCTGATTGGCCAGTGTGCCCACCATCACGTCCAGCAGCGCCATGTCGATATGCTGGCCAAGGCCGGACCGTTCACGCTCCGCCAGCGCCGCCTGAATCGCGATCACCGCGTAAAGCCCGGTCATGATATCGGCATAGGCGACGCCGATCTTTTGCGGCGGTCCGGCGGGATCGCCGGTCAGGTCCATGATCCCGCTCATCCCCTGCACGATGAAATCGTAGCCCGGCCGCGCGGCATAGGGGCCATCCTGCCCGAAGCCGGTGATCGAGCAGGTCACCAGCCGGGGATTGATCGCGGCGAGGCTGGCATGATCCAGCCCGTATTTGGCAAGGCCGCCCACCTTGAAATTCTCGATCACCACGTCGGCATCGGCCACCAGTTCGCGAACGCGGGCCTGCCCTTCGGGTGCCGTGAAATCAATCACTTCGCCCCGCTTGGTGCGGTTGGCGGCGTGGAAATAGGCGGCATCGCGGCTGCCGCCCTCGCGTTCGATGAAAGGTGGGCCCCATGTGCGCGTATCGTCGCCGCCCGCGCTTTCCACCTTCACCACATCGGCGCCGAGATCGGCCAGGATCTGCCCCGCCCACGGCCCCGCCAGCACGCGGGCGAGTTCGACCACCTTTAACCCGTGCAGCGGGGGTGCCATCAGAACGCCGGAATGCCGGTGATCGCGCGGCCGAGGATCAGCGCGTGGACATCGTGCGCGCCTTCATAAGTGTTCACCGTTTCAAGGTTCACCATGTGACGGATCACCTGATATTCCTCGGAAATCCCGTTGCCGCCGTGCATGTCGCGCGCCATGCGGGCGATATCCAGCGCCTTGCCCACGTTGTTGCGCTTCACCATCGAGATCATCTCGGGCGCGAAGCGGCCTTCGTCCATCAGGCGGCCTACGCGCAGCGAGGCTTGCAGGCCAAAGGCGATGTCACACATCATGTCCGCCAGCTTCTTTTGATAAAGCTGCGTGGCGGCCAGCGGCCGGCCGAACTGCTGGCGATCGAGGCCATACTGGCGCGCGGCGTAAAGGCAGAATTCGCCGGCGCCCAATGCCCCCCACGAAATGCCATAGCGCGCGCGGTTGAGGCATTCGAACGGCCCCTTCAGCCCTTCCACCTCGGGCAGCAGGGCGTCGGCGCCCACGCGCACTTCGTCCATCAGGATCATGCCGGTGGTGGAGGCACGCAGCGACAGCTTGCCCTCGATCTTCGGCGCGGAAAGCCCCGCCATGCCCTTTTCCAGAATGAAGCCGCGAATGCGCCCGCCGTGCGCCTCGCTTTTGGCCCAGACCACGAACACGTCGGCAAACGGGGCGTTGCTGATCCAGGTTTTTGCGCCGTGGAGAACGTAGCCATCGCCATCGGCGCGCGCCACGGTGCGCATTCCGCCGGGATCGGACCCGGCATCGGGTTCGGTCAGGCCGAAGCACCCGATCAGATCGCCCCGGGCAAGGCCGGGCAGGTAGCGCATCCGCTGCGCTTCGGACCCGAAGGCATAGATGGGATGCATGACAAGGCTGGATTGCACCGAGGCCATTGAACGATAGCCCGAATCCACGCGCTCGATCTCACGCGCGACAAGGCCATAGGCGACATAGCTGGCGCCCGACCCGCCATACTGTTCGGGCAGAGTCATGCCGAGCAGGCCGGCCGCGCCCATCAGCGGAAACAGTTCCGGCGCGGAGACTTCATTGCGGAACGCCTCGATCACGCGGGGCTGCAATTCGCCTTGCGCAAAGCCGCGCGCGGCATCGCGGATCATGCGTTCGTCTTCGCTCAGCTGGGTTTCAAGGTCGAACGGGTCTTCCCAATCGAAGCGCGCGATGCCTGCCATGCCATCCTCCTGTGCGGGGCCTGCCCTTTGTCTAGCCGCTTGCCAATATCGCGCCAACGCCGATATATGGCACTTATCAATCGCAATATGGAATAATGATGATCGATCCGGAAGGGTTGGCGGCCTTCGTGGCCATTGCCGATACGGGCAGCTTTTCCCGCGCGGCCGACATGCTTGACGTGGCGCAATCGGTGGTGAGCAAGCGTCTGAAACGGCTGGAGGACCAGCTGGACGCGCAGCTGGTGGACCGGTCGGTGCGCAATGCCATCCGCCTTAGCCCGGTGGGGCAGATCTACCTGCCCGAAGCGCGCGCTACGCTGGCGCAACTGGACAAGGCCGCGCGCGTGGGGCGCAATCTGGCGCGCGGCGCGGCGGGGCCGTTGCGCATCGGCACCATCTTTTCGGCCACGCTCGACGGATCGCTGGGGCGCATTCTTGCGGCGGTGCACGCGGACCTGCCGGACATGGCGGTGGACGTGCGGATGATGGAAACGCCCGAACAGCTTGCGGCGCTGGAGGCCGGGCGGCTGGACGTGGCGCTAGTGCGGCCCCGGCCTTCGTATCCCGCGCTTTGCCATGCGCGCGTGGTGCAGCGCGAACCGCTGATGATCGCGCTGGCGGACGCGCACCGGCTGGCGGGGGCGGGACCGCTGACGCCCGCGATGCTGGCGGGCGAGCGGTTCATCATCCCGCAGTTCCACGAACAGGTGGGGTTGATGGACAACCTTGCCCGGCTGGCGCAGGCGGGCGGCTTTGTGCCCGGCGCGATCATCCGCACCGGCGATTTCGTGAGCGCCGCATGCCTTGCCGCCGTGGGCAAGGGGGTGGTGCTGGCGCCGGCCAGCTTGCGGCATCTGGGCATCGGCGCCCTGGCGTTCTGCGCCATCGCCGGGTTCGACGATCGGATCGATACCATGATGGTGTGGCGGCGCGATGCGCCTCGGCAGGCGATGGCCTGCATCGCTGGCGCGGCGAACCCCACGTAAAACGTGACAAGCGGCGGCAACAGGCGTAGGCGGGGCGCAGCCGATGCGGCCCGGTCTGGCGACCGGTCGATCATCTGGCGTCCTATTTCAGAACCATCGGGAGTGCGGCACCGGCTCGATGGGTTTGCACCCGGAGCATGTTCCGCCGTTACCGCAACGCTGGCGAAAGCCTTGGCTGCCCTTTTGACCCGCCGATCCGGCCGGGCGAAAGAGGCCACGCATCGCCGCCGTCACGCGTCCGGGTCCAAGGCCCGGCTTCCCCGTTTGCCGGTCAAACCGGCCCATATTACCCAGAAAGATCAGGTACTTTTCTCATGGCAGGATACAAGGAACCCGGCCTCGAAGCACGGCGCAACGCCGCAGCCGAGGCCCGCACGAAGGCATTGCAGGCGCTGAAGGCAAAGCCCGCGCTTGACCCGGCAGTGGTCGCCGAGCGCATTGCCAAGGCAGAGGCGCGCGAAAAGCTGCAAGCCGAAAAGCGCGAGGCCGCCAAGGCCAAGCGTGAGCAGGAAGCCGCCGAAAAGGCCGCCGCCGCAGCAGCAGCAGCACCGCCGCCCCCGCCCACCGAGGCCGAGCGCAAGGCCGCGCGCGATGCGCGCTATGCCGCGCGCAAGGCGCGGGCGAAGTAGGCGTTGACGTACGATAGCGAGGCGCCGGCACCCGAAGCGGCGCCGGCCGAACCGGCTGGCGAAGCCGCACCCGAGGCAAACGGTCCTCCGTCCGAAGCCGGCTGGTCCGAGCTTCAGCCGGGCGAGGAACTGATCGACATCGCGTTCGTGCCCAATGGCGACCGGCTGCGGCTGGTGAGCAACGGCGAGGACTTCGTGATCCTGCTCGATCACAACGAGCTGATGAGCACCGACGTGTTCGCATCGGAAGAGGCGCTGGCGCAGCTGGTGTGCGACCGGCTGGGCGCGCGTGACGATGTGCAGTTGCTGATCGGCGGCTATGGGCTTGGCTTCACGCTGCGCGCGGCGCTGGCGGTGCTGGCGGACGACGCTGAAGTGACCGTGGCCGAGATCGTGCCCAAGATCGTCGACTGGGCGCGCGGGCCGATGCAGCGGCTGACCGCCGGTTGCCTTGACGACCGGCGCGTGCAGCTGGTGCAGGACGACGTGGCGATGCTGATCGACGCGGCCAAGGGCGCCTATGACGGCATCCTGCTGGACGTGGACAACGGCCCCGAAGGACTGACGCGGCGGATCAACGATTGGCTTTATGCCCCCGAAGGGCTGGAAGCGGCGCGGCTGGCGCTGCGGCCGAAGGGCATCCTTGCGGTATGGTCGGCCACGCCCGATCCGGTGTTCGTCGAACGGCTGGAGGCCAAGGGCTTTACCGTGACGGTAGAGCCGGTGGACGCCCGCACCGAAGAGCCGACGGACGGAACCGGATGGAAGCACGTGGTGATCCTGGCGCAGCTGGGGTAAACACGCGTTTCCGCGCAATTCAGGATAAGTCAGGCAGGAACATGGCGCGCAAGCACCCCAAGGGCGGCCCCCTTTACGACGATGTGGCCGATGCCGAAGAGGCCCCGCCGCCGGTGCCGTGCTGGCTGTGCGGGCGGCCGACGGGCAGCACCATCGTGTGGCATCATCCCGTGCCGAAAAGCCGGGGCGGGCGTGACGTTGTGCCGATGCACGGCATCTGCCAGCAGACGTTGATCGCCAACTTCACCAATTCCGAACTGCAACGCCACGGCACCGACGTGGACGCGCTGCTGGCCAACCCGGCGGTGCGCAAGTTCGTGGACTGGGTGGCCAACAAGGACCCCGATTTCACCGCGACCACGGCCCGCAAGGGGCGCTGAACGGGCCACGGCGCAGGCACGGTGGCGGAATAGACCGGCAGGCTGAATCGGCGCCGGTCAACGGCCGCTTCGAGTACAGATCCGACCGCCGGGTTTGGCCGCTCCAGCAAAAAGGGGCGGACCTTTCGGCCCGCCCCTTCGCGCATCAGGTTTGCAAGGATCAGAAGCGGAAGCCGACGCGGCCGCCAAAGCCCTTGGTATCGCCCAGGTCACCCCAGACCGACAGCAGGATGCCGTTGGTGCCCGACCCGTTGAGCCCGGCTTCGAGCCGCACCCAGGTGCCGCGATCTTCCAGCGGCACTTCGCCCACCAGCGCGGCGTTGCTGATCGCCAGCTGGCCCTTGTGTTCGAACTCGTGGAACACCTTGGCCCCCACGAATGCGCCCAGCGCCTGCGGGAAGATGACCTGCCCGCCGATGCGGCCGCGCAGGCTCTTGTTGTCGTCCCAGCTGAAGGCGAGGCCGTACTGGTTCCACGGGTCGATGCGGGTCTTCACATACGACAGCCCGGCGTTGAGATCGAAGGCGATCGCCTGCGCGTTGCCACGGAAACCGATTTCGCCGTCGACGCCATCCGAATGCGCCTTGGTGCGGAAACCCACCGCGCGCGCGCCGTTGGTGAAGTTCACGTGGAACTCGTCACGCTTGTACATCAGGCCGGCGTAAAGGCCGTTCTTCATGCCGAACAGGGCATAGGCGCCGTAGTTGTGGCCGTCTGCGCGGACACGGGCATCGATCGGGTTGTCTTCGGTATCCGCCGCTTCCCAGCCCCCGGTTGCGCCGATGACCCAGCCCGGACCGCGATATTCCAGCCCGACTTGCGCGCCTTCGTGGTGCGTCTTCATGCGGTTGGAATAGGTGACCGTCTGGCCGCCGATCGTGGTGGTGCGGCCATCGTGGCCGTACTTGTCCTTGGAGTCATAGAGCTGGCCCCAGATGCCGATGGGATGGCCCGTGGTCAGTGCGCCCGCGTGGCGGCCCATGATGGCATCGTGGTAGGCGTCGAACGACTGGTACCACAAGTCACGCCCGAGCGAGCCGACCATCGCCAGATCGGTCACGCTGTTGTCCAGCGTGCTGACGACGTAGGTGTTGCCGCCGCTCTGGCGCAGGCCATAGTTGAGGAAGCCCGAAGCGACATCCTCTGGCGCGATCACGAAGGCGCCGTTGGCGACGGTACCGGTGGTCTGAACGATCAGCGCGCCGGTGGGGTTGTACAGCGCGGTGCCGACGCGGTTGATGTCCACGGTCGTCACGCCCGAGACATTGCCGCCGACGACCAGCTTGTCGGCCGAGGTGAGCCCGGCATCGACATCCAGCGCCAGCCGCGCCGCGCCCGAACCGGCATAGTTGCCGGGCAGGGTCAGCGTGTCGTTGGTGGCGCCGTCGACCATCGTGATCAGGCCCGCGTTGTTCAGCGTGGGCACGCCCGCCAGCGTCGCCGCGCCGTTCACCGCAACGATGCGGCCCCCGGCAAGGTTGTTGAACGTGGCGCCACCAAGATCGGTGGTGCCCGCCACGTTGGCCGTGCCGGCGTTGCCCAGCACCTCAAGCCCGTTCACCGTGGCGCCCTGATTCAGGTTGAGCGTGCCCCCGGCAAGGTTGGACAGGGTATCGGTGCCCGCGCCAAAATCGCTGGTGCGGGTAAGCGTGAGCGTGCCGGCGTTGGTCACCGTATCATCATTGGCCGTCAGGCTGACCGGGCCATAGACGGTGCCGCCCGAAACCACCGCGACCGTGGTCGCGCCGCCCGTGGCGTTGATGGCATAGCCGGTCCCGGCGGCCGGAACGCCCAGCGTGCCAGCCACGGTGACCGCATTGGCCGTGGCGCCGCGGGTGTCGATGGCGTCGAACGCGCCCTGCCCGGTGACCGTGGCGCCCGTTGCGACGGCAGTGGTGGCGGTGCCCAGCGTTTCAAGCCGGATGGCATCGCCGGTGGCAGAGGTGGTGGTGCCGCCGGTGGCGTTCACCCCCACCGCGCCATCGCCCGAAGCGAAGGCGTTGATCGCACCCAGCGCGCCGTCCGCGCCTGCGGTGTTTATGGTGATCGGGCCGGTGGTGCCCAGCGCATTGATGCCATAACCGGCGGCGCTGCTGACCGGGGCGGTGGCGTTGACCGTGATCGCGCCCGTGCCGGCGGTGGCGAACACGCCGTCGCCATCGGATTGGACGCCGGCGACCGTGATCGTCTGGTCGCCCGTGGTGCTGGTGCTGACGATGCCGCGGCTGCCCGCGCCGGTGGCCGAGATCGCGCCCGCGTTGACCCCGATTGCGCCGGTGGTGGTGCTGACGACCAGCCCGTCCGAAGCCGCGCCGGTGGTGGTGATCGTGCCGGTGGTGGCCGTGACCGCGCCGGTATCGCCCAGGATGACAAGGCCAGGCGAATTGTCGCCCGCGGTCTGGATGTTGCCCGTGGTGACCGCGATCGGGCCGGTTGCGCTGAGCAGCAGCCCGGTCGAGCCGAGGCCGTCGGTGGTCACGTTGCCCACGATGGCGTCGATCGAGTTCGTCGCGGCGGCCGTCACGCCCACGGCGGCGTCGCCGTTGGTGGTCACGTTGCCGCAGCGGATCACCACGTCGTTACCGGCGGCAATCACGCCGCCGATGCCGTTGCCCGTGGCGTTGACGTTGCCGCAGGTCACCGACGACAGGCCGTTGTTGGCAAGGCTGAAGATCCCGGCGCTGGGCGCGCTGCCCGTGCCGCTGACGGTGACCGTACCGCCGACGTTCGCCGTGGCGTTGGTGCCCACCACGGCCACGCCGATCACGTCAGCGGTGGAGGTCGCATCGACGTTGCCCGTGACGGTCACGCTGGCATCGCCGTTGGAGGCGACGGCAAGCGCGCCGATGCCGTTGGCGGTGGTGTTGGTGTTCACCACGTTGCCGTTCACGGTCAGCGCGGCCACGCCGTTGGATGAGCCGACCCCGGCGGTCCCGAAGCCCGCACCGGTCACGCTGCCGGTCGTCACGGTGGTGCCCTGTGCGCTGGTGGCGAACAGCGCGAAGCTGTTGGTGGACGACAGCGTGCCAAGCTGCGCGTTCACGGTGCCGCCGCTGGATTGCAGGATGGCGGCGGGGCCAGTGCCGGTGGCGGTGACATTGATCGCGCCGGCATCGGCTGCGGTCACGGCAAGGTTGCCGGTGGATACGATGTGCAGCGCGGGAAGGGCGGCGGTGCTGGTCACCGTGCCACCTGCGGTCACGGCCAGATCGCCGGTTCCGGTCAGCGACAGGGTTTGCGGAAGGGAAACGAGCGTGGCGCCCGTGCCGGCGAACGTGCCGGTCGCGGTCACGGTGCCGTCGGTGCAATCGAACGTGCCGCCGGTGGCGACGCAGACGCTTTGCGCATGGGCGGGGGCGGCCAGCGCAATCAGCGAACTGGCCGTGGCCAGCGCCGAAAGGGTCAGGCGGTTACGGAGTGCAGCGATCATTTGGAGTTCTCCCTCATGTCAGGCAGGCGCGACCCGGCCGAAGCAACGTTTTTTCGTTGTCGATGAAAGGCTTGTGCAAGCCATGGCCGTTTTAGCCACGCCGCTCCAAACCCCGCCGTACCGATCCGGTTCCATGCTTAGGGCAGCAAATTTTTTTCAGATTTTCAGGAACTTGGGCCTGCAATCCATTGCGATGGCCATTGCGATGGCCATTGCGCCCACTATCGCGCCGCGATTGCGCCGGGCGCGCCGGTGGGCCGCGCGAAGCGAAAGGCACGCTCAGGATTAATAGGAGAGGGGGGCGGTGCGTGCCTGTGCGCGATGACAGGAAACGCTGGCTGGGGCGGCAGGATTCGAACCTGCGAATGCCGGTACCAAAAACCGGTGCCTTACCACTTGGCGACGCCCCAGCGGGAAGGCGCGCTTATAGCGGCGCGTATCGGGATGGGAAGGGGGCACTTGGCCCCCTTCGCAGCATTTTGGGAAAGGGTCAGAAACCCTTGACGATGCCTTGCAGCAGTTCGGCCGGCAGCGCGTCGAAATCGCTGGCGTCGTGGCGCTCGGCGATGCCCTTGGAACTGTTTACCAGCCGGCCCCGGCGCACGGCCGGGCGCGCGTCGATTTCGGCCACCCAGCGGCCCACCGATTCATATTCGTGCATCGAAAGGAACGTCGCCGCTTCGCCATAGGCTTCGCCGCGATAGATGTTGCCCAGCCATGTGTAGGCCGAGATATCGGCGATGGTGTAGTCCTCGCCGGCAAGGAAACGCGTCTTGCGCAACTGCTGGTTGGCCACATCGAACAGGCGCTTGGTTTCCATCGCATAGCGGTCGATGGCGTACTGGATTTTCATCGGCGCGTAGTTGTAGAAATGGCCGAAGCCGCCGCCCATGAACGGGCCGGAGCCGACCTGCCAGAACAGCCACGAAAGGCATTCCGCCCGCGCGGCGCCGCTCTTGGGCAGGAACATGCCGAACTTTTCGGCAAGGTGCATCAGGATCGCGCCGGATTCGAACACGCGGAACGGTTCGGCGCCGCTGCGGTCCACCATCGCGGGGATCTTGGAATTCGGGTTGATTTCCACAAAGCCGCTGGTGAACTGGTCGCCTTCGAAGATCTTGATCAGCCAGGCGTCGTATTCGGCTTCGGTCACCCCGGCGGCGAGCAGTTCCTCCAGCAGGATCGTCACCTTCTGGCCGTTGGGCGTGCCCAGCGAATACAGCTGGAACGGGTGCTTGCCCACCGGCAGCACGTGTTCGCGCTGCGCACCGGCGGTCGGGCGATTGACGCTGGCAAAGGCGCCGCCATTGGCGCCGTCCCAGGTCCAGACCTTGGGGACTTCATAGCCTTCGGGCAGGTTGCCGGACATGAGCGTGTTCCTTTCAGGATTTTTGTTAGTGTTGCATACAATCTGAACCCACCGCGCCGGAACCGCAAGGGGCAACGCGTCGTTCGTCCGTCATGCACAGAAAAGCCGGTTCGGATGACAGGGGCAAGACCCCGTTATTGCACGTCGAGGATTCGCTGGCCGGCATCCGCCGCCGCCGCATGAAGCGCGGCTGGGGATACTGGGACGCGGACGGAAAGCGCATCACCGACCGCGACGAGATCGACCGCCTGCTCGATTAGAGCGCGATCCGCGTAGGGAACGAAGCCTATGCCAAGGCCAGCCGCAGCAGGGCAGGCACCAGTTCGTCGAAGTGATCGATCACGACATCCGCGCCGAGGTCATCGGCCGGCACGTCGTTGAAGCCAAATCGGCAGGCCACCACCGGCAGCGCGGCGGCGCGCGCGGCACCCACATCGAACGTGGTATCGCCAACGAACGCGGCGCGCCCGCCGCCGCAGCGGGCGACCATTTCGTGCAGCATGTCGGGCGCGGGCTTGGCGCGGCCGGGGCCGAGCGTGTCGCCCCCGATCACGCAGGCAAAGCGTTCAGTCACGCCCAGCGTATCGAACAGGCGCAGCGCCATGTCCTCGCGCTTGTTGGTGGCGATGGCGATCTTCACGCCGGCTTCCTCCAGCGTATCGAGCATGCGTGCGCCGCCGGGAAACAGCCGGGTGTGGTCGGCGATGTTGGCGGCGTAGTATTCCAGCAGGCTGGCCTGCAAGGCGGCGAAGGCATCTTCGTCCACGCCCCCGGATTCGGTCAGCGCGCTGCGCAGCATTTGCGCGGCCCCGCCGCCGATGTGGCGCGTCACTTCGTCCAGCGGCACCGCCGGCCGCCCGGCCAGCGCCAGCGCGTGGTTGAGCGCGTTGCCGAGGTCGCGCGAGGTGTCGAACAGCGTGCCGTCGAGGTCGAAACCGACGATATCGAAAGGAATTTGCATCATGCGGCAGGCAAGTGGCCTCCCGTTCTGGAAACTGCAAGGATTTGCTGGCAATGACGCGCGCATGACTTCTGCCGCTTCGCCCCTCGCTATCGTCGTCCTTGCCGCCGGCAAGGGCACCCGCATGAAAAGCGACCTGCACAAGGTGCTGCACCCCATCGCCGGACGGCCGATGGTGGAGCACCTGATGGCCAGCGCCGCCGCACTGGGCCCGCAACAGCAGGTTGTCGTGGCCGGGCACGGGCGCGAACAGCTGGAAAAGGCGCTGGGCGCGCGCGCGACCATCGCGGTGCAGGACCCGCAGCTGGGCACCGGCCACGCCGTGCAGCAGGCCGAAACCGCGCTCGCCGGGTTCCATGGCGACGTGCTGATCCTGTATGGCGACGTGCCTTTCGTGCGCACGCAGACGATGCAGGCGATGCTCGAACGGCTCCACGGGGATGACAGCCCGGCGGTGGTGGTGCTGGCGTTCGAGCCGGACGACGCGCTGGAATACGGCCGCGTGATCGCCGAAGGCGGCGTGGTGCGCAAGATGGTGGAGCACAAGGACGCGACCGACGCGGAACGCGCGTGCCGCCTCTGCAATTCGGGCCTGATGGCGGTCCGGTCGGACGAACTGTTCGGCCTGCTCGCCCGCGTGGGCAACAACAACGCGCAGGGCGAATACTACCTCACCGACATCGTCAACGTCGCCAACGCCGATGGCCGCATCTGCGCCGTGGTCGTCACCGATGATCCCGATGAAGTGGCCGGCATCAACAGCCGGGGCGAGCTGGCCGAGGCAGAACGCCGCTGGCAGGATCGCCGCCGCGCCGCCGCGATGGCCGACGGCGTTACGCTGGTCGCGCCCGGAACCGTGTGGTTCGCTTGGGATACCGTGCTGGGCCGCGACGTGACCGTTGAACAGAATGTGGTGTTCGGACCCGGCGTGACCGTGGCCGACGGCGCGGTGATCCACGCCTTCTGCCATATCGAGGGCGCCCGAATCGAGACCGGCGTTTCGGTCGGCCCGTTCGCCCGCCTGCGCCCCGGCGCGGTGCTGGAAGAAAAGGCGCGCGTCGGCAACTTCGTGGAAGTGAAGAACGCCGTGCTGCACAAGGGCGCGAAGGCCAACCACCTGACGTACCTTGGCGATGCCGATGTGGGTGAGGGCGCCAACATCGGCGCGGGCACCATCACCTGCAACTACGACGGCTATTTCAAGCACAAGACGATCATCGGTCCGCGCGCCTTCATCGGATCGAACAGCGCGCTGATCGCCCCGGTGCGCATCGGGGCGGACGCCATCGTGGCGGCGGGCAGCGCGGTTTCGCGCGACGTGTCGGACGGCGAACTGCGGCTTGTGCGCGCGGAACAGCTGGTCAAGCCCGGCTGGGCCGACCAGTTCCACGACGCGATGAAGCGCAAGAAGGCGGAAAAGGCAGAGAAGGCCGGGGGTTGATGGCGATATCATGATATGATATCGCGATATCATTATGACACGCATCCTCGCCGACATTCCTGACGAAGACATCAAGTGGCTCGATGCCCGCGCGGCCGAGCAGGGCAAGTCGCGCGCGTCGGTATTGCGTGAAGCGGTGGCGATCTACAGGGCGCAATCGCGTCCATCGAACAGCAAGGAGTGGATCGAGCGCGGCGCGGGATACTGGAGGCATCGGACCGATATCGTGGACGGGGTGCAATATCAGCGCGTCATCCGCGAGGATCGCCGGCCCTATGAAGATATCTGAGCGGTGTCCGACCCATTCTTCGATACCAACATCCTGATCGACTGGTTGCTGGACCGCGCGCAGGCGTCTGCCGAAATCGCACGCTATCCCCGCCACCGCATCAGCCGGATCGTCTGGGCCGAGGTGCTGGCGGGAGAACCGCTGGAAACCCGCGATCATGTCCGCGAATTAATCGCCCCGTTCGAAATCGTCGAGGTGGACGGGCGTATTGCGACGGCGGCATCGGATATTCGTCACAGGACCCGTATGAAGCTGCTCGATGCGCTGATCCTCGCCACCGCGCAGGTCAACGGAGCCATCCTGATTACACGAAATACCAAGGATTTTCCGGCAGAGATGCCGGGCATCCGCGTCCCGTATACCCTCTAGGCGAAGGTTTTTTGTTCTCATGTGCGGAATCATCGGAATCGTCGGCAAGGAACAGGTCGCGGACCGGCTGGTCGATGGCCTGCGGCGGATGGAATATCGCGGCTATGACAGCGCCGGGATCTGCACCGTGGAGAACGGCCATCTCGTGCGCCGCCGCGCCGAGGGCAAGCTCAACAACCTTGTGACGGAACTGGCGCGCAATCCCGCCTCGGGGCTGATTGGCATCGCGCACACGCGCTGGGCCACCCACGGGGCGCCAACCACCAGCAACGCCCACCCCCACGCCACCGGTGAAGTGGCGCTGGTGCACAATGGCATCATCGAAAACTTCAAGCCGCTGCGCGATGCGCTGATCGCGCGCGGGCGCAAGTTCGAGAGCGAGACCGATACCGAAGTCGTCGCGCATCTGGTGTCCGAACAGGTCGAGACCGGCCTTTCGCCGCAGGACGCGGTCAAGGCGGTGCTGCCCACCCTGCGCGGCGCCTTCGCGCTGGCCATCGCGTTCCGCCAGCATGACGACATGCTGATCGGCGCGCGCCTCGGTTCGCCGCTGGTCGTCGGCTATGGCGATGGCGAAACCTATCTCGGCTCCGACGCGCTGGCGCTGGCTCCGCTGACCCAGCGCATCACGTATCTCGAAGAAGGCGATTGGGTGGTCATCACCCGCGAAGGCGCGGCGATCTTCGATGCGGACAACCAGCCGGTAAAGCGCGCCATCGTCGCCTCGGGCGCTACCGCCGCCGCGATCGAGAAGGGCAATTATCGCCACTTCATGCAAAAGGAGATCTTCGAGCAGCCGGTGGTCGTGGCGCAGACGCTGCGCAGCTACTTGCGCCAGGTGGACCAGTCGGTGGCGCTGCCGCAGATCGATTTCGACCTGTCGAAGATCAACCGCGTCACCATCGTCGCGTGCGGCACCAGCTTCTATGCCGGGATGGTGGCGAAGTACTGGTTCGAACAGTTCGCGCGCCTGCCCGTGGACATCGATGTGGCGTCCGAATTCCGCTATCGCGATCCCGTGCTGGAGCCGGGCGGCCTTGCGTTGTTCATCTCGCAGAGCGGCGAGACCGCCGATACGCTGGCCGCGTTGCGCCATTGCAAGGCCGCTGGCCAGACCATCGCGGTCGTCGTCAACGTGCCCACCAGCTCCATGGCGCGCGAGGCGGACCTGCTGCTGCCCACCCACGCCGGCCCCGAAATCGGCGTTGCCAGCACCAAGGCCTTCACTTGCCAGCTGGCCGTGCTCGCCGCGCTTGCCGCGCATCTTGCGGTCAAGCGCGGGCGCGTGAGCCGCGAGGAAGAGGCGCAGATCGTCGGCCACCTGATCGCAACGCCCGCCGCGCTCAACGCGGCGCTGGCGCATGACGAGGAAATCGCCGCGATGGCGCACCTCATCGCGCCTGCGCGCGACGTGCTCTACCTCGGCCGCGGTCCGGACTATCCGCTGGCGCTCGAAGGCGCGCTGAAGCTCAAGGAAATCAGCTATATCCACGCCGAGGGCTATGCCAGCGGCGAAATGAAGCATGGCCCCATCGCGCTGATCGACGAAGCCGTGCCGGTGATCGTGCTCGCGCCCAGCGGCCCGCTGTTTGAAAAGACGGTGAGCAACATGCAGGAAGTGCGCGCGCGCGGCGGCAAGGTGGTGCTGATTTCCGATGCGGAAGGCATTGCCGAAGCGGGTGAGGGCTGCCTTGCCACCATCGAGATGCCCAAGGTCCACCCGCTGATCGCGCCGCTGGTCTATGCCGTGCCGGTGCAGCTGCTGGCCTACCACGTCGCCGTGGCCAAGGGCACAGATGTGGACCAGCCCCGCAACCTCGCCAAAAGCGTGACGGTGGAATGATCGTGCGTGGAATGATCGTGAAAGGGTAGTTGGTCGGGGAGACAGGATTCGAACCTGCGACATCCTGCTCCCAAAGCAGGCGCGCTACCAGACTGCGCTACTCCCCGACCCGCGCAGCCCTAGGGAAAG
Source organism: Pseudomonadota bacterium (assembly GCA_039804665.1). Lineage (GTDB taxonomy): Bacteria > Pseudomonadota > Alphaproteobacteria > Sphingomonadales > Sphingomonadaceae > Novosphingobium. Next base: position 1,711 of record JBDLVU010000031.1, on the reverse strand, counting down.
CGGCGCGCGGGCGCAAGGGCGCGAATGGATTTCCGCCCTGCGCACAGTGGCCGCGCTTTGCGGTCAAGATTTTCAGGAACTTGTACGTTTTCCGTGCGTTGCGTGGCAACGAATCCGATCTGGATGCTTTATCGGATCGGGCGGGGAGAAACTGTGCAGTCCTTGCGTGAGGAAATCTGGCTGCGCCCGTCAATGGGCACGGCCTGCCGGTGCAGCGCCGAAGACGAACGGTTCCACGAACTGTTCCAGGATCACGGTCCGGCCATGCCGCGCGCGCCGGTGAGTGCGATCAGCGATTGCTATCTCGACAGCCTCTTGCGCACCAGCGTGCCCGATTGGCTGCGCGCGCGCCTGCAATTCGAAAAGGCCCGCCGCACCGCGCGCGAACAGGCGCGCCTGCCCGCCCGCATCATGCGCCTGCTACAGCGCCTCGCCAACAGGCTCGAAGCGCGTCGATAATGCGGATGATGGTGGTGGGCCCGGCAGGATTCGAACCCGCGACCTAGCCGTTATGAGCGGCCAGCTCTAACCGCTGAGCTACAGGCCCACGTCGGCGGCGTTAGTGGCGTGCGCCGGGCTTGGCAAGCGGGTGCGTCACACGTGCACCGCGGCCATGATCTCCGCCACGGTCGTCGGGCGGACGCCGCGTCGCGCCAGATAGCCGAACAGCGTGCGCCACCAGTCATACAACTGGTCCAGTTCGTCCTCGTCGCGCACATAGGGGGTGTGCCCCGGGCGCAGCGACGGGCTGTGGAACGAAAACACCAGCACCGGCAGGCCTTCGTCGATGGCGATGTCGACGCCCTTGATCGCCTCGTCGCGGCTGACCCCTTCGGGCGTCAGCGGAATGCGTTCGAGCAGGCCCATCCGGGCAAGCAGCCCGCGCAGCCGCGGCACGCGCCACATCAACGGATAAAGCCACGGTCCCTGCTGGCGCAGCAGGCCCCAGAACACCGTGGTCAGCGGCAGCTCCATCAGCCCCCGCCGCCGGTCGATCCACCACGGCCGCACCGGGTGATCGCGAAAGTTCGGGCCGCCGTGCGAACTGTAGTCGAACCGCGCGCGCACCGACGTATCAATGGCGATCGAACAGTCCGAAAGGATGCCCGCCGTGGCCGGCCCCACGCCATAGCGCCCGGCGCGATAGATCATCGGTGGCTTGCCGAACGCCTGCTCGATGGTGTCGCGCAGCTTGCGGAACTTGGCGCGCTCCAGCTCTGCCGGCAGGTTGCCGGCAAAGCTGTTGTGCACGTTTACCTCTTCATCATGCGGGGGGCTGACCCACGGGTGCAGCTGCACGCCGATCTCAGCCCGTCCCGCCGTCACCGCTTCGCCGATGGCGTCCACCACGCGCGGGTCGGTCGCCACGGGATAATCGATCAGATAGACCGGGCAGATCCCGAATCCTTCGCAGAACTGCTGAAACTTGGCGAGGCGCGGCACATGGGCCAGTCCGTGGCCGGTCCGCTCGAACGGGCCGGACCAGTCGAACTCCTCCTCGGTGTCCACCGTCACGATGAAGCGCTGGCCAAAGCCGCCGGCAAAGGCGACCGCCTCCGCCTCGGTCGGAATATCCAGAATGTTCGGCCTGGCCACGCCCGCTCGCCTTGTCTGTCCCCGGAACCGGTCGCGTCAGCCCGTGCCGGCGACGGGGTCGGCGGCAGGGGGCTGGCGCTGGTCGGTCACCAGCGGCAGGTCGATGGAAAGGCGC
>JBDLVU010000030.1:0-26190 GCA_039804665.1 Pseudomonadota bacterium | reverse complement strand
TCGGAGAAGTAGCGGTAGTTGAAATCGAGCGGGAACAGCGTCGATTTCAGCCAGACGATCCGCGCGTTGTGCCCGCGATGTTCCACATGATCGCGATCGCCCGGCGCGATGACGACCACTTCGTGGCCCATCGCCGCGCCCGCTTTCAGCTTGCGATCAATATAGGTGCGAACGCCACCGCCCTTGGGCGCATAGAAGGCGCAGACATCGACGAGCTTCATCAGAGCCTCAGCTCCCCTTGATCGGTCCCACCGATGCAAGGCCGTTACGGTAATTCAGCACGATCCGCAACGGGGTGAGACCGGCGCCGGCCTGTGTGGCCACGCTGTGCGCCTTGGGCTTGGACCAGCCGAGCTTGGGATTGGCCGAAAAGCCGATGCCGTCGCGCGTCCAGTTGAATTTGTGGTTTGCGTCGGTGTCGTGCAGCACGGTCACGGCATAGCGCCCGGCAGCGGGCAGGCGGACGCAGATGCGCGGCGTGGGTTCGCTGGGCACGGCCATTTCCACGCGGCGAAAGGTCTTTCCAGCCATGACGAGCACGTTGTCATCGGCCAGAAAATCGGTGTCGTTGGCCGGATAGACTTCCAGCTTCAAGCGGCCCGAATGGCTCTTGATGCCGATCAGATCGACAAGGAACGCGGGACCGGTTTCGCCCGGCCGGCATTGCGCCTCGGCCTTACCCAAATCGGGGGTGGAGGGCAGGTAGGCCGCGGTCAGCAAGGGCAGGGCCGCCGCCAGCACCAGCAGTCGCTTCACGCATTCTTCTCCTTCTGCACCAGGTCGAGAATCATCAGGCCGATGAAAAGCACGACGTGGGTTGCCACGATCAGCATGGAAATCATGGCGATCATGACTCCGGTCTGAACCTCCTTGCCCGCAAGCAAGGTGGAGAGACCGGCGAAGGCGATATCCTTGTTCGGAATCAGGGGCAGGCGCGAAAGCAGCAGGCGGACGGTGGACAGCAAAAGCCAGGAATCGATGCCCACTTCGGGCAGGATCAGGTGCCAGGCGAGCGCCGAAAGGCCGGTGTTGGCAAGAAGGCGGGCGCAGTGCACGCCGAACACGAACCACAGGTTGCGCTTCGGCAGGCTCAGCAGCCCGTTGCGGAAATACATGATGGCGACCGAGGTCAGCAGCACGAAGATGATCGAGATTGCGAGGACGTTGACCCCAAGCTTCAGCGAAATGCCGAAGGGCAGTTCCATCACCTCGCCGAAATTGAGCGCGCGAATGACCGGCCAGGTCACCATCAGCATGATGACAGTCATGATGTTGCCCGCCAGCGCCGAGAGGATCGCCACATCCTTCACCGCGCCAAAGGGCGAGCCTTCCATCTTCACGTGGCGCCGCGCCCAGTCGTAGAAATAGACTTCACCGACGTAGCCCAGCAGCAGTTCGTTGCCGATCAGCTTCTTCAGCAGCGGAAAGATGCCGGACGCAGGGATACCCCACAGCTTGCGGAAGATCACCCAGTCGGCAATCGGGCCGGCGAAATAGCTGGCGGCCAGCACCATCCAGATCAGCGGCGATGTCGGGATGATCGACCAGACCATCGCCCAGTTCAGCTCGCGCAGTTCCAGCAGGACGGCGACAAGGATTGCCACCGACAGCATCGGTCCGATGTAGGCGCCGAACTTGCGCAGGAAGCCGCCTTGATCAGGCGCGGTGAGGGGAACGGTGGTTTCGGTCATCAGGCCTTCAGCTTCTGCCATCGCGTTAGCCCGCGTCTGCACGGATGACTATCGGAATGTTGCGTCAAATCGGCAGGCTGCCCGCCGCCGCCGGGACAAGGGCCTGAATCGCCGCGAGATACGCGCGTGAAGCTATCTCTACGGTGAACCGATGGGCGTGATCGCGCGCGGCGGCGGCGTCGAAAGGCAGCGTGGCGACGCTGTCCATCGCCTGCGCCAGCGCGCCCGCATCGCCGCGCGGCACCAGAATTCCAAACTGTCCGTTGCCCAGCATGTCCTCCATCGAAACGCTGCACCGGGTGGTCACGATCGGCAGTCCCGCAGCAAGGCCCTCGGCAACAACGGCCGGCACCCCTTCATATTCCGAGGAAAGCACCAGCGCATCGGCCAGGGCCAGTTCCCGGTCCAGCGGATTGACGTGGCCGGGCAGGCGCACCCGGCTGGCCAGGCCCAGTCGCGCCACCTGCGCCTCCAGCGCCTTGCGCTGTCCGCCTTCGCCGATGATCGCCAGCCTGTCGTCCGGGCCGGCCATGCGCGCAAACGCATCGAGCAGGAGGGCGAAATTCTTTTGTGCCGCCAGCCGGCCGATGGCGAGGAAGTGGCGGCCCGGCCGCGCGGTGCGTTCGGGCGCGGCAGCGTTGCGCGCGGCGGCCAGCCGGTCGATATCGGCCGCGTCGAGCGAGGGGTCGTCGACGATGGCGATGCGCGCGTCGTCCACGTGCATCATCTCGCGCAGTTCGACGCGCATCGGCGGGGCCATGCCCACCACGCGGTCGACCATCCGGCCCTGGATGCGCAACCATGCGCGGTAGAAGGGCCGCACCGGAGCCGGCAGGTCCAGCCGGTATAGATCATTGCTGATCTTGGCGATGATCGGCGGGCAGCGGCGCCCCAGCAGCAGCTTCATTGCCACCGATACGATGGTGTAGGAATTGCCCGCGCAAAACAGCACGTCCGGTCGGTGGCGACGGATCGCGCCGGGAAGGCGGGAGATCATCCACAGCGTTTCCCATGCGGCGGTGGGCACGCCGTGGCTGTCCAGCACTTCGGGTGCGATGGCGGGCCATTCGCGCCGCATCGCGCCGTCCAGCCGGCCCATGACGAGCCGTGAATCAACCCCCTGCGCCGTCCACGCGGCATGAAGCCGCAACGCCACGCGCTCGACTCCGCCGGGTTCGAAACTGTGCAGGAAGGTGAGGATGCGCAACGGCTTACGCGGTCCCGCCGGCAAGGTCGGCATAGCGCGAAACGGTGTGGCTGGCGGCAAAGCGGTCCAGCGTGCGGTCGATCGAATCGAGCAGAGCGGGCACCGTGGTGTCGCCCGGATGCACCGCCACGCGCACGGTGCGCATTGGCCCCAGCGCAGCGCGGGCGAGGGCGGAGAAGAACAGCGAGGAGCGGATGCGGCCCTTGCTGCGGCTGGCCCAGGTGATGACCGGCCCCTTGGCCAGAACCTCGCCCGTGGCGGGCCGCCAGACCTTCATGTGATCTTCCGCCAGCGCGAAGCCGACGTCGGCCAGCGCCTGCAACGCGCCTTCGCCGTAAAGCCACGCGGGCGCGATGAAGCCGGCGAGCGGGCGCGAAAGGATATCCTCCAGCATCGCCTTGCCATTGCGCATCCGTTCCAGCGCGGTGGCATAGGGCAGGTTAAGGAATTCGCCTTCACCGGCGGTCATGTGCTTGCCCTTGAACCCGGCGAGGCCTTCGGTCGCGGGGGTTTCGTCGCGGTGGCACCAGCCGTGCAGGAACATCTCGATCCCCGCATCGGCCCAGTTGCGCAGGCGGGCGTGGAACGCGGCGTTGCCGGCGATCGGCGCCTCGCGCCAGTGATCGGGGATGACGAGCATGGCGAACTGCGCCGCGCCCACCCGGCGGGAAAGCGCCTCGGCAAGCTGGTCCACCTGCCGTTCCGAACGGGGCGAAACGTCGTGGATGGAGACGATGAGGCGCTTGGGTTTCGAAGGGGCCATGATCGTGCCGAGGCCTGTCGCAACTCGATCCGCGATGCAACCCATTTCCGCCGGGCGGGGCCCAAGCGGAGCTTTGCGCGCCTCAACGAAAATGCGTCTCGCCCTGCCGCTCCGTCATTGTCTATCAATGCAGTTGAGTTAACGTGAAGATGTCGGGACGTAGTCCGAGTCGACCGGCCAAAGCCCCAACGGAGTGAACAGACATGGCCATCCATTCCGGCCGTTCCCTGGCCGCCAATCCCCTGATCCTGACCGTTCCCGGTCTCGCCAATTCCGGCCCCGGCCACTGGCAGACGCGCTGGGAACAGACCCTGCCCGATTGCCGCCGCGTGGATCTGGGCCTGTGGGACGATCCGCATCGCAACACCTGGGTGAACAAGATCAACCTTGCCGTGCAGCGCGCCGAAGCCGCCGGGCGGCCCGTGGTGCTGGTTGCGCATTCGCTGGGTTGCCTCGCGGTGGCGTGGTGGGCGGAGTACGAACGCCCGCCTGCCGCACGGCACGGCGGTCCGGTGATCGGCGCGCTGCTGGTTGCTCCGCCCGATGTGGAGGATCGCCCGCTCGACCGCCGGCTGACGCGCTTTGCCCCGGTGCCGCCGTCGGACCTGCCGTTCCCGTCGATCCTCGTCGCCAGCCGCGATGATCCTTACATGCCGTTCGGGCAGGCGCGGCGCCTTGCTGCCACATGGGGTGCGCGCTTTGCCGATGCCGGCGCGGTTGGCCACGTCAACGCGCAGTCCGATCTGGGGGATTGGGCGTTCGGGCGCCTGCTGCTGAACCGCCTGCTGCCGCGGCCGCTTTCGCTGGACGATGGCCCGGCGCACTATGCGCCAGCCAATCGTCCGTTCATCGATCCGGCGCTACGCAGGCTGGGAGCCGCGTAGGCTCAGGGCGTCTCCACAGGCCCCGCGTATGGGCTGGCGCGGTCGACGACAAATCCGTTCGACCGCGCCGGTTCCCACTGGAAACCATGGGTTGACGGGTTTTCCCAGCGCGCGGCATCCATTTCAGCCCCGTCCAGCGCCACCCAGCGCCCATCGTCCGGAAACGCGCGCACCACATCGCCCCGCGCCCTGCGCCAGTGGGCGAGCATGGCGACATGGTCCTCCAGTTCGCGGTCGCGCCCCTGCCAGTCGATCCACGTGATGGCGTTGTCCTGCGCATAGGCGTTGTTGTTGCCGCCCTGGCTGCGGCCGAATTCGTCGCCGGCGGTCAGCAGGATCGTACCGGTGGAGGCGAACAGCGTGCCAAGCATCGCCTTGGCAAAGCCGCGTCGCCGTGCCTGCACCGCAGGATCTTCGCTGTGCCCTTCCACGCCGTTGTTCCAGCTGAAGTTCTCGCCATGCCCGTCGCGGTTGTCCTCGCCGTTGGCCCAGTTGTGGCGGTGTTCGAAGGCCAGCGTATCGGCCAGCGTGAAGCCATCGTGCGCGGCGAGGAAATTGACCGAGCGGCTGGTGCCCTTGCCGAAGATGTCCGCTGATCCCGCCATGCGCGTGGCGAGCGCGCCCACGCCCGCATCGCCGCGCCAGAACCGCCGCACATCGTCGCGGTATCGGTCGTTCCATTCCAGCCAATGCGGCGGGAACTGGCCGAGCTGATAGCCGCCGGGGCCGATGTCCCACGGTTCGGCCACCAGCACACGGTCGGCCAGCCAAGGATCGGCGGCGATCTCGGCAAAGATCGGGGCGTTTCGGTCGAACGCCGGCGCGCGGGCCATCACTGTGGCAAGGTCGAAGCGGAACCCGTCCACGCCGCAATGCCAGACGAAATGGTGCAGCGTATCCAGCACAAGCCCGCGCACGCCCGCGTTGCCGAAATCCAGCGTGTTGCCGCACCCGGTATCGTTGATCAGGCTGCCATCGGGGGCATGGGCATAGGCGGCGTTGTCCAACCCGCGAAAGGAAAGCACCGGCCCCAGCACGTCGCTTTCGCCGGTGTGGTTGAACACCAGATCCAACAGCACGCCGATCCCGGCATCGTGCAGCGCCCATACTGTTTCGCGCAGTTCCTTCACGCCGCCGGGACACAGGCGGGGATCAAGCGCCATCGGCACCACCGGGTTATAGCCCCATGCGTTGCGCAGCCCCAGCGGCGGCAGGTGCCGTTCGTCGATCCACGCGGTGATCGGCATCAGTTCCACAGCGTCCACGCCGATCTTGCGCAAATGCGCCAGCACCGCCGGGTGCGCCAGCGCCGCCACCGTGCCGCGCTGGTGCTCGGGCACATCGGGGTGCAGCATGGTCAGGCCACGCACGTTGACTTCATAGATCAGCCCGCCCGTGGCGAAGCGCGGCGGGGCGGGGGGCACCACGGGCAGATCGCCCGGAATCATCGCCTTGGGCACGATTCCAGCGGTATCGACGCCATAGGCGGACAAGCTGGGGTCGAAGGTGAAGGCCGCGTCCAGTTCCACCGCGCGCGGATCGACCAGCAGCTTGGCCGGATCGAACCACAGTCCCCGTTCGGGTGCCCATTCCCCCCCGGCGCGAAAGCCATAGCGGGTGCCGGCGGCGGGGCGGGCCGCCGTCCAGTCCTCAGCCTCGCGCGTCATGGCGATGCGGTGTTCGGTGTCGCCGTCGAACAGGCACAGCCACACCGCGTCAGCGCGCGGGGCGCGGACGGAAATCCGGGTCATGTCACAACGTCGGGCGCGGTCCGGCCGGTGTGGCGCACGATCCCCGCCACGGCATCGGCCGCCGCGATCAGGTCCGCCAGCATCTCGGGCGTCTCACGGTCCAGATCGCCGCCCACCGGCTCGTACCGTTCCAGATAGACGCGGAGCGTTGCGCCTTCCGTACCCGTGCCGGACAGGCGGAACACGATGCGCGATCCGCCCTCGAACAGCACGCGTAGGCCCTGGTTGGAACTGGTCGAACCATCCACTGGATCGAGGTAGGAAAAGCTGTCGGCGCTCGCCACCACCAGTGGCCCAAAGGCCTTGCCCGGCAGACCCGGCAACGCGGCGGTCAGCTCCGCGATCAAGGCATCGGCCCTGTCGGTCGGCAGCGCCTCGTAGTCATGGCGCGCATAGTAGTTGCGGCCAAACTTCGCCCAGTGTTCGCGCGTCAGCGCGTCCACGCTGACCTTGCGGACGGCGAGGATGTTCAGCCATAGCAGCACCGCCCACAGGCCGTCCTTTTCACGCACGTGGTCGCTGCCGGTGCCGGCGCTTTCCTCGCCGCAGATCGTGGCCATGCCGGCGTCGAGCAGGTTGCCGAAGAACTTCCATCCGGTCGGCGTTTCGAAGCAGGGAATGCCCAGCGCCTCGGCCACGCGGTCCGCCGCCGCGCTTGTCGGCATGGACCGGGCGATGCCTTTCAGGCCATGGCGGTATCCCGGCGCCAGATGCGCGTTCGCGGCCAGCATGGCGAGGCTGTCTGACGGCGTCACGAAGCGGCCTTTGCCCACGATCAGGTTGCGATCCCCGTCGCCATCCGAAGCGGCCCCGAAATCGGGCGCATTCGGGCTGAACATCAGGTCGAACAGTTCGTGCGCGTGGACCATGTTCGGATCGGGATGGTGCCCGCCAAAGTCCTCCAGCGGCACGCCGTTGCGGACCGTGCCGGCGGCAAAGCCCAGCCGGTTTTCCAGAACTTCCACGGCATACGGCCCGGTCACCGCGCTCATCGCGTCGAACGCCATAGTGACCCCGCCTTGCACCGCCTCGCGGATCGCGCCGAAATCGAACAGCGTCTCCATCAGGTCGGCATAGTCGGCCACCGGGTCGATCACCGAGACCACCATGCCGCACGTCTCGCTCGATCCGCAGGTGTCGAGGTCCACGTCCTCGCACTCCACGGTCATCCAGCGGTCGATGGTGCGCGTGCGCTGATAGATCGCCTCGGTCACGCTTTCGGGGGCGGGACCGCCGTTGGCGGTGTTGTACTTGATGCCGAAATCTTCGTCCGGCCCGCCGGGGTTGTGGCTGGCCGAAAGGATCAACCCGCCGCTTGCGCCATACTTGCGGATCACGTGGCTGGCGGCGGGGGTGGAAAGAATGCCGCCGCGGCCCACCAGCACTTGCGCGTAGCCATTGGCCGCCGCGATGCGGATCGCCTGCTGGATCACCGTGCGGTTGTGATATCGCCCGTCGCCACCGATCACCAGCGTTGCGCCCGGCTGCGGCTGCACCACGTCAAACACCGCCTGGATGAAGTTCTCGGCATAGTTCGGCTGCGCGAAAACCTTCACCTTCTTGCGCAGGCCCGATGTGCCGGGCTTCTGTCCTTCAAAAGGCGTGCTGGGAACGGTGGTAACGGTCATCGGGCCTCCACAAGGCTGCGATAAAGGTCGGCATAGGCCTTGCCGCTGCGACCCCACGAAAAGTCGGTCTTCATGCCGGCGCGCTGGATCGCCTGCCATGTTGGCCGGTCATGGAACAGCGCCACCGTGCGGCTGACCGCATCGGCCAGCGCGGTATAATTGACCGCGTTGCATTGCACGCCGGTGGCAACGCCTGCCTGCACGGCGGCAAGGTTCGCGTCGATCACGGTATCGGCTAACCCGCCGGTGCGGCTCACCACCGGCACGCAACCATAGGCGAGGCCATACAACTGGGTCAGTCCGCACGGTTCGAAGCGGCTTGGCACCAGAATGGCATCGCCGCCCGCCTGCATCCGGTGCGACAGCGCCTCGTCATAGCCGATGCGCACGCCTACTTTGCCCGGATGGCGCGCGGCGGCGGCGTGAAAGCCTGCTTCCATCGCCGGATCGCCCGATCCCAGCAGCGCCAGCCGCCCGCCAATGCCGACCAGATGGTCGATGACCTCCAGCAGAACGTCCATGCCCTTTTGCCAGGTCAGGCGCGTGATGACGACGAACAGCGGACCATCTGCCGGATCAAGGCCGAAGTCCTTCTCCAGCGCCTTGCGATTGGCCGCACGTTTGCCCAGCGTGCGCCAGGTGTAGTTTGCCGCCAGCGCGGGATCGGTCGCCGGATTCCAGTCGTGGGTGTCGATGCCGTTGACGATGCCGTGCACGCGTTCGCCCCGGCTGCGGATCAGCCCTTCCAGCCCCATGCCGAATTCGCGCTCGCGGATTTCGCGGGCGTAAGTCGGGCTGACCGTGGTGATGGCCGAGGCCGCCTCCAGCCCGGCCTTCAGGAACCCCACGCCGCCGTGGTATTCCACCCCGTGCATCGACCATGCCTCGTCCGGCATGCCCAGCAGCGGAAACACTTCCGCGCCGTAATGCCCTTGGAACGCCATGTTGTGGATGGTCATCACGGAGGGCACCGCATGCGGCGCGGAAACATAGCGCAAGTATGCGGGCGCCATCGCCGCCTGCCAGTCGTGTGCATGCGCCAGATCGAACGCCAGCCCCTTCACCGCGCCCGAAGCGACATCAGCCGCCGCGCGCGCGAACGCGCCGAACCGCCGCCAGTTGTCGCCCCAGTCGCGGCCAAAGGCATCGGCATAAGGCCCGCCCTCGCGCCCGAACAGGGGCGGCGCATCCAGCACCAGCAGCGGCTGCGCGCCTAGCTTGCCCGCCAGCAGCCGCGCCGGTTCGCCCAGCAGCGAATCCCACGCGTGCACGGCCTTGGCCTTGCCCACCGCCTTCATAACTGCCGGATAGCCGGGCAGCATCGTGGTCATCGCCACGTCATGCGCCGCCACGGCGGCGGGCAGGGCGCCGGCCACGTCGGCAAGGCCGCCGGTCTTGATCAGCGGCACTGCCTCTGACGCGATGGAAAGGACGCGGATGGTCATTTCAGCCGTTCGATCATCGCCTTGGTGATGAGGCATACCCCGTTCTCGGTGCGGCGGAAGCGGCGGGCGTCAAGTTCCGCGTCTTCGCCCACCACCAGCCCTTCGGGAATACGCACGCCGGAATCGAGGATCACCCGGCTCAGCCGCGCGCCGCGCCCGATGTTGCAATACGGCAGGATCACCCCTTCCTCGACCGAGGAGAAGCTGCCCATCTTCACGCCGGTGAACAGCAGGCTGCGCTTTGCCAGCGCGCCCGAAACGATGCAGTCCTGCGAAATCAGCGACGAGATCGCCATCCCGCGCCGTCCTTCCTGATCGTGGACGAACTTGGCCGGCGCGGCCACGACCTGATCGGTCCAGATCGGCCAGTCGCGGTCGTACATGTTCAGCTTGGGCACCGTGTCGGTAAGATCAAGGTTGGCTTCGAAGTAGGCGTCCAGCGTGCCCACGTCGCGCCAGTATTCGCCGATTTCCTCGGCAGCGCGCACGCAGCTTTCGGTAAAGCGGTGCGCCACCGCCTTTCCGTTCTTGACGATGTGCGGGATGATGTCCCCGCCGAAATCGCGCGTGGACGAAGGATCGGCGGCATCGCGGTGCAGTTGTTCGAACAGGAACTTCGTTTCGAATACATAGATGCCCATGGACGCGAGCGCGTTCTCGGGATCGCCCGGGATCGTCGGCGGATCGGCCGGCTTTTCGACAAAGGCGGTGATGGTGCTCTGCTCATCCACCGCCATCACGCCGAACCCGGTCGCTTCCTTCTTAGGCACCACAAGGCAGCCCACGGTCACGTCCGCGCCCGAATTGACGTGCTGTTGCAGCATCAATTCGTAGTCCATCTTGTAGATGTGGTCGCCCGCCAGGATCACCATGTACTTGGGCGCGTGGGAGGCAATGATGTCGATGTTCTGGTACACGGCATCGGCGGTGCCTTCGTACCATTGGTTTTCCGAAACGCGTTGCGATGCGGGCAGGATGTCGAAGCTTTCGTTGCGCTCCGGCCGCATGAAGTTCCACGCGCGGTTCATGTGGCGGATCAGCGAATGGGCCTTGTACTGCGTCGCCACGCCAATCCGGCGGATGCCCGAATTGATCGCGTTCGACAGCGCAAAGTCGATGATCCGGCTGACCCCGCCGAAATAGACCGCCGGCTTAGCGCGGTTGTCGGTCAATTCCTTCAGCCGGCTGCCGCGCCCGCCTGCCAAAACGTACGCCATCGCATCACGCGCCAGCGGCTGCCCGATCGTCCTGTCCCTCATCCCTTTTCTCCACGACCCTCAAACTTGAACATCATCGTCGATAGCGGCGGCAGGACCACGAACGCGGCACCGTCCGCCGCTTCGATCCCGCCCATGTTGCCCTGGCCCGATCCGCCATAGATCGCGGCATCGCTGTTCAGCACTTCGCTCCAGCGTCCGTCATGCGGCAGCGGCAGGCGATAGTGATCGTGCACCGCAGGCGTCATGTTGCTGACGATCACGACCGGCGCTTCGCCCGGCGCCTTGCGCAGCCATGCGAACACGCTGGCCTGCGCATCGTCCACCACCAGCCATTCGAAGCCCTCGGCCTCACAATCGCGCGCGTGCAGGGCTTTCAGGCTGCGATAGGCGGCATTCAGATCGCGCACCCACCGCTGCATCCCGGCATGGGTATCGTGTTGCAGCACGTCCCAGTCGAGCGACCGCGCCTCGCTCCATTCCCTCGCTTGCGCAAACTCCTGCCCCATGAACAGCAGCTTCTTGCCGGGGTATCCCCACATCAGCCCGTAATAGGCGCGCAAGTTTGCAAATTTCTGCCAGTCGTCGCCGCTCATCTTGCCCAGCAAGCTGCCCTTGCCATGCACCACCTCGTCATGGCTCAGCGGCAGCACGAAGTTCTCGCTGAAGGCATACATCAGCCCGAAGGTGATCTCGCTGTGGTGATAGCGGCGGTGAACGGAATCGCGCGCCATGTACTTCAGCGTGTCGTGCATGAAGCCCATGTTCCACTTGAAGCCGAAACCGAGACCCTTTTCATGTGCGGGCATGGTCACGCCCGGCCACGACGTGCTTTCCTCGGCCATAGTCACGCAGCCGGCGTGGTTGCCGTAGATCGCCTTGTTCATCGCCTGGAGGAAGTGGACCGCCTCCCAGTTCTCGCGCCCGCCCTCGGCATTGGGGATCCATTCGCCCGCCGCGCGCGAATAATCGCGGTAGAGCATCGAGGCGACGGCATCCACGCGCAGGCCATCGACATGGTATTTCTCGGCCCAGAACAGCGCGTTGTTGACGAGGAACGCCTCCACCTCGCGCCGTCCGAAGTTATAGATCGCGGTGTTCCAGTCGGGGTGGAAGCCCAGCCGCGGGTCTTCGTGTTCATAAAGGTGCGTGCCATCGAACCGCGCAAGGCCATGCGCATCGGTGGGGAAGTGCGCCGGCACCCAGTCGATCAGCACGCAAAGGCCCGCGCGGTGCGCCCCATCCACGAACCGCGCAAACCCGTCCGGTCCGCCGAACCGCGCAGACGGCGCATAAAGCCCGGTCGTCTGATAACCCCAGCTCGGGTCATAGGGATGTTCAGACACCGGCAGGAATTCGATATGGGTAAACCCCATGTCGACGCAGTAAGGGACGAGCTGCGCGGCCAGTTCGTCCCACGTGTAAAACTCGCGGCCGTCGGGCTTGCGCCACGAACCGGGGTGAACCTCATAGATCGAAATGGGTTCGCGCCGGGGATCGGTGGCAGCCCAGTGCGCGCGATGGTCCGCATCGCCCCAGTCGTCGCCCTTGCCGGCTTGCGCCACGATAGACGCCGTGGCCGGGCGCAGTTCCGACGCGAAGGCATAGGGGTCGGCCTTCAGCGGTTGCACCGTGCCGTCCGGCCCCACGATCCGGAACTTGTAGGCGCGGCCCGTGCCGATATCGGGCAGGAACACTTCCCACACGCCAATGTCCGCGCGCCGGCGCATCGGGTGGCGGCGGTGGTCCCAGTCGTTGAAATCGCCCACCACCGAGACCAGCCGCGCATTGGGCGCCCACACCGCAAAGTGCACGCCGGTTGCGCCTTCGTGCTCGATCACATGCGCGCCCAGCTTGTCGAACAGGCGCAGGTGCGTGCCTTCGGCGATCAGGAAATCGTCCATCGGCCCCAGCACCGGACCGAACGAATAAGGGTCGGTCACCCACCATTCGTGCGGCCCGTGCGCGCAGCGATACTTCACCGGCTGGCGCGCGCCCGAAACCACGCCTTCGAACAGCCCGCGCGGGTCCACGCGGTCGAGCGTGCCCAGTGGTTCGCCCGCCAGGTTGTGCGCCTGCGCCGTCAGCGCGCCCAGCAGGATGGCCCGCGCAAACGGCCCCTTCGGCCCGTCATGAATGCCCAGCAGGGCGAACGGATCAGCATGGGTTCCGTCCAGCAGGGCTTCGATGGATTGGGCCGAAGGCTTCATTATGTGGCGTCAAACCCCCCAGATGTCGCGGGCATATTCGCCGATGGTGCGGTCTGATGAAAACCAGCCGACATTGGCGATGTTCCGGATCGCGCTGGCCCGCCAGCCGGGCTGGTGTTCCCAGCGCCTGTCCACACTGCGCTGCGCCGCGTGGTAGGCGTCGAAATCGGCGGCGACCATGAACCAGTCGCTGTCATAGACGCCGCCCATCAGGTCGGCGTAGCGGTTCGGGTCGTCGGGGCTGAACACGCCGCTGGCGATGGCGTTGATCGCCTGCTGCAATTCCTTGCTGCCTTCGATCACGGCGCGGGGATTGTAGCCCGTGCTGCGCTGTTCCTGCACTTCGTCCGCCGTCAGGCCAAAGATCACGATGTTCTCGTCGCCCACGCGGTCCTTGATCTCGATGTTCGCGCCATCCAGCGTGCCGATTGTCAGCGCGCCGTTCAGCGCGAACTTCATGTTGCCGGTGCCGCTCGCTTCCATCCCGGCGGTGGAAATCTGTTCCGAAAGGTCCGCTGCCGGAATGATCCGTTCGGCCAGCGTCACGTTGTAGTTGGGTACGAACACCACCTTCAGCAGCCCGCCCACCGAAGGATCGGAATTGATGCGGCGGGCGATGTCGTTGGCCAGTTTGATGATCAGCTTGGCGTTGTGATACGTCGGCGCGGCCTTGCCGCCGAAGATCTTCACGCGCGGTACCCAGTCGCGTTCCGGGTGGCTGCGGATCTGGTCGTACAGCGCCACCGTCTCGATCAGGTTGAGCAGCTGGCGCTTGTATTCGTGGATGCGCTTGATCTGCACGTCGAACAGCGCATCGGGATCGATCCGCACGCCGGTCAATTCCTTCAGGTGCCGCGCCAGCGCCACCTTGTTGGCGCGTTTCACTTCGGCCACGCGCTCGCCCAGCGCGGCGTCATCGGCCAGCGCGTTCAACTCCACCAGCTTTTCCGCATCGTCCAGAAAGCCGTCGCCGATCGCGTCCTTCAGCACGCTGACAAGGCCGGGGTTGCACTGCTGCAACCACCGGCGCGGGGTGACGCCATTGGTCTTGTTGTTGATCTTCTGCGGATACAGCGCGTGCAGGTCGGAAAAGACCGTGCTCTTCATCAGGTCGGTGTGCAGTGCGGCCACGCCGTTCACGCTGTGTGCGCCGCAAAAGGCAAGGTTGGCCATGCGCACGCGGCGTTCGCCATGTTCGTCGATCAGGCTGATCGCGGCAATCGCGCGTTCGTCCATTCCGGCCTTGCGCGCTTCGCGCAGCACGCGGCTGTTGATGGCATAGATGATCTGCATGTGGCGCGGCAGCAGCCGCTCGAACAGCGGCAGCGGCCAGCTTTCCAGCGCCTCGGGCAGCAGGGTGTGGTTGGTATAGCCCACGGTCTTGCGGGTAACGTCCCACGCCTCGTTGAACTCAAGTCCGTAGATATCCACCAGCAGGCGCATGATTTCAGCGACCGCCACGGCCGGGTGCGTGTCGTTCAGCTGGATCGCGGCCTTGTCCGGCAAGGTCCGCACGTCGCCATAGAATTGCACGTGCCGGCGCACGATGTCCTGAATGGACGCGGCGGTGAAGAAATATTCCTGCCGCAGCCGCAGTTCCTGCCCGGCGGCGGTGCTGTCGGCCGGATAGAGCACGCGCACCAGCGCATCGGCGCGCGCCTCTTCCACCAGCGCGCCCACATGGTCGCCCGCGTTGAAGGCATCCAGCCGGATCGGATCGAGCGCGGCGGCTGTCCACAGCCGCAGCGTGTTCACCCGTTTGCCGCGCCAGCCGACCACGGGGGTATCCACCGCATAGGCTTCCACCTGTTCGGCGGGCACCCATTCCACGCCTTCGCCCTTGTCGATCACTTCGCCGCCAAAGCCGATGCGATACGCGCTTTCGCGCCGGTCGAATTCCCACGGGTTGCCGTGGCTCAGCCAGGTTTCGGGCAGTTCCACCTGCCAGCCATCGTCGATGCGCTGGCGGAACATGCCGTTCTTGTAGCGGATGCCATAGCCGTAGGCGGGGATGTCGAGGCTGGCGAGGCTTTCCATGAAGCACGCCGCCAATCGGCCAAGGCCGCCGTTGCCCAGCGCCGCGTCGGGTTCCAGGTCTTCCAGCGCGGCAAGGTCGAAGCCATGGTTGGCCAGCGCCTTTTCCATCTCGCGCGTCAGGCCCATGTTCGACAGCGCATCGCGCAGCAGGCGGCCGATCAGGAATTCCAGGCTGAGGTAGTAAACCCGCTTGCCGCCATCGGCATAAGTCTTGCGGGTGGATTCCATCCAGCGGTCGATCACCGCGTCGCGCAGCGTCAGGATCGTGGCGGTAAACCAGTCGTGCGGCTTGGCCGCGCGTTCGTCCTTGCCCACGCGGTGGCGCAGCACATCGATGATGTGGGCGTCGATTTCCTCCGCCTTTGAACCGGTGCTGAGCGGGATGTCGAGGCTCATGGACGAAAGCTCCTGATGCTGGGCTCCCCCGGCGCAAACGCGCCGATGGTTCCGGTTGGTCCGGCCTTCCAGTCCTGCGCCGCCTGTGTCCCCTTGCCGGCGGCTTCGTCCGGTTCTCCCGAAACGATTGCTAGGCCAAGCGGCGCGGCTTCCACAAGCGGCGATATTGCTGCACTGCAAAAAAATTCCCCACCGCGGCGAACCGGGGTGGGGAACTTCAAACGTTATCAATGCCTTGCGAATGCGGCCTGCGCCTCGCAAATACGTCTGCGCGGATTACAGCATCCGGCGCAGCGTGGCGTCCTTCAGCGCGAAGTGGTGATAAAGCGCGGCACCCACGTGCAGCACCACCAGCGCGGCAAAGGCAAAGCCCAGCACTTCGTGCATCTCGTGGCTCAGCCCCACCACGGGCATGTCCTTGGTCACCGCCAGCTTGGGGAAGCCGACCACGCCATAGATGTCGAGCGGCCACTTGCCAGCGGACGAGAAGATCCAGCCGGTGATCGGCAGCACCAGCATCAGGATGTAGAACAGCCCGTGCGTGGCAGCGGCAAACTTGCGGAACAGGGGGCTGAAGTTCACCGGATAGTCCGGCGTCGTCCAGCGCAGGCGCCACACGATGCGGACAAGCGACAGGAACAGGATCAGGATGCCCGTGGACTTGTGCGCGGGCATCGACATCCACACCTTTTCAAAGGACTCCCCGAAGATGCCGGTCAGCAGGTTGAAGATGATCATCGCCGCGATGATCCAGTGCAGCGCGCGGGCAAGGCTGTTGTAGCGCACCCAGTCAGCAGTTGTTGCCATGTCTTAGCGTACCTCCACGCGAATACCCGCCCAGATCGTCCGAGGCGTGCCGATATCCATAGTGCCGCCGGAATTGCGCGTCACCACTGTTTCGTCAGTCAGGTTCTCGCCGCGCAGGATCAGGCTGAACGGCCCGGCCAGCGGCACTTGCGCAAAGGCGTCCAGCGTGGTCGCGGCGGGCAGCGCGGCGGTTTGCAGGTCGTCCTCGAACTGTTCGCCCACGTGGCGCAGCGTCATCGCCAGCGTCCAGCGGTCCTTCGGCCGCCACGCAGCGGTGGCGCTGGCGGCCCAGCGCGGCGTCTGCGACGGGCGCTTGCCATCATACAGCTGGCCCGGCGCGCGCACCTTGGCGTCGGTATAGCTGATCGATCCGCCCAGCGACACGGTGCCCAGCTTCACATCGGCCGATGCTTCCACGCCCTTCGATTCCACCTTGTCCACGTTCTGGCGCTGGCGGATGATCTCGGTATCGCTTGAACTGAGCGTCACGTTGGCAACAGCATGGCGCACTTCATTGTCGAACGCCGTGGCCGACAGCGTCACGCCCGCCAGTGGTCGCCAGTCGAACCCACCTTCGAACCCGACCAGCCGTTCGTTGCCCAGATCGGCATTGGCACGGGTGGTGATCGGCACCTTTCCGCCCAGCACGAACGAGCGGTAAAGTTCGTTCAGCGTCGGCTGCCGGATGTTGCTATAGGCCGCCGCGCGAAGGTCCAGCGTGCGCAGCGCGTGCACCAGCGCACCGCCGCGGAACGACCCCGCCCATCCGGACCGCGCCGGATAGCTGCGGTCCAGCGTGGGGACGCCGTCCAGCCCCGTCAACAGCGCAAAGCCATTGCGCGCCGACCAGCGGTCTGCCCGCGCGCCTCCGGTCAGCACCACCGGGCCCAGCGTCCAGTCGTCTTCCAGATAGAGGCCCACGTCGCTGTTCGTGCCACCGGCCTGCTTGTGGCTGGAGACGACGCCGCTGCTATACAGGTCCTCGATCGTCCGGCCTTCCGCCGCGCGCCAGTCCGCTCCCAGCCGCAGCACGTGCGCCGTGCCCACGGGCGGACGCACTTCCAGCTTTGCACCGGCACCGGTCGAAGGCGCGGCGCGCTGGTTCAGCGTGGGCAGGCCCGATGCGGCGCTGATCGTCACGCTGTAGAAATCGCGCGATTGCAGATAGGCCAGCGCATCGAACTGCCAGCTCCCGCGCCCGACAAGGCGCAGGCTGGCGTCCTGCCCGCTCATGCCGGTATCGGCACCCTTGAAGCGCAAGGTGCGGTTGTCCTCGAACGCGGCTACGCGCGCCTGCAATTCGATGTCGGGCGCAATCGGCGCCACGCCGCGCAGCCCTGCGTTCCATGAATCATAGCGCGCCCGCGTGCTGGTCGCCCCGCGCTGGTCCACCGGCGTGGTCCAGAAACCCCGGCCACGGTCCCATCGCCCCGAAACCACGGCAAAGCCCTGGCCCAGCTTGGGGGCCAGCGTGCCTGAAAGCTCGGTCTCGCCCCGGTCGTCGACCAGCGCGGACCCATTGATCAACCCCAGTTCGTCGGCGTCTGCGCTGGTCAGGTCGATGGTGCCGGCCACTGCGCCCGCGCCAAACGCGCCCGCGCCGCCGCCGCGCGTCACCCGTGCAGAGGCCAGCCGTTCAGGCGCGATGGTCGACAGCGGGATGTAGCCGAAGAACGGGTCCGCCATCGGCACGCCATCAAGCAGCACCAGTGCGCGGCTGGTGGCGTTGCCGCCCAGCGACCGCAGCGTGACGCCTTGAGCCGAAGGATTGGAGGCGCGGCTGTCGGACCGGCGGAACTGCTGGAACCCGGCCACGGCCGAAAGCGCATCCTCGATTCGGCCCGACGCAGTGATTGCCAGCCGCTCCCGGTCCAGTTCGCGCGTGCCATAGGCCGGCATCGCCGGCGTTTCCGCCAGTCCCTTGCCCGTCACGACGATCTGGGTACCATCCGCGCCGGCGGCGGGCGCCTCTGCGGCAAAAGCAGGGGTTATGCCGGCCGTGGCGGCCAGCAGGGCGGAAACGATTCGGCGCATGAAAACCTCGGGTTGCGTGGATGGCGCGGGTCCTAGCCAAGTCGCCGCTCCGCGTCACGTACCGATCGGCGCCGAACATCCCACCGTAAACGGTCCGGCCGGCGGCGCACATGGGGCAAATGGCGTATGTCCCGTGCCGCAGTGCGGCATAATCTGGCATCACAACATCGAAGCGATGAGGACCATGCGCGTTCAGAGATTGACCCAGCTTGAGCCTGAGATCGTGGCGAAAATGCGCACGATCATCACCTGCCAGAAACCCGAAGTGATCCAGACTCACTTTGGCATCGGTTTGAATACGTGGGTAAAGCTGCGGGAAGGCAAGGCAATCCGCCATTCCGTGGCAGAGCGCCTGCTGGAACGCCTGCAGCGCGACGCGCTGATCTGAACCGCCGCAAGGCCGACCAAAGTCGGCCCTGGGCGACCCTGGCCACCTGCAGGCGGGGCTTGAGTCCTTTTGCAATGCAGTGCAATATAGTTGCAACGCTGACTAACACGCGGTTGCAACAAAGGGTCGAACAGGGCGGTCATGTCCAGCATGACGGAACGGAGCAGGGATTGCATCCCGGTCTCCGACAGCGGTGATGGCCTTGCGCTGCGCCTGTCCGGCGCGGCGGCCCGATGATTGCGCCCGGCGAAAGCGCACCCGTTTCCTCCCGCCTCATGCGCGTCCTCAGGCGCGTTTCCGCGATCTGGCCCCGCCGCCCGGCACCGTCGTCCGGCACATCTGCCGAACTGGCCAGCCTGCGCCGTGAACGCGATGCCGCCAAGGCCGCCAGCGCGGCCAAGAGCCGCTACCTCGCCAGCGTCAGCCATGAAATCCGCTCCCCGCTCAACGCCATCTATGGCTATGCGCAGCTGCTGGAGCGTGACAGCGCGGTGGACCCGCGTGAGGCCGCGCGCGTGATCCGCCGCAGCGCCGAACACCTTACCGACCTTGTCGAAGGCCTGCTCGATATCTCGCTGGTCGAAAACGGCGTGCTGCGCGTGGCGCAGGACACGGTCCGCCTGCCGCAGTTTATCGAACAGGTGGAGCGTATGTTCCGCCCTGCCGCGCAGGCAAAGGGGCTTGCCTTCCGCTGCGAGCTGCCATCGCCGCTGCCCGAATTCGTCCGCACCGACCAGAAGCGGCTGCGGCAGGTGCTGATCAACCTGCTGTCGAACGCGATCAAGTACACCGAGCGCGGCACCGTCACGCTGTCGGTCCGCTATGCCGGGCTGGTTGCGGTGTTCGAGGTGCGCGATACCGGGCCCGGCATTGCCGACGACCGGCGCGAGGCGATCTTCGCGCCGTTCGACCGCGGCGGATCGCCGGCGGGCGAGGGCGGCTTCGGCCTTGGCTTGCCGATCACCCGCGCGCTGGTGCAGATCCTTGGCGGGGAACTGGAAGTGGAAAGCAGCCCCGGCGGTGGATCCTGTTTCCGCGTCCGCCTGCTGCTGGGCAAGGTTGTCGGCCCGCGTGACGAGGGCATCGCTCCGGCGCCGATCGTCGGCTACGATGGCGCGCGCCGCTCGATCATCGTGATGGACGACGATCCCGCGCAGCTCGCCTTCATCCGTCAGGCGCTGGAGGAACTCGGCTTTGACGTGGCGACCGCCCCCGATGGCGAAACCGCGCTGGCGCTGTGTCATTCGCGCAATTTCGACCTCGCGCTGCTCGATATCGCGATGCCCGGCCCCTCGGGCTGGGAAACCGCTGCCCACTTGCGCGCCACGCAGGGCAGCAACCTTGCCATCGTGATGCTGTCGGCCAACGCGCACGAACGCCACGGGCCCGAAGGCCGCCCCGCGCCGCACGACCGCTTTCTGGTCAAGCCGGTGGAGATCGATGCGCTGGTCGATACGGTGGGCGATCTGCTCGGCCTCGTCTGGCAACGCCGCGCCGTGCCTGCCGCCGCGCCTGCGCGCACCGAACCGAGCGTTTTGCCCCCCGCCGCGCGCCCTCATGTCGAGGCGCTGCGCGAACTGCTCAAGCTGGGCCACGTGCGTGGCATCGAGGCCGAGATCCGCCACATCGAAGCCGCCGCGCCGCAGGCCACCGGCCTTGTCGCCACGTTGTACGATTGCCTTGACCGGTTCGACCTTGCCGCGCTCGGCCGCGCGGTGGAAAGCCTCTGACCATGGCCGCGCTGCCGCCCCACCGCGACACCGTGCTGGTGGTCGATGACCAGCCCGACACGCTGCGCCTGATCACCGATACGCTGGAAGGCGCGGGGATCACCGTGCTGGTGGCGACATCGGGCGATGCCGCGCTGGCGCTGCTCGATCATGTGGTGCCCGATCTGGTGCTCATGGACGGGGTCATGCCCGGCCTTGGCGGTTTCGAAACCACGCGCCGGATCAAGGCGCGGCCCGAAACTACCCACGTTCCGGTGATCTTCATGACCGGACTGACCGATCCTGCCCATGTGGTCGAAGGCTTTGCCGCTGGCGGCGTCGACTATGTGCGCAAGCCGGTCAACGTCGACGAACTGCTCGCCCGCGTTCGCCTGCACATGGGGCAGGCGCGCGCGGTTCAGGCGGGCGCGGTCGGGCTCGATGCCACCGGGCGGATGATGATGGCCACCGATAGCGCGGGCCAGCTGCTGTGGTGCACGCCGCTGGCCGAACGCGCCATCGCCCGCGCGGTGCCGGGCTGGACGCGCGCGGCGGGCGCGCTGCCCGAAGTGCTCACTCCGTTGCTGGATCGACTGCTCGCCCGGCGCGAGGCGCGCGGCGCCAGCGTCCGGCTGGAAACCTCCGAAAGCGTGCTCGAATTCGCGCTGATCGCGCAATACCGCGAAAACGAAGTGCTGATCCGCCTGACCGCCATCGATCCAGTTGGCGATGCCGTTCGCCTTCAGGCACGCCACGGCCTGACCGAGCGTGAGGCCGAAGTGCTGCTGTGGATCAGCTATGGCAAGTCCAACGCCGATATCAGCGAGGTCCTGTCGATCAGCCCGCGCACGGTGCAAAAGCATCTTGAGCGCATCTTTGAAAAGCTGGGCGTGGAAACGCGTGCCGCCGCCGCCGCTATGGCGATCCGTTCCAGCGATCAATAACGCCATCGGGCGCAAAAACAGCGCCGGGACCGGCCAGGGAAACGACGCGGCTTGGGTCCCGGCGCTGCCAATGCCCGCACCGCATGTGCCGGGGCCCGAGGGGGGCGTCCGGCCGGCGTGCACTTGCGGGCTTTTTCAATCTCACCAAGTCGGACCAATTTACCGCGATAGCCCCCCATCGGGCAAGGGGTACGAGGGAGGATAAACGGTTAACGGGCACGGTCCGTCGCCTTCGCACCCGCACTGGCCGGGCCATTCGTATTCCTGCTGCCGGGTGGCTTGGCCTTGGCCCTGCTTTCGGGCATCGCCGCATCATGACAGACCTGCCGCTTCCTGCCGCCGCCCGCCCGCTTGGCCAGACCGGCCTTGCTATCCCGCCGCTCGCCTGGGGCATGTGGCGCCTTGCCGATACGGTTCACGATGTCACCGCCGCCGCGCGGTTGGTGCATGCCGCGCTGGATGCCGGTCTGACGCTGCTCGACACCGCCGATATCTATGGCTTCGACGGCAGCGAAGGCTCGTTTGGCCGCGCGGAGGCGCTGCTGGGCGCGGTTTTGGCGGCTGAGCCTGCCTTGCGCGGGCGCATGGTGCTGGCCACCAAGGGCGGCATTCGCCCGCCGTTGCCCTATGACCAGTCACCGCAATGGCTCGCGCAGGCGATCGACGATTCGCTCCGCCGCCTGCGCACGGACTGCATAGACCTGTGGCAGGTTCATCGGCCCGACCTGCTTGCCCATCCGCAGGAACTGGCGCGCGGCCTCGACGATGCGGTCACCTCGGGCAAGGTCCGCGCGCTGGGCGTTTCGAACTTCACCACGCACCAGATTGCCGCATTGCAGCACTTTCTTTCGCATCCGCTGGCGACCACGCAGCCCGAAATCAGCCCGCTACGGTTAACCTGTTTCGAAAACGGCGAGCTGGATCAGGCGATGATGACGGGGCTGATTCCCATCGCATGGTCGCCGCTCGGCGGGGGGCGAGTCGCCGCGCCGGAGACTGCGCGCGAACGGGCCGTCGCCGCCGCGCTCGATGCCGTGGCGCAGGATCGCGGCGTGTCGCGCACGGTCGCCGCATTGTCGTGGCTGATGGCGCACCCGTCCGGCATCGTCCCCATCGTCGGCTCGCAAACCCCCGCGCGCATGGCCGAGGCCGCCACGGCCGCTGCCGTGCGCTGGAGCCGCGCCGAATGGTACGCGGTGCTTGTCGCCTCGCGCGGCGAACCCATGCCCTGATGCCTCCTGCTTGCCATGCGCCGGGTCAGGCGCGAAAGAGGCGGCGGGAGAAACGACCACATGACCATGCGCGCGCTCGAAGTCACCGCGCTCACGCCCGATCTTGCGGGCGCGGGCCTTGCCGCGCGCGCCGTGCCGCGCCCCGGCCCGGACGATGTGCTTGTGCGGATAGAGGCCGCCGCGCCCGGATTTCCCGACCTGCTGATGACGCAGGGGCTTTATCAGGCCCGCCCGCCGTTGCCCTACATCGCCGGCATGGAATGCGCGGGCGTGGTTGAACAGGCCGGCGGGCAGACCGGATTTTCGCCGGGCGACCGCGTCATCGCCGGCGGCCTCACCGGCGCCATCGCGCAATACGGCTGCTTTCCGGCCGGCGCTGTTCACTTTCTGCCCGATGGCCTTTCGGTGGCGCAGGGCGCGGCGTTGCGCATCGCCTATCTCACCGCGTGGGTGGCGCTGGTGCGGCTGGGCCGCGCGCAGGCGGGCGAATGGCTGGTCGTGCATGGCGCCACCGGCGGCGTTGGGCTGGCCGCTGTCGACCTTGCCCGCGCGCTCGGCCTGCGGGTCATCGCGGTGGTCTCCAGCGCAGAAAAGGCCGCCGCGCTTGCCGCGCTTCACGCCCCGGATCACGTGCTGGTCGGTCCCACCGGCCTGCGCGACGAAATCCGCGCGCTGACCGGCGGCGCAGGCGCCGATCTCGTGTTCGATCCGGTCGGCGGGGACGTGTTTGACGAAGCCTGTCGCTACACCGCCTTTGCCGGCCGCCTGCTCGTCGTCGGCTTTGCCTCGGGCCGCATTCCGCAGCTTTCCGCCAATATCCCGCTGATCAAGGGCTTTTCGGTCATCGGGGTGCGCGCGGGCGAATATGGTCGCCGCTTTCCCGATCATGGGCGCGAACACCATGAAGCGATCCTGCGGCTGGCGGGGGAAGGGCGCATCCGCCCGCATGTCCATGCGCAAGTGCCGCTGGACCAGTGGCGCACCGCGTTCGAGGCGTTGCGCGATCGCGCCGTCCTTGGCCGCACGGTGATCCTGCCGCACGCCTGACGCGGGCAAAAAAAGGGGCCACACGTTGCCGTGCGGCCCTGGAAAGTTTGGGAGAGGATGCCTGAAAGGCCTGCTCCAAATGGGCTTCCGGCCGAGTCGTCGCAAGTGCGAAACCAGCAACTCCAATTGCAAAAAACGCACCCGTATCATTGTCGCTGCGCCGATCCTCAGGGTTTTCGGGACTTTAACTCCCTTGAATCCACGGGTTTTCGTCAACGTGAAATCGTATGCAGAAAATGGCGCTGCCCCGTCACAGATGCGTGACCTGCAATTAAGGCTAGGTCTGAAATGGCCCCGGCGGCCCCTGCGCAACGAAAGAAGTTGGCAGTGCTTCCGCTGATTGCTATAAAACATAACAGTAAGGGAGAGTCGCCATGATCTTCGAACGCATCAACCCCATGACCGGGTCGGTCGCTTCCAGTGCGGAAGCGATGCAGGCCGCCGATATGCCCGCCATCGCCGCGCGCGCTGCCGCAGCGTTTCCCGCCTGGGCCGCGATGGGGCCAAACGCCCGCCGCGCCGTGCTGATGAAGGCCGCCGCCGCGCTCGAAGCGCGCGCCGATGCGTTCGTCGATGCGATGATGGGTGAAATCGGTGCCACAAAGGGCTGGGCGCTGTTCAACCTTGGTCTTGCCGCCAGCATGGTGCGTGAAGCCGCCGCACTGACCACGCAGATCTCTGGCGAAGTCATCCCCTCTGACAAGCCCGGCTGCCTCGCCATGGCCTTGCGCGAACCGGTTGGCGTGATCTTGGGCATTGCGCCGTGGAACGCGCCGATCATCCTGGGCGTGCGCGCCATTGCCGTGCCGCTCGCCTGCGGAAACGCGGTGATTCTCAAGGCCAGCGAACAGTGCCCGCGCACGCATGCCCTGATTATCGAGGCGTTCGCCGAAGCCGGTTTCCCCGAAGGCGTGGTGAACGTGGTGACGAACGCCCCGGCCGATGCCGCCGACGTGGTCGGCGCGCTGATCGATGCGCCGCAGGTCAAGCGCATCAACTTCACCGGGTCCACCGCCGTCGGCCGCATCATCGCGGTCCGCGCCGCGCAGCAGCTCAAGCCCTGCCTGCTCGAACTCGGCGGCAAGGCGCCGCTGATCGTGCTGGAGGACGCCGATCTTGACGAGGCGGTGAAGGCCGCCGCGTTCGGCGCGTTCATGAATCAGGGCCAGATCTGCATGAGCACCGAGCGGATCATCGTGGTCGATGCCATCGCCGATGAATTCGCGGCGCGTTTCAAGGCGAAGGTTTCCGGCATGGCCGTGGGCGATCCGCGTGAAGGCACCACGCCGCTGGGCGCGGTGGTTGATGCAAAGACCGTGGCGCACTGCCGCAGCCTGATCGACGATGCCGTGGCCAAGGGCGCCGAACTGCTCACCGGTGGTGAAACCACGCACAACGTGCTGATGCCCGCGCATGTCGTCGATGGCGTCACGCAGGACATGAAGCTGTTCCGTGACGAAAGCTTCGGCCCGGTCGTCGGCGTGATCCACGCGCGTGACGAAGCCCACGCCATCGAACTTGCCAACGATACCGAATACGGCCTTTCTGCTGCGGTCTTCACGCGCGATACCGCGCGGGGCCTGCGCGTGGCGCGCCAGATCAGGTCGGGCATCTGCCACGTCAACGGCCCCACCGTGCACGATGAAGCGCAAATGCCGTTCGGCGGCGTGGGCGCGTCGGGCTACGGCCGCTTTGGCGGCAAGGCCGGCATCGACAGCTTCACCGAACTGCGCTGGATCACCATGGAGACCCAGCCCGGCCACTTCCCGATCTGATGCGTGCGCTGCGATCCTTGCTGGCGGCGTTTTCGCTGCTCGCCGGGCCGGCGCTGGCGCAGGAAGCCCCGGCGCCGCGGCTGACGTGGGCCTTCACCGCGCACGTCCGCATCGGCGCGCCGGTGGAGCAGGGGACCGTCGATGGCGGTCGCCGCCGCTTCATCCCGATCACCGGTGGCACCGTCGCCGGGCCGCGCCTGCACGGCGTGGTGACGGACGGGGGCGGGGACTGGCAGGTCATCCTGCCTGGCGGTCTCGCGCGGATCGAGGCGCACTATTTCCTGCGCGCCGACGATGGCACCGTGATCGAAGTGACCAACCCCGGCGTCCGCGTTGCCTCGCCAGAGGTGACCGAACGACTGGCGCGGGGCGAGGCGGTCGATCCTTCGGCCTATTATTTCCGCACCACGCCCACGTTTCAGGTGGCGGCGGGGCCGCACGAATGGCTGCGTCGGCAGGTCTTCGTCGGGCGCGGCATCCGGCGTCCGGACGAGGTCGTCATCGACGTCTACACCGTTGAATAATTTCATTCCCACTTTCTGAAAAAGGCAAAAACCATGACCGAACGCGCAGAAGAAGATACCGTTGCCTTCACCGTCGAGAACAACATCGCGTGGGTGAAGTTCAACCGCCCGGAAAAGCGCAATTGCATGAGCCCCAAGCTCAACCGCCAGATGAAGAAGGTGCTTGAGGAACTGGAGTTCCGCGACGACGTGAAGGTGCTGGTGCTCACCGGCGAGGGTGATGCCTGGACCGCCGGCATGGACCTCAAGGAATACTTCCGCGAAACCGAGGCCCTGGGTCTGGGCGCGATCCGCAAGTCGCAGCGCGAATCCTATGGCTGGTTCGAACGCCTGCGCTGGTATGAAAAGCCGACCATCGCCATGATCAACGGCTGGTGCTTTGGCGGCGGCTACGGCCCGCTGTTCGGCTGCGATATCGCCATCGCCAGCGAAGACGCGCAGTTCGGCCTGTCCGAAATCAACTGGGGCATCCTGCCCGGCGGCGGTGCGTCCAAGGTGGCG
>JBDLVU010000029.1:0-27080 GCA_039804665.1 Pseudomonadota bacterium | reverse complement strand
GCGATAATTAGACCATAAGTATATGATATACTATGACATTATGAGGCGCTGCCGCCGTTGCCCAGCATGCCTCTTGGGGGTGTGCGCAACATGCTGAGGTCTGCCATCGCCAATATGTGGGCGTGCAGGTTCCTTGTGTGCCGTGATTTGGTCAACCGGTTAGAAGGGGGATTCAAGTCCCGCCAGGATCATCTCGGCATAGATATTGCCAATTTCCTGCGCGTTCGCGTCGCTCTGATCGGGCCGGAACCAGCGGTGGGTCCAGCCCACTACGCCGAGCACGCCATAGGCGACGACGCGGGACGAGCCGATGTTGCGGAAGCTTCCATCAGCATAGCCTTGCTCGATGATGCCGATCACCGCTTCGGTCGTCTGGCGGTTCAGATCCCGCATTTCGCGCGACCACTGTGCGCGGGATTCATCAACGTGACTCAGATTTTCGCGGATGTATATGTAAAATATCGGATAATGATCGCCGTATGATGACATTAGCGTGCTAATAAGCTCGCGGAGCTTTCGGCGAGGGCTGATATTGCTGCTACAGATTTTTTTTGTAATTCCTAAATTCTTTTCGACGACTGTTCTTACAACTTCGTCAAATAGAGATTCTTTTGATGATACATAATAATATAATGATGCTCTATCCACACCCATTTCATCGGCAACTGCCTTCAGGGTCGCACGTTGTAGTCCCACGCGATTGAATACGCGTGTGGCCGCCTCGGCTATCTCGATCCGCCTCGCGCGATAGGCCTCGCTGGATTCACCCTCTGCGGCAACGCGCCGCTTGCCGATGCCACTGACTTTTTTCACGCGATTCCCGTCTTCAGAAACGTGGGGTGACCAGCCGGCGGGGGCTCGGCTGGCGAATGCATTCTTGCTTGTGTCTGGGGTGCCGCTGGAAATCAACGTCAATGTCAATTTGCCATCATTTGTCAACGTATGTGTTGACGTTTGTGCGCGCTTCCCTTGGTGATCACTTTTGGCAGGAACGTCACCTCGTATACAGGTAGGATTGCAAACTACGCCACTCGGCCGTGCTGGCCGAGTGGCAGGCGCTCGTGAGCTGAGCCTCTGCCAGAGAAGGGGTGCTTTGTCGGAAAAGAGCGCTTCGCGCCGGACTGACACCTCCCTCCGGTGTGTTGTCTCGTGCCTCTGCATCTGGGGTCCAGCGTCATTACGCGCTCGCCTAGGGCGATGCCTTCATGGTCGGAAAGATCATTGCAGCCGCCTCCTGAACGCCATGCGGACCTTTTCCTGCGTGGCTGATACCGGCGTTGCGCAGCAGCGCTTCGGCCTTGATCCACACGCCGAAGGCCGTCGCGTGGTCGCGCCGAATGTGGGGGGCCACACCGGG
This sequence comes from Pseudomonadota bacterium, assembly GCA_039804665.1. Lineage (GTDB taxonomy): Bacteria > Pseudomonadota > Alphaproteobacteria > Sphingomonadales > Sphingomonadaceae > Novosphingobium. The sequence continues at coordinate 25,723 of JBDLVU010000029.1, read as the reverse complement.
GATCGAGCGGCTGACGCGATAGGTGCCCCATCCTTCAAGGCTGCGAAGGTAACGGATCAGCGGCATCAGTTCGGGGTTGCGCGTCGCCAGCAGGCAAGCCTCGGCCGAGAGCTGCGAGACTCCGATGTAGAAGCCCGAGGCGGTGTCGTTGCCGACTTCCAGCATGGCGTCGAGGATGCGCAGCCATTCCTCCAGGCTTTTGGGCAGGGTTGAGGAATCGCCGGCGGGATCGAGCTGCGTGGGGATGCCTTGCACCAGCGCGCGCCAGATCGCCTGGATCGCCAGCGTTTTCATGTCGCCGAAGTGATAGGCAATCAGCGAGCCCGATACGCCGGCACGCGCGGCCAGCGCGCGCTGGTTCAGCGTGCGCATGCCGGACTCGTTGATGATCTCCACCGCGGTGTCGAGCAATTGTTCTGCGACCGGTTGGCTGGCGCCGGGCAGCGCCGGCCCGCGCACCGCGAATGGCACCGTGCCGAGCGCTGCGCTGACGTTGCTGCCGAGTTCGGCGCTGCCGCCGCCGTTCATCGCCGCATCGCACAGCGCGCGGCAGGTTTCGAACAGCAGCATGCGGTATTCGCCCAGCGGCAGCATGGCGTGGGCATAGATCCCTTCCATCAGCACGTAGCGCGCGATGATGACGGCAAGGCTGGATGGCGCCTGCAGTCGGTCGAGCAGGTCTTGCCAAAAGGCGATGCGTCCATCGTGCCACGCGGCCAGCGCGCCAAGGCATTGCGGGTGATCGTGCAGCTTGACCAGCACTTCCGACACGAACCGCGCTTCACGCCGGGGCGCGCGCATCTGCACATAGGTGGCGATCGCGTCGGCCAGGCCGAGATGGCTCGATACGAGCGGGAATACCTCGTCCCGCAACTGGTCGTGCAGCGCATCGTCGAGGCTGATCGCCTGATCGAGCGCCGCAGCCAGAAGGTCGGCCTTGCCTTCAAAGTTTTGAAAGATCGCGGTGGTGGAAACGCCCGCGGCCGTAGCAATCTGGCGCAGCGACAGGCGCTCCACGCCGACCTCGGCCGCAAGGTCGATAGTGAGTTTCAGCAGGGTGTCGCGCAGCGCGGGCAGGGGCTTCATGCGTCTCGTTTCATGATCGTCCGTGAGGTTATCGGTGTTGGATGGACATGGCAACAACGATAGATATCCATAACGTTTGAACACATCAGCAGGAGCGATATAACGCTGAAAAACAAGAGGTAGATAGGTGGATTTCCATAATTCAGAAAACGCTTGATCTACCGGTAAACCGGTTTATCGTTATGTCGAGTGATGAGTCGGGTGGCGTCGATCGATCGGCGCAAAATCAGAGCCGGCTTACGCGGTTAAGGAGGGAAGGATGTTGAAGGACTTGCAGCGCGCGCTGTGGATGGGCTCTGCCCTTGCGTGTGGCGTCGTGCCGGGTGTTGCCCTGGCGCAGGCAGCCGCCCAGGCGAGCGACAGCGCGGCGGCCGCCTCGGATGGTTCGGCCGAAATCGTAGTGACGGCGCAGCGCCGCAGCGAAGCGCTGGAGCGCACGCCGGTGGCCGTGGCCGTGATCGGTAGCGAGGCGCTGTCCAAGCAGGCCGTGACCTCGGAACGCGATCTCCAGTTCGCAGCGCCGGGCCTTATCGTTCGCACCAGCCAGAACGACAACCAGCTGAACTTCTCGCTGCGCGGCCAGACGGTCGATGCCTATACCAGCTCGCTGCCGGCGGTGCTGCCGTATGTGAACGAAGTGCAGGTTGGCGGCTCGGGCTCCACCGCGTTCTATGACCTGCAATCGGTGCAGGTGCTGAAGGGGCCGCAGGGCACGCTGTTCGGCCGCAACGCCACCGGCGGCGCGGTGCTGTTCACCACGACCAAGCCGACCCGCGAACTCAGTGGCTATGCCTCGGCCCGCTACGGCCGCTTCAACGACGTGCAGGTTGAAGGCGCGGTCAGCGGTCCGCTGGTGCAGGACAAGGTGCTTGTCCGTCTCGCCGGCGTCTATCGCAACCGCGATGGCTACCAGCACAATCTCTTTTACAACGAAAACGTCGGCAAGGTAGACAAGCTGGGCCTGCGCTTCAGCCTGTCGCTGATGCCCGATGGCCCGGTCACCAACGATCTGGTGGTCGATTACTATCGCGCCAACGGTTCGAACATCCAGCCGGTGGTTTCGTATGTCGTGCCGGTGGGCGATAACGTGCCCGGCAACCCGTTCGTGCCCAACAACGTCTATTTCCCGGGGCTTGCCGATGCCGCCGCCGCGCAGCAGGCGCGCGGGCCTTACGTGGTCGACGTCGACTCGCTCAGCGTCCATCGCGCGCGCAACTGGACCGTGTCTAACATCACGACCGCGCAACTGGGCGACAATGCCAAGCTGAAGAACGTGTTCGGCTATGGGCATTCCAAGTACTTCGACGCCAGCGACATCGACGGCACACGCTATGGCATCGACGGTCGCGGCAATGCTGGCACCGGCGCGTTCGGCGGCGACGGTCAGACCGAACAGTATTCCGACGAACTTCAGGTTCTGGGCAAGGCGTTCGGCGACCGGCTCGATTACGTGGTGGGCACCTATTACGCGCATGTGAAGGATCACCTGCGTAACACCAGCTTCATCGAAAACGGGCTGGGCGCGCCGCCGCAGATCAACGCCGGCACCACCACCAGCCGCTCGATCGCCGGCTATGCGCAGGCGACGCTCGACACCGGCCTTGCGGGCTTCAAGCTGACCGGCGGCGTGCGCTATACCTCCGAAAAGATCGGCTTCGCCCGCGATGCCGACGACCAGTGGACGGTGACCGCGAACCCTGGCTACGCGCCGTTCTATGCCGACGGGCGGTTCATCACCAAGCAGGAAGACACCTTCAAGAAGCTGAGCTGGACCGTTGGCCTGCAGAATCAGGTCACCTCCAACCTGATGCTCTATGCTTCGTCGCGGCGCAGCTTCCGCAGCGGCGGCTTCAACTTCCATGCTCCGCCGACGCCGGGCTTTGCCAACACCTCGGGCGGCGAATACCGTCCCGAAATCGCGACCGACGTGGAACTGGGGGCGAAGTTCAAGGGTGACGTTGCCGGCATGCCCGCCCGCGTCAACCTGGCGCTCTACAACATGTGGGTCGAGAACATCCAGCGCGCCAACTATGTTGCGGTCTATGGCGCTCTGGCCGGCGTGACGGTCAATGTGCCCAAGGCAAAGATCACTGGTTTCGAACTCGATGGTTCGATCAAGCCGGCAAGCTGGCTGTCGCTGGGCGGTGCGCTGAACCATACCGATGCCCGCTTCACCGACAACAAGGTGGCGGTGCTCGGCACCAACGGCGCGACCACTTATGCCAACTTCGATACCTATCCCGATACTCCGCGCTGGTCGGGTTCGGCTTATGCCGACGTGACCATCCCGGCGATGACGGGCTGGAACCTGACGCTGCATGGCGATGCCTATCACCAGACGTCGAACTATTTCAGCTCGACCGGCCTGTCGCTCAACCCGCACACGAAGATTGCCGGCTACACGCTCGCAAACTTCCGCATCGGGCTGGAAGAACAGGATGGCAAGGGTTGGTCGGTGGCCGCGCTGCTGAAGAACGCGTTCAAGAAGACCTACTACACCGGTGGTGTCGGCTTCGCGAGCCTGTTCGCGCTCAACTTCGTCATCCCCGGCGAGCCGCAGACCTGGATGGTCGAGGCACGCTACAAGTTCTGACCGGGTTTCAGGCCGGCGCGCCCGACCCCTTAAGGGCGGGCCGGCTTGGATCACTTTTCGCAGGATCGCTACAATGATCACCGCTGACGACTACAAGTTCCACGAACGCGACGCGGCTGACGACACCTGGACCGAGACGATCTTCCAGATCTTTTCGGTGCCCGAATTCGGCATCAGCGGAAACATGTACGTGGTGGCGCGGCCCAATCTGGGCGTGTGTCACAGCTCGATCGAGATCCATCAGGGCATGTGCATGCATCCCTGGCAACTGCATCACAACGATTCCCAGATGCATTTGCGCTGCCCGGAAGACTATTCGGATTTCACGCTGGCCAACGGGCTGACGTTCAAGGCGCACAACGAGCGCGAGCACGAATGGCGTTATGAATCGCGCGACGGCGTTTGCGCGTTCGAACTCAAGTATTCGGCCATCTGCGTGCCGACCGACGCGCGCGATCCGGATCAGGTGCCGCAAGCGCGCAGCAAGATGCAGGGCTACAGCGGCTGGAACAACGGCCACCTGGAAGGCAAGGGGCGCGTGACCGGCTGGCTGCGTCTGCGCGACAAGACCTATCAGGTTGATTGCATCGAGGGCGTGAACAAGAGCTGGGGCCCGCGCAACGACTGGGGCAACAAGGGCGGAACCTGGATTCACGTCGATCTGGGCGAAGCGGTGCGCGCGTTCATGATCCTGGACATCGATTTCGAGAACCGCACGCTGGTCTATCCCAGTTTCCGCTATGGATATGTGCTGGTGAATGGAGAGCGTCGCCCGCTGATGGCGGCCGAAATGACCACCCAGCGCACCGACATGCTCGCCACCAGCGCCAAGGTGCGGTTCGAGGATGATCAGGGGCAAGTCTACAACGCGCGGGGCCAGACCATCGCGGCGGGCCCGTGGTACAATTTCAACCCTTCAAGTGCTGGCTATCAGGTGTTGATGCGCTGGGAATCGGAGGGGCTTGTCGGCTATGGTCACGTCGCCGATTTCGTCGGCCAATACGCGCTTTCGCAGAACATGGCGGACCCGCTTTACGATTGAGAGGAACGACGGCCATGGCCGGCGAATACGAGATCATTGACGAGGCGCAGCGGCGCCATCCGACGCAGGCGGTGATCGATTCCATCCGCGCACGCTATCCGGTGGAGCGGGAAATCGATGCGGTTCTGACCCGCAAGATGAACCGCCGCAATGGGCCTGGCTATGAAGGCGTGACGCTGGAACGTCTGCTGAGCGGGACCAAGGCGCTGGTCGAGGCCAATCTCGGCTATCCGGTGACCATTGCCGAAGGGCGCTGGCTGTCGGGCGGGGCGTCGAAGTTGCAGGTGCTGTTCGACCTGCACTGGCGCGGGCCGGATGGTGCGGGCGAGGCGGTGGAGCGCATGGTCCTGCGCATGGAGCCGGCCGCTTCTGTCACCGAATCCAGCCGTCACCGCGAATTCGAGGTGTTGAAGGCGGTGGAGGGCATCATCCCTTCGCCCAAGCCTTACTGGGTCGATGGGGAGGGCGCGTTCCTGCCTTATCCCGCGATGATCTATGGCTTTGTCACGGGCGCGGCCAAGCCTTCGTACGATTCCGGCAAGGTATCGGGATTGGGTCAGAACTATGGGCCCGAATTGCGCGCGCGGCTGGCGCCGGAGTTCGTGGGGCTGCTGGCAAAGCTGCACCTGATCGATGTGGCGGCGCAGGATGGCCTTGCCCATTTCGAACGCCCGCAGGTGGGATCGAACGCCTCAGTCATCCGGCAGGTCAACGCAATTCGCCGGGTGTGGGAAGAAGACCGGGTTGAGGAAGAGCCGGTCCTCGAAGTGGTCTATCGCTGGCTGGTCGACAACGCGCCCGCGCTGGATCACGTGTCCATCGTCCATGGCGATTATCGCAGCGGCAATTTCCTGTTCGATGAAGCGGCCGGCAAGATCACCGCTTGGCTCGACTGGGAAGGGGCGACGCTGGGCGACCGGCATCAGGACCTGACCTATGCCGCGATGCCCTCGTTCGCGCACTATGCGGAGGACGGCGTAACGCAGCTGGGTTCGGGCATGATGTCGGCCGAGGCGTTGTATGCGGCTTATGAGATGGTGTCGGGCCTGCCGGTCGATCCGGTGCGGGTGACCTATTACAACATCTTCAACCGCTACCTGATCGCGGTGCTGACGCTGGCGGCTTCTGCCCGCGCCTCGCGCATCCGCGGCACGCATCAGGACGTGCTGGTGAATTTCGTGGTGGCGGTCGGCTTTGGCGCGCTGTCGGACTTGCGCGATTGCTTCATGGAGGTGGTGCGATGAACCTGGACTTCGACGTTCAGTTGCAGGTGGCCCTGCGCGCGCTTGAGGAAGTGGTCGCGCCCGCGCTGGGCGGGGCGGAAAAACACGTGGTGGAACAGCTGCATCTGGCGATGGCGACCATCGGCTTCGTCAAGACGCGCTTGCCCGACGTGCGCCGCTATGCCCGGATGGAACTGACCGGCCTTGCCAAGCTGGCCGAAGATGCGGCGGCCTGCGTCGGCGGGGATGCCACGCTTGCCGGCGCGGCGGCCAAGGCGCGCGCGCTGCTGGCCGATCCCGAAGCCGATACCGCCGATTTTGATGTCAGCTCTCGCCACTTGCGCGATGTCGTGACGGCGCTGGGCAGTCACTGCACCGATCCCAAGGCGCGTGCTGCGATCGATGCGCTGGTGCTCGACCACGGCGGAACGCTGCTGGCGCAGGCGCGCCAGTGGACCAGCCCGTTCGGCTTCGAACTGAAGCCCGAGGACTTGCCAGCCCCCGCTTGGTGACGCGCACAACCGTGGATTGACCCCGTGATTACCGAACAGGACCTGCACCTTCACAACGGCAATTCGCCGTCGCTCGACCATGCCGAAACGCTTTTCCTGATCTTCTCGGTTCCGGAAGAGCGGATCAGCGGCAACGCCTATGTGCTGTGCCGTCCGAACCTCGGCGTGTGCCTCTCGTCGATTTACGTGCATCAGGGCATTCATGCCAATGCATGGACCGTCGATTATTCCGACGCGCCGATGCACGTCCCGTGCCCGCCCACGATGGCCGACTTCACGCTGGAAAACGGCCTGTCGGTCAAGGGCAGCAACGGCGCGCGCGATTACAACTTCCGTTACGACGGGCGCGATGGCCTGTGCCGGTTCGACCTGAACTTCACCGGCCTGATGGACCCGTTCGATCCGCTGGACGCCGCGCAGAACCCCATGCTTGAAGCATTCAAGGGCGATGCCGAAGCCTCCACCGGCGCGGGAGATGCCTGGACGAAGGGGCATTACGATCTCGTCGGCCGGATCGAGGGCGAACTGGAACTGTACGGCCGCAAGTTTGCCGTCTCGTGCGTCGATGGGCTGGATCGCAGCTGGGGGCCGCGCGCGGAATGGAACTCCGCGCCGGTTTCGTGGATGCACATGACCTTTGGCGATGATCTCGCCTTCCACCTTGTTGTCACGCTGGATGTTGTGGGTGGGCAGCAGGTCTACACGACCTTCCGCTTTGGCTATGCCGTGGTCGATGGCGAAAGCTGCGCCGTGGTCGCGGCCGAAGTCGAGGCCGAAAGCGTCGGCATGCTGGGCATGCACCGGGTGGTGCGGATCACCGACGCCAAGGGACGCCAGTGGGAAATGCACGGCGCCGCCATTGCCGCAGCACCGTGGCACACCGCCTATACCAGCTTCATCTCGTTCCAGAGCCTCTACCGCTGGACGATGGGCAGCCGCGTGGGCTTCAGCAACGTGACCGACGTGATCGGCGTCACCACGCTGTCCCGCCGCCTGTCGCGCCTTGGCGCGCTCTGACCAGCATCTCCACCAGATCAACGGACTTTTCCCATGGCCTTCGAAAACATCCGCTCGACCATCCCCGCCTTTGCCGATGAGCACGACAATCGCCACGTGTTGCGCGAGGAAGCCCATGCGCGCGAAGCCGTGGCGCTGATGCTCCAGCTGCCCGATCGCGGCATTGCGGGCTTCATCTACCCGTGGATCAACGCCGACCGCACCGCCAGCGCGGCGATCTGCCTGTTCGGTCCGGGGCTTGATGCCCCGATTCAGGAGCGTTTCGAGGCCGTGACGGTGCCCGCCGACATGGATTTCCGGGATTGGCGCGTGCAGGGCCTGCGCATTCAGGTGGTCGAGCCGCACAAGCGCGCCGACTATTCCTTTCAGGGCGAACGGGTGAAGATCGATTGCAAGTTCGAAGCCTTCCACCCGGTTTTTCCGTTCAGCGCGCATCCCGATGGCTGCCCGCCCTATTACGCCGATGATCGCACCGAACAGCATGGCCACATCACCGGCACGATGGAGATCGACGGCGACCGCTTCGAATTCGCGGCACTGGGCCAGCGCGACCATGCGTGGGGCCATCGCATCTGGGGCCTGAACCAGCACTACAAGTGGTTCCACGCCACCACCCCTTCGGCCGCGATCCACTTCTTCGAGATGCAGTCTTTCGGCACCAAGCATGTGCGCGGTTTCGTGTTCCGCGATGGCGCGATGGCGCAGGTCACCGACGTGCGGCACGAATACCTGTTCGATGACGACATGCACCAGATCGCGTTCAACGCGCTTCTGGACGACGACATGGGCCGCACCACGCTGGTCACGTGCAAGACCTTCGCCAAGTATGATTACGAGGCGGACCCCAAGATCGTCCTGCGTGAAGCCGGCGTTACCGTGAAGATCGGTGATGAAACCGGCACCGGTTGGTGCGAATTCTGCTGGAACCGCGATTACCTTGAATTCGCGCGCCCTTACGTGCAGCAGTTCCAGCCTTACACAGAACTGACCTTCGATCGCGGCTGAGCAACGGCAGCGCCGGATCGGGGCGGTTCAGGGGACGCGCATGACCTCCAACTGGCTTTATCTGGCGCTGGCCATCGTGACCGAGATCATCGCCACCTCGGCACTGAAGGAAAGCGACGGCTTGCGGCGTCTGGGACCGGCGGCGATTGCGCTGATCGGCTATGTGATCGCGTTCGCCGCGCTGGCAAAGGCGCTGCGCACGATACCGCTGGGCGTGGCTTATGCCATCTGGTCGGGCATGGGGATTGCCGTGCTGACGCTGATCGGCGTGCTGGTCTATCGGGACACGATGGGGCTGGCGCAGTGCATGGGCATCGCGCTGATCGGGGCAGGGATCGCGCTGGTCTATCTCGCCCGGTAAGGGCAGGGCCGGCATTGCGCCGGCCCTTTCATGATCAAAGTTCGAGCGCGGCCAGCCCGCTGGCACCGCCAAGATAGGCCGGAATGGCGCGGTTGCGTACCACGGCGTGATCGAGTTGCAGGCATTGGCCTTCGTCCAGCGTGGCGATGGTGGCCGCACATTGCGCCGCCACAGGGCCAAGTGCGGTGCGAAGGTCCGCGCGCGCATCCAGCCAATAGCCCGCGCCGGCCCGTTCGCGCACCGGCGTGCCGGATGCCGCGCCAAAGCCGGCCAACGCCAGATCGGGCGTGCCGGCCAGTGCAGTCTCAACCGCCGAGGCAATCGCCGCCGCCGCCGCCGTCACTGGCTCGGCCGGGCCACCATCGCGCGCGGCCTTGTCATAGGCCTGCTTGCCCAGGAACATCGTGCGGATCATGTTGCGCGCCTCGCGGCGCTGGATCAGGTGCGCGAAAACCGACATTTCGGCCCGGATCGCTCCGTCGATGGGCTGGATGAAGCCCAGCTCCACGCAATCGAGAATGGCGAGCGGCGCGGGTTCGTGGCCCAGCATCCGCGCCAGTTCGCGGTCACGGTGCGCGGTGATGGCCCCGGCAATGTCGGCGTGGCGGGCAGGGGCGGCGTCGGGCGCATCCCACGGCTGCACCGCGTGCGCCGCGTCTGACAGCAACCACGCTTCTGCCGCCGCGACTTCCTGCCCTTCGTCCACCAGCTGGTGCACAAGGCCAAGTTCCACCGCTTCCTGCCCTTGCAGGTTGCGGCCCAGCAGCAGCACCTCAAGCCCTGCCTCGATTCCCACCAACCGGGGCATGCGTTGCGTGCCGCCGGCGCCGGGCAACAGGCCGACGGCGCATTCGGGCAGGCCCAGCATGGTGCGCTTGCCATTGGTGGCCACGCGATAATGCGCGCCCAGCGCCAGTTCGCACCCGCCGCCCAGCGCCACGCCGGCAATCGCGGCGGCCACCGGTTTGCCCGCCGTTTCCAGCCTGCGGATGGCGTGGCTGAGCGGGAAGAAGTGGTTGAACGCGATGTCGAAGCGGTCCGCCTTAGGCGCGGCCACGATCATGTCATAGGCCACGCCCAGCTCGGTCAGGTCCGCGCCCGCGCAGAACGCGGTGGTCTTGCCCGAACGCACGACCACGCCCTTCACGTCGCTTGCCTTGTGCAGCCATTCGGCAAAGGCGCCCAGTTCGTGGATCGCCTTGTTGGAAAAGACGTTCATCGTCTTGCCCGGACAATCGAACACCAGATGGACAAGGCCGTTGGCCTGCGGTTCCACGCGGAACTGGGTGAGGGCGGGAATGGTCATGAATTCGTCCTTGTGGCGTTGTTTCAGTATCAGAAGCCGACCGCGTCCGCGCCCTTGAGCGACAGGATCGCCCGCGCTTCGTCCGGGCTGGCCACATCAAGGCCCAGCCCTTCGATGATCTGGCGCACCTGGCTGACTTGCGCGGCGTTGCTTTCCGCCAGCTTGCCCCGGCCCAGCCACAGACTGTCTTCCAGCCCCACGCGCACGTGCCCGCCCATGCTGGCGGCCATCGCGGCCACTTTCATCTGGTTCGCGCCCGCCGCCAGAACCGACCAGCGATAGTTGTCGCCAAACAGGCGGTCGGCGGTGCGCTTCATGTGCATCACGTCGTCCGGATGCGCGCCGATCCCGCCCAGCAGGCCAAAGCAGGTCTGGATGAACAGCGGACCCTGAACCAGCCCTTCGGACCAGAAGTAGTGCAGGTTATACAGGTGGCTGGTGTCGTAGCATTCGAACTCATAGCGCGTGCCGGTGGCGTTCAGCGTTTCCAGCGCATAGCGGATGTCCTTGAAGCTGTTGCGGAACACCAGATCGTGGCTGCCTTCCAGCATCTCGGGCTCCCACGCGTGCTTGAATTCCTTGTACCGCTTCAGCATCGGGAACAGGCCGAAGTTCATTGAACCCATGTTCAGGCTGGCGACTTCGGGCTTCCACACTTCGGCCGGCTTTACCCGGTATTCCACGGGCATATAGGGCGATGCGCCGGTGGTCAGGTTCACCACCACGTCGCTGCTCTGCTTGATAACGCGCAGGAACGGCTCGAAATCTTCGGGCGTGTGCACGGGCTTGCCGGTTTCGGGATCGCGCGCGTGCAGGTGGACGATGGCCGCGCCCGCTTCGGCCGCGCCCAGCGCGCTTTCCGCGATTTCCTGCGCGGTGACGGGCAGGTGGGGCGACATCGACGGGGTGTGGATCGACCCCGTGATCGCGCAGCTGATGATGACCTTGTGCGATGCCATGTTCATTGCTCCTGAAGGGCGGCCATGCTGTCGCGCCAGCCTTGGGCAAGGCGTTCACGATTGCCGGGGGCAGCGATGCGGATAAGGGCCTGCGCGCGGTCTTCATGACCAAGCGCGCGGATGTCGGCCACGCCGTGTTCGGTCACCACGATATCGACGTCGAAGCGCGAGAGCGAGACGGGGCCGTGGCCTGAACCGGCGGGGATGATGCGGCTGATCGCGCCGGCTTCGGACGGCAGCGCGATGATGCGCAGGCCGCCTTCGCTGGCCCGCGCGCCGCGCGCATAATCGCCCGCGCCGCCGGGGCCGGACAGGAACCCGCGTGAAGATGCTTCGGCATGGACTTGGCCGTAAAGGTCCACTTCCATGGCCGAATTGATGGTGACGAGCCGGGGAATCGCCGCGAGCGTCGCCGGATCGTGCGTCACGGTCACGGGTCGGAACTGGAAGCCTTCGTGCCCCAGCCCGGCATACAGAGCCTCGCTGCCGATCGCCACGCCCACCAGCGCTGAAGGACCGGGCGCAATCGCACCCGATTGCACCAGCTCCAGCGCGCCGTCGCCAATCAGCCCGCTGTGCAGGCGCAGGTTACGACGGCCCGAAAGCGCGCGCAGCACCGCATCGGGGATCTTGCCGAGCCCGGTCTGCAACGTCGCGCCATCGGGTACCAGCGCTGCGACGTGCGCGGCGATGGCCGCGCTGATCGGATCGGTAGCACCGCTGGGCATGGTGCGCAGCGGCTGTTCGGCTTCGAACCAGCCGGTCAGCGCGGAAAGGGGAATGCCCGGATCGCCCGGCGTGCGTGGCATCAGGGGGTTGATATGCGCGATCCGCACCGGGATTTGCCGCCACAGCGCCGCGATATGCGCCACTTCGGTGCCGAAGCTGCAGTTGCCATCGGCATCGGGCGGGCTGCACATGAACAGCGTGGCTGCGGGCGCCTGCTGGCCATACAGCCGCAGGATATCCTGATAGCACAGCGGCAGAAAGCGGCTGCGAGACCCCTCGCGCTTCAGTTCCGGCGTCTGGAAAAAGGTCAGCACGCCGCTTTCCGGGCCGGCGTTCCACGTCGCCTTGTTCAGGCCCGGAACGAACACCCCGGAAAAGGTCATCCCACCCAGCGCCGCGCCTGCGCCCGCCACTTCGGCGGATAGCAGGTCGGATTCCGCCGAGCACGACGAGACCAGCGTCAACCCGCCCGGCGGCAGGACGCCGGGCAGGTCACCGGGGCGCAAGGCACGTGCGGTCATGGTCTGCGCCCCGGCTACCGCTTACTTGACGTACTTGTGGAAGTCCGGCGTGCGCTTTTCCTGAAACGCGCGCATGCCTTCCTTGGATTCCTCGGTGTCGTAGAACAGCTTCACCGAGTTCAGCGCCAGCATGGAAATGCCGCGGATGTTGTCGCTGTCGGCATTGAAGCTGCGCTTGGCGAGCGCGAGCGCGGTGGGCGAACGCTGGCCGAGGATCTCGGTCCATTCGTTCACCGCATCGTCCAGTTCCGCCGCCGGTACGACCTTGTTGACGAGGCCCATGTCCGCGGCTTCCTGCGCGGTGTACATCTGGTTGAGGAACCAGATTTCGCGGGCCTTCTTGTCGCCCACATGGCGGGCAAGGAACGCGGTGCCCCAGCCGGCGTCGACCGATCCGACCTTGGGGCCAACCTGCCCGAACTTGGCGGTGTCGGCCGCGATGGTCAGGTCGCATAGCGTGGCGAACACGTTACCGCCGCCCACCGCGAAGCCGTTGACGCGGGCGATCACGGGCTTCGGGATATCGCGGATGATCGACTGGAATTCGTCGATGGGCAGGCCCACGATGCCACGGCCGTCGTACTGGCCGTCCTTGGCGCTCTGGTCGCCGCCGGTGCAAAAGGCCTTGTCGCCCGCGCCGGTCAGCACGACCGACGAAACGCCACGGTCGTCCGCCGCCAGCTTGAACGCCGCGATCAGTTCCTCGATCGTCTGCGCGCGAAAGGCGTTGTAAAGCTTGGGGCGGTTGATGATGACCCACGCGGCGCGGCCGCGCACTTCATAGAGGATGTCCTCGAACTGCATGTCTTGTTCCTTTCGGAATTGATGGGGGAAGGAGGGGGGAGGGACCCCCTCAGATCATGTTCATCCCGCCCGAGACGGAAATCGCCTGCCCGGTGATGTAGGCGCCGTCGTCGGAAGCCAGCATCGCCACGATCCCGGCGTAGTCTTCGGGTTCGCCCATGCGGCCCAGCGGAATGCCGCGCTCCAGCGACGCCTTCCACTTTTCGGCTTCGGGGCCGGTGCCCGCCACTTCGGCCATCATCGGGGTGTTCGTCGGCCCCGGGCACACGCAGTTGCACAGCACGCCCTTGCGGGCGAGTTCGCGCGCGATGGACTTGGTGAAGCTGATCAGGCCGCCCTTGCACGCGGAATAGACCGCTTCCATCGCGGTGCCGACCTTGGCCGCGTCCGACGCGATGTTGATGATGCGCCCGCCGCCGCGCTCGGCCATCTTGCCGGCCACGGCGAAGTGCGTGTTGAGATTGCCCTTCAGGTTGATGGCAATCACCTTGTCCCAGAAATCGGGCGTGGTCTTGAGGAACGGGGCGGGGCGGTCCCACCCGGCGTTGTTCACCAGCGCCCAGATCGGGCCGAGTTCAGCCTCGACCGCCTCCACAGCGTCCTGCACGGCGGCAAGGTCGCTCACGTCCAGCTGCCAGGTGCGCACCGTGGCGCCTTCGCCCGCCAGCCGGGCGGTTTCCTCGCCCGCCGCGGGGCTCAGGTCGAAAATGGCGACCTTGCACCCTTCGGCTGCAAGCCGCAGGGTCAGCGCCCTGCCAATGCCTTGTCCGCCGCCCGTAACGATGGCGACCTTGCCTTCCAATCCCTTCACGTGTTTCCTCCGTCAATTCGGAGCGGTCAGGTGTCGAACTCCTGCCCGCCTTCAGCCTCGCCACCCACGATTTCCAGCAGGCGGCCCTTGATCTTGATCATCGCATTGGCCGCATCATCGAGTTCGTCCTCGGTGACCGTGGCCAGGATTTCGGCCTCGACCGCGTCCACGCTCTCGCGGATCGTCGAAACCAGCTTTTGCCCCGCGCGCGTCAGATAGACGCGGCGCGCGCGCGCATCGCGTTCATCGGCGCGACGTTCCACGAAACCGCCGCTTTCCATGCGGTCGATGAGCCCGCCGATGGCCACCTTGGTCAGGTCGAGATCGGCGGCGAGCGCCGTCTGCGTCATGCCATCGCGGCGCGACAGGAACGCCAGCACCCACCACTGCGAACGTGTCAGCCCCAGCGGCTTCAACGCCCGGTCCACCACGATCCGGCGCAGGCGCGACACGTCGTGGATCAGGAAGCCGAAGCGCAGGGCGGCATCGAGGTTTTTCTGGATCATCAAGGAAACTCCGGGTGAAGGTTCACCCGGACTACCCGTTGACGCGCCTTGCGCAAGAGGGGACGTAAGCCGGTTCACTTTTTCCGGCTCAGCCTGCCCTTGAACATCTCGCGCGAGATGATCGTTTTCATCACCTCGATCGACCCGCCGGCAATCTTGACGATGCGCGCGTCGGCATAGGCGCGGGCAATGGGATATTCCCACATATAGCCCCAGCCGCCGAACAGTTGCAGGCACTTGTCGACCGTCTCGCAATGCAGTTCGGACGTGACCATCTTGGCCATCGCCGCGTCCACCGGATCGAGCTTGCCCTGCATGAACAGTTCGATGCACTTGTCGGTGAACACGCGTGCCATCACTGCCCGCGCCTTCAGGTCGGCCAGCACGAACTGCGTGTTCTGGAAGTCGGCGATGCTCTGGCCAAAGGCCTTGCGCTCGCTGGTGTAGTCAACCGTATAGTCGATTACCGTCTCGGTCACGGTGGCAGAGCGGATCGCCTGCGCCAGCCGTTCCTGCGAAAGCTTGGTCATCATCAGGGCAAAGCCCTGGCCTTCCTCGCCCAGCATGGCATCGGCCGGCACGCGCAGGTTGTCGAAGAACAGCTCGGACGTGTCCTGCGCCTTCATTCCCAGCTTGTCGAGGTTCTGGCCCCGGTTGAAGCCGGGCAGGCTGGCATCCACCAGGAACAGCGTCACGCCCTTGGCGCCGGCCGCGCTGTCGGTCTTGGTCGCCAGCACGATCACGTCGCACATCTGGCCGTTGGAGATGAACACCTTCTGCCCGTTGATGACGAAGTCCTCGCCATCTCGTTCGGCCTTGGTGCGGATGGCCTTAAGGTCGCTGCCGGCGTGCGGCTCGGTCATGCCCAGCGAACCGATCGCTTCGCCGCTCACCATCTTGGGAAGCCAATGCTTCTTTTGCTCTTCGCTGCCGAAGGTCAGGATATAGGTGGCGACAAGATCGGTGTGGATCAGGAAGCCGGGGCCGCTGGTGCCTGCGCGCCACAGTTCCTCGAACACCACCACGTCGAACAGGTAATCCAGGCCCAGCCCGCCGTATTCCTCGGGCACGGTGCAGCACAGCAGGCCCGCCGCGCCGGCCTTCAGCCACAGTTCGCGCGGCACGATACCGTCCTTTTCCCACTGGTCGTGGAAGGGGACGATTTCGGTTTCCACGAAGTGGCGCACGGTTTCGCGCCACATCTCGTGTTCGGGCTGGAACAGGTTTCTTTCGATCATCGGATGGCCCCCTCAGGCGCGCTGCGACTTTTCCTTGGCAACGGAAGCGGCGATCGCATCGCGCGCGGCCTTCCATTGTTCGGGCGTCAGGTTGGTAAGATCGGCAAAAGTGCCGGGTCCGGCGAGGTGCTGCCCGCCATCGATGGCGATGGTCTGCCCGGTCAGGTACGGGCTCGCGTCCGACAGCAGATAGGCCACCAGGTTGGTCAGTTCGGGCATCTGGCCGAACCGCCGCATGGGCACGGTGTCGCAATTGGTGGCCGAACTTTGGGTGTCGGGAATGGGGTTCAGCTTGTCCCAGGCGCCTTCGGTGGGAAAGGGGCCGGGCGCGGTGGCGTTAAGCCGGATGCCATAAGGTCCCCATTCCGCCGCCAGCGACATCGTCATGGCGTGGATCGCGCTCTTGGCCATGGCCGAGGGCACGACGAACGCGGAGCCGGTCCACACCCACGTGGTCAGCATCGAAACCACCGAACCCGGAATGCCATCGCGAATCCAGCGCTTGCCGCACGAAAGCGTGGCGTGGAACGACCCGTCCATCACCGTAGAGGTCACCGCGCGAAAACCGCGGGCCGAAAGTTCCTTGGTCGGCGCGATGAAGTTGGCGGCGGCATTGTTCACCAGCCCGGTCAGCGGCTCGTGCTGCCAGATGCCCTCGATCATCGCATCCACCGCGTCGGCATCGCGGATATCGCAGGCGTGGTGCGAAACGGCGGAGCCGGTCTCGGCCGTGATCTCCTTGGCGGTTGCCTCCAGCAGTGCTGCGCGACGGCCGCAGATGTGCACGTGGGCGCCCAGGGTGGACAGGGCGTGCGCGATCTCGCGCCCCAGTCCGCCGCCGCCGCCGGTCACCAGCACGGCCTTGCCGTCCAGTGCCTCCTTGCTGAAAATTGCCATGCCCCTCTCCGTCTCGGGTCTTGCCAGATAATGTGAAGCTGTTTACTACATGATTCGAGCCTGTCAAGGCGAGCCTCGGATTTTCGGAGCGAATTCCGATAATCAGGGTGACGGTAAATATGTTTGCGGAGGGGTTAAGTGGCATACGGAATCGTGGATGTCGGGGGATACCTTCCGCTGCTGCGCCTTGATCGAAAGGCGGCGGCCAAGGAGCTTTCGTGGTCCGGCCTACCGATGCCGCGCGGCGGCGCGCGTGCCGTCGCGGGTTGGGATGAAGATGCGCTGACAATGGCGGTGGAAGCCGCGCGCGGATTGTCCGATGGCGCGCCGCCTGCCGCGCTGCGTTTCGCCTCCACCTCCGCCTATTTCACCGACCGCGCGCAAAGCGCCATCGCGCTGGATGCGCTGGCCCTGCCGCGCACCGTGCGCACCTCCGACGCCGCCAATTGCCGCCGCGCCGCCACCACCGCGCTGCTCGATTCGCTGCACGCCGGGTCGTCGGAGCTGGTGATCGCGGGTGAAAAGCGGCCCACCCAGCCCGGTAGCGCGGCGCAGCTGGCCTTCGGTGATGGGGCCGCCGCCGTCCGTACGGGAGAAGGCGCCGTGGCGCAGCTCGTCGGGCAGGCTACGCTCACCCACGATCTGGTTGATCGCTATGCCTCGCGCGAACATCCCGCGTCCTACGCCTACGAAGAACGCTTCGTGCGCGATGTCGCGGTTGCCGAACTGTTCGTGCCCGCGATCCGTGCCGCGTGCGAAAGCGCCGGGATCGCGCCGGACCAAATCGCCCATGTCGGCTGTGCGGAGCCTGTTTCGGCCACCTGGCGTGCGGCGGCCAAGGCGCTGCGTTGCGCCGCGCCGAACCACTGCGAAACGCTGGCCGACCGGGCGGGTGATCTGGGTACTGCCCACGCCCTTTATGCGCTCGGCCTCGCGTTCGCCGCCGCCAGCCCAGGCGATTTCGTGCTCCTCGCAGGTTTTGGCAGCGGGATCGACGCGATGGTGTTTCGCGTTCTCGCGCCGGTTCCGGGTGCCGCCGCGATGCGCGATGCGCTGGGGCAGGGGCAGTCGCTCACCCGCTATTCGCGTTTCCTCAGCCTTGCCGAGGGCATCGACCTTGATTGGGGCATGCGCGCCGAATTCGAACAAAAGGCGCAGGCCACCGTGCTCGAACGTATGGGCCGCGACATGATCGGCTTCATCGGCGGGCGCGACAGCCTGGGCAATGTGCAGTTTCCCAAGAGCCCGCTGCCGGTCAATCCCGCGCTCGACCAGCCCGAAGTGCTGGAGGACGTGCGCCTTGCCGAAATGGAGGCGACGATCGTTTCGGTCACGGCCGACCGGCTCAACTTCACGCCCGATCCGCCGTTCGATTTCGGCCTCGTCCAGTTCGACGACCTGTTCGGGGGCGGGGGCGCGCGCGTGCTGATGGAGATGATCGACCGCCCCGAAGCCGGCTTTGCCGTGGGGCAGCGCGTGGCCATGCGCCTGCGCATCAAGTCGCGCAACGCGCGGCTCGGTTTCCGCACCTATTTCTGGAAGGCGGCGCCCGTGGCCCGCCCGCAACTGGGAGACGCCTGATGGCCACCGGCATTCGTGACAAGGTCGCCATCGTCGGCATGGGATGCACCCGCTTTGGCGAACGCTGGGACGTCGGCGCCGATGGCCTGATGGTCGAAGCCTTTGCCGAGGCGCTGGCTGACGCCGGTGTCGACCGTGGCCGGATCGACGCGGCATGGGTCGGCAACGCGCTCGACGATATCAACGTGGGCAACAGCGCGCTGCCCGCCGCCCACGCCCTGCGGCTCGCCCAGATCCCCGTGACACGCGTCGAAAACATGTGCGCCACCGGCACCGAGGCCTTGCGCGGCGCGGCTTATGCCGTGGCCTCCGGCGCGGTCGACATCGCGCTCGCCATCGGCGTCGAAAAGCTCAAGGATACCGGCTACGGCGGCCTGCCGCTGCGCACCAAGGGCGTGCAGAACGATTTGTGGATGCCCTACGGCTCGGCCCCCGGCACCTTTGCCCAGCTCGCCGGCGCTTATGCTGCGCGCCACGGCGTCGATGCGGCGGACCTGAAGCGCGCGATGGCGCACGTTTCGTGGAAGAGCCACCAGAACGGCGCGCTTTCGCCCAAGGCGCACCTGCGCGGTGCGGTGGACATGGACAAGATCCTGAATGCGCCGCTGATCGCCGATCCGCTGGGCCTCTTCGATTGCTGCGGCGTGTCGGACGGGGCCGCCGCCGCCATCGTCACCACGCCCGAAATCGCCCGCGCGCTGGGCAAGGCCGATCCGGTGACGATCAAGGCAATCCAGCTTTCGGCCAGCAACGGCTGGGAAATGCAGTGCAGCGGCTGGGACGGCGCCTCCGTGCCCAACACCCGCGCCGCCGCGGCCCGCGCCTATGCCGAAGCCGGCATCCGCGATCCGCGTGCGGAGATCGACCTCACCGAGGTGCACGACTGCTTCTCGATCACCGAACTGGTCATCATGGAAGACCTCGGCCTTTCGGACGATGGCCGCGCGCCCGTCGATATCCTCGATGGCCGGTATGACCGCGACGGTGCGATCCCGTGCCAGCTCGATGGCGGGCTCAAGTGCTTCGGCCACCCGGTCGGCGCCTCGGGCCTGCGCATGGCCTACGAGGTTTACAACCAGTTGCAGGGCCGCGCGGGCGAGCGCCAGCGCGCCAAGGCCGATTTCGGCCTCACCCACAACCTGGGCGGGTCGCCGTTCAACAGCGTCGCCGCCGTGGCCATCCTCGGCCGCCTGAACTGATAAGGGAGAAACGCCATGGCAGGGCTCTGGTTCGATGAATTCACCGTGGGGCAGGTCTTCAGGCACGAGGTGAGGAAGACCGTGCTAGACTATGAAAACAGTCTGTTTTCCTCGCTGACCTACAACCCGGCGCAGATCCATATCGATCATGCCTATTGTGAGGGCACCGAGTTCGGCAAGCCGCTGATGAACTCGATCTTCACGCTGGGGCTGGTGATCGGCCTGACTGTGCAGGAAACGACGCTCGGCACCACGGTCGCCAACCTCGGCATGACCGACACCACGTTTCCGCGCCCCGTGTTCTCGGGCGATACCATCCGCGCCGAAACGCGCGTGCTGGACCTGCGGGAAAGCAAATCGCGCCCCACGCAGGGCATCGTCACGTTCGAACACCTCGGTCTCAACCAGCGGGACGAAGTGGTCTGCCGCACCGTGCGCAACGCGCTGATGCTGAAGAAGCCGTCATGAGGCTGCGCTCGCTCCTGTTCGTGCCGGGCGACAGCGACAAGAAGTTCGCCCGCGCCATCACCACCGGCGCCGACGTGCTGATCCTCGATCTGGAGGATGCCGTTGCGCCGGGGCAGAAGGTCGAAGCCCGCGCGCGGGTTGCCGGCTGGCTGGCCCGTGCCGGCGAAATCCCCGCCCGGCTGTTCGTGCGGGTGAACCCGCTGGAAAGCGGCCTTACCGCCTCCGATCTTCAGGCCGTGGTGCGCCCGGGTCTTGCCGGAATCCTTGTGCCCAAGGCCAATGGCGCGCGCGACATTGCCATGATCGCGGCGATGATCGACACGCTGGAAACCGCCGCCGGCATGAAGCACGGCGCCGTCCGGATCGCGGTGGTCAGCACTGAAACGCCGCAGGCGATGTTTGCGCTGGGTAGCTACACCCCGCCGCACCCGCGCCTCGTGGGCCTGACCTGGGGCGCCGAAGACCTCGCCGCCGCCATCGGCGCCACCGACAACAAGGAGGCCGACGGCAGCTGGACCGAACCCTATCGCATCGCCCGCGCGCTGTGCCTGTTCGCCGCCGCTTCGGCCGGGGTCGCGCCCATCGACACGCTCTATGCCGATTTCCGCGATGCCGAAGGGCTTGAACGCGATTGCCGCCGCGCCCGCCGCGATGGCTTTACCGGCCGTATCGCCATCCACCCCGATCAGGTGGACACGATCAACCGCTGCTTCACCCCGTCGGACGACGAGATCGCCCACGCCCGCCGCATCGTCGATGCCTTCGCCGCCAGCCCCGAGGCCGGCACGCTCGGCATCGACGGCAAGATGTACGACATCCCCCACCTCAAGGCCGCGCAAAAGACGCTCGCCTCGGCAGGAGAGACCGCATGACCGCTTCCCGCCCGCTTCCCACCGAAGAAGACCTCAACGCCATCCGCGAAGGCGTGCGCGCCGTGTGCGCGCCGTTCGACGACGAATACTGGCTCGCGCGTGACAACGATGGCCAGTTCCCGCGCGAATTCCACCGCGCGATGGCCGAAGGCGGCTGGCTGGGCATCACCATGCCCGAGGAATTCGGCGGTTCCGGCCTCGGCGTGACCGAGGCGATGACCATGATCCGCGAAGTCGCTGCGTGCGGCGGCGGGTTCGCGGCGTCATCGGCCATCCACATCAACCTGTTCGGCCCGCACCCCATCGTGGTGAAGGGCACGCCCGAACAAAAGGCCCGCTGGGTGCCACGCCTCGTCACCGGAGAGGACCAGGTCTGCTTTGGCTTTACCGAGCCCGACGCCGGCCTCAACACCACCCGCATCAAGACCTTCGCGGAAAAGGTGCCCGGCGGCTATATCGTCCACGGGCAAAAGGTGTGGACCTCCACCGCACAGGTCGCGAACAAGATCATGCTGCTCACGCGCACCACGAAGTTCGAGGATTGCGCCAAGCCCACCGACGGCATCACCATCTTCTACACCGATCTCGACCGCACCAAGATCGACGTGCACCTGATCCCGAAGATGGGGCGCAAGGCGGTGGATTCGAACGCGATTTTCATCGATGGCCTGTTCATTCCCGACGAGGACCGCATCGGTGAGGAAGGGAAGGGCTTCTCCTATATCCTCCACAGCCTGAACCCCGAACGCATCCTGATCGCCGCCGCCGCCATGGGCATTGGCTCCGATGCCTTGCGGCGCGGTGTGAACTATGCGCGCGAACGCGTTGTTTTTGATCGCCCCATCGGCATGAACCAGGGCATACAGCATCCGCTGGCGGAACGCTGGTGCTATCTGGAAAGCGCGTGGCTGATGATCGAAAAGGCCGCCCGCCTTTACGATAGCGGCCAGCCTTGCGGGGCCGAGGCGAATGCCGCCAAGTTCCTCGCCGCGCGCGCGTGCCATGATGCCGCGTGGCAGGCGGTCGCTACCCACGGGGGCATGGGTTACGCCAAGGAATACCATGTCGAACGGCTTTACCGCGAATCCGCGCTGACGCGTCTCGCGCCCATTACCGAGCAGCTCATTCTCAGCTTCATTGCCGAGAAAGTTCTCGATCTTCCAAAGAGCTATTGAGGATACTTCGACATGGGTCTGATGGATGGAAAAGCCGTTCTGGTCACCGGCGCGGGGCGCGGCGTGGGCCGGGGCATCGCGCTGGCGATGGCCAAGGCGGGCGCGGCGGTCGTGGTCAACGATCTCGGCGTCTCGTTGACGGGCGAGGGGCAGGAAGGCGCGTCGCCTGCCGAACTGGTGGTAGAGGAAATCCGCGCGCTGGGCGGCCGGGCAGTGGCGAACCACGATAGCGTGTCCGATTGGGAAGGCGCCGGTCGCATGGTCAAGGACGCGGTCGACAATTTCGGCCGGATCGATGGCGTGGTGAACAACGCCGGAAACCTGCGAGACGTGTTCTTCCACAAGATGGGGCCGGACGATTTCCGCGCGGTGATCGAAGTTCACCTGATGGGCAGCTTCAACACCAGCCGCGCCGCAGCGCCTTTCTTCAAGGAACAGGGCAGCGGATCTTACGTCCACATGACCTCATCCACCGGCCTTGTCGGCAACATGGGGCAGGCGAACTATGCGGCGGCCAAGCTGGGCATCGTTGGCCTTTCAAAGTCCATCGCGCTCGACATGCAGCGCTTTGGCGTACGGTCCAATGCCGTCGCGCCGTGGGCGTGGACGCGCATGATCGATTCCATCCCCACCGAAACCCCCGAACAGCAGGCGCGCGTGGAGGGGTTGAAGAAGCTGGACGCCAACAAGATCGGCCCGTTCTGCGTGGCGCTGTGCAGCGATGCGGCGGCCAAGGTCACCGGCCAGATCTTCGGCGTGCGCAACAACGAAATCTACCTGTTCTCGCAACCGCGCCCGGTCCGCACCGCGCACACTGCCGAAGGCTGGACGCCCGAAGCGATCACCGAGCGCGTGTTCCCGCAGTTTGCCAACGATTTCTATCCGCTGCACCGTTCGGGTGACTGGTTCACGTGGGATCCGGTGTAAGATGATCGATCCCGCTGCCATCCTCGCGTACGATTTCGGCCAGCCGGAAGAAGCCTACGTCGCGCGCGATGCGATCCTCTATGCGCTGGGCGTGGGTCTGGGCGCCGATCCGCTCGACGCGGCGGACTTGCCCTTTCTCGATGAGCGTGCAGGCGCGGTGCTGCCGACATTCGCCGTCACCCGCTGCACGCCGGGCATGTGGATCCGCGATCCGGCGCTGGGCGTCGATTTTGGCAAGCTGGTCCATTCGGCGCAGTGGGCGGAATTTCCCGTGCCCATGCCCGCCGCAGCCGCCGTGCGCGGATCGGCACAGGTCGTCTCGCTGACCGACCGGGGCGAAGGCAGGGGCGCGGTGCTTGTGCTCGAACGCCGGATCGCCGATGCGCAGACCGGCGCGCTCTATTGCCGTCTCCGTCAGACGCTGCTGTTGCGTGGCGATGGCGGCTTCGGCGGGCCAGCCGCCCCGCGTGACGATGCTGTAGCGCCGCAGGGTGAACCCGACGCGGTACATACCGTTGTTACCAGCCCGCGCGCGGCGCTGATCTATCGTCTGTCGGGCGATTGGAACCCGCTGCATCTCGATCCTGTGATTGCGGCGAAGGCGGGCTTTCCACGGCCGATCCTGCATGGGCTTGCCAGCTATGGCATGGCGGGCGTCGCCGTTTCGCGCGCTCTCGGTTACAATCCGGCTGCCGTTTCGTTGCTCTCCTGCCGTTTTTCCGGCGTGGTACTGCCGGGTGACGCGCTGGAATTTCGCGTTTGGAACAATGGCGATGCCGCGCGCTTCACCGCGCATGTCGGGGACCGAAAGGTTCTCGATGGCGGCGAAATCGAATGGAGGGATCAATGAAGGGACGCGAATTAGCCCAATCGCTCAAGGCGGGTCTGCGCCTGCCGGTCATGGCCGGGCCGATGTTCATCGCCTCTACCGCAGATCTCGTGATCGCGCAGTGCAAGGCCGGCATCATCGGCTCCATGCCCGCATTGAATCCGCGTTCCAACGCCGCTCTGGATGACGATATCGCCCGCATCCGCGCCAGCGTGGGCGATGCGCCTTATGCGATCAACCTCGTCGCGCACAAAAGCAATTCGCGGCTGGATGCCGATCTTGAGGTCGTGCTGCGCCACAAGGTGCCGATCGTGGTGCTGGCGCTTGCGGCCAATCCCGATCTGGTGCGCGAGCTTCAGGCCAATGGCAGCCTTGTTTTCCAGGACGTGGTGAAGGATCGCCACGCGCGGAAATGCGCGGAAATGGGCGTCGATGGCATCATCGCCGTGGGCGCGGGCGCGGGCGGGCACACGGGCGATACCTCGCCCTTCGCCCTGATGCAGGAAATCCGCGAATGGTGGGATGGCCTGCTGCTGCTGTCGGGCTGCATCGCCAATGGCCGCTCGGTGCTCGCGGCCGAAGTTCTCGGCGCGGACCTTGCCTATATCGGCTCGCCTTTCCTCGCTTCGACCGAAGCGGCCACGCAGGACGGGTTCAAGCAGATGATCGTGGAAGGCGCGTCAAAGGACATCGTCACCACCAATTGCTTCACCGGCGTCAACGCCAACTTCCTGCGGCCGTCGCTGCTGGAACACGGGCTTGATCCGGATAACCTGCAAAAGCGTGCCGGCGGGGGCATCAACATCGACGGCGGCGGCGACAATGCCAAGGCGTGGAAGGAAATCTGGAGCGCGGGGCAGGGCATCGGCGCGGTCAAGCGGGCGGAACCCGCTGGTGACTGGATCGATTGGCTGGCCGCCGATTATGCCGCCGCGCGTGCCGCGATGGGCCTCACTTCCTGAAGGACTTGCACCATGAGCCTTGAATCGCTGTTCCGTCCGCTGGACCTTGGTGGCCTGACCCTGCCCAATCGCGTGGTCATGGCCCCGCTCACCCGCGCGCGCGCCAGTGTGGACAATGTGCCGTCCGCGCTGATGGGCACGTACTACGCGCAGCGCGCCGATTGCGGGCTGATCGTGTCCGAAGCCACCGCCATCGATCCGATGGGCATGGGCTGGCATCGCGTGCCCGGCATCTGGAACGATGCGCAGGTCACCGGCTGGCAGGGCGTGACCGCAGCGGTCCATGCGGCGGGCGGGCGCATCTTCGCGCAGTTGTGGCACATGGGGCGGCTTGTGCTGCCCGATTACATCGGCGGTGCGCAGCCCATTGGCCCTTCGGCCATCGCGGGAGAGGGCGAGACGATGGCCCCTCCGCCGCCCGATTACACCGGCGGTTTCCTGCCGATGAAGCCGTACGTCGTGCCGCGCGAAATGACCGGGGAAGACATCGCGCACATCATCGCCGCCTACGGTCGCGGCGCGGCCAATGCAGTGCGCGCAGGGTTCGACGGTGTCGAGATTCATGCCGCAAATGGCTATATCATTGACCAATTCCTGCAATCGAACACCAACCGCCGCACCGACGATTACGGTGGCAGCCTTGCCAACCGCACCCGCCTGCTGCGCGATGTGCTGGAAGCGGTGGTGCGCGAAGTGCCGGCCAATCGTGTCGGCATCCGCATCAGTCCGACCAGCGAACGCAAGGGCATGGGCGATGAAAATCCCGGCGCCTTGGCCGAAGCGGTGGCGCAGATCGCGCAGGAGTTCGGCGTGGCCTATCTCCACCTGATCGAACCGATTGCTTCGGGCTTCATGGAAAAGCCCGAAAATCCGGTTGTCGATCGCGTGCGCGCGATCTTTCGCGGGGTTCTGATCCAGAACGGCAGCTTTGATGGCCCGGCGGCCGATGCCTGCATCGCGGGGGGCAATGCGGACGCGGTTTCGTTCGGCCGTCCCTACATCGCCAATCCCGATCTCGTGGCGCGGATGCGGGCGAACCTGCCGCTGGCAGCGCCGAACTTCGACTTCGCCTATGTCGGGGAAGAACGCGGCTACACCGA
>JBDLVU010000028.1:0-27472 GCA_039804665.1 Pseudomonadota bacterium | reverse complement strand
ATCTCAACTTTCGTGGACGAGATCGGCCAGCGCGTCGCGTTGCCCTTGCGCCAGTTCGACCGGGCGGCGAGTGTCCGGATCGACGAAAACGTGCACGAAATAGCCCGTGGCAGCGGGGGTTTCGGACCCGGCGGTAAAGATCGCCAGTTCGTAGCGGACCGATTTTCCGCCCAGCCGCCCGATCCGCACGCCGATATCGAGCGTGGCGGGAAAATCGAGGCTGGCGTGGAACTGGCACTGGCTTTCCACGCATAGCCCGATCGCGTTCCAGTGCGTCGAACGCAGCACGCCGCGTTCGACCAGCATGGTGGTCAGCGCGGTATCGAAGAAGCTGTAATACTGAGCGTTGTTGACGTGGCCATAGGCATCGCAATCGGCCCAGCGGGTGGTCGCCTGCGTGAAGTATCCATAGTCGGCGCGCGCCATGCCCTAGTCCTTTTGCCGGGGGGCAGACGCCTTGTGCTGCCCTGTCACGAGGCCCTATGAGGCGAAACTTGAAACGCTTCAACTTGGCAAAAGGATGGGTCGTCGATGGCCGAGGCTCAACTGGACGCGCTGGTGATCGGCGGAGGCGTGATCGGCCTTGCGGTGGCGCGCGCGCTGGCGATGCAGGGCATGGAAACCATCATCGCGGAGCGGGCCGCCCACTTCGGCATGGAAACGTCCTCGCGCAATTCCGAGGTGATCCACGCCGGCATCTACTACGCGCCGGGCAGCCTGAAGGCGCGGCTGTGTGTGGCCGGGCGCGACGCGCTGTATGACTTTTGCGACAGCCACGGCGTGCCCTATCGCCGCAGCGGCAAGTTCATCGTGGCGACGCGCACCGAACAGGTGCCCGCGCTGGACGCGATCCTGAACAATGCCCGGGCAAGCGGGGTGGAGGACCTTGCGTGGATGGATGGCGCGGCGGTGCGCGCGGCCGAGCCGGACATCCTGTGCGAACGCGCGATCTTTTCCCCCTCCACGGGCATCATCGACAGCCACGCCTACATGACCGCGCTGCTGGGCGAGGCGGAAGCGCATGGCGCGGTTCTGGCCTGCGCCACGCGGATCGGCGCCATCCGCCGCATTCCCGAAGGCTGGGCGGTGTATCTGGAAGGCGAGGACGAACCCGCGCTGACGACGCGGCGGGTGATCAATTGCGCCGGCCTGTGGGCCAGCGAGGTCGCCCGCGCGGTGGAGGGGATGGACGAGCGCGACATCCCGGCCACGCGCTATGCCAAGGGATGTTACTTCAGCTATTCGGGCAGCACCCGCTTTCGCCACCTGATCTACCCGGTGCCCGAGCCGGGCGGCCTTGGCACGCATCTGACGCTGGACATGGGCGGAGGGGCGCGCTTCGGGCCGGACGTGGAATGGATCGACACGCTCGATTACGAAGTTTCGCCTGACCGGCACGCCAGGTTTCTGGGCGCGGTGCGCGCGTTCTGGCCGGGGGTCGATCCCGAACGATTGCAACCGGCCTATTCCGGCATTCGGCCCAAGATTTCGGGACCGGGCGAACCGGCGGCCGACTTCCGCTTTTCCGGGCCTGACGAGCACGGCGCGCCGGGCGTGTTCCATTTGTATGGCATCGAATCGCCCGGCCTCACCGCCTCGCTGGCGATTGCCGCGCACGTGCGCGACATGGTGGAGGCCCAATCGTGAGCGTGGGCAGCTTCGACTACATCATCGTGGGTGCAGGGTCTGCCGGGTGCGTTCTGGCCAACCGGCTTTCCGCCAATCCGCGCACCCGCGTGCTGCTGCTGGAAGCCGGGCCGCCGGATCGCAACCCGTGGATCCATGTGCCGCTGGGCTATGGCAAACTGTTTGCCGACAAGCGCCACAACTGGATGTTCACCACCGCGCCCGAACCGCATCTGGACAACCGCCGCATCGGGCAGCCGCGCGGCAAAGTGCTGGGCGGGTCATCGTCGATCAACGGGCTGGTCTACATGCGCGGCCAGCCCGAGGACTTTGACGAATGGGCCGCGAACGGCGCGCCGGGGTGGAGCCATGCCGACCTGCTGCCCTATTTCCGCAAGTCGGAAGACCAGCAGCGCGGGGCCGATGACTGGCACGGCACAGGCGGACCGCTGGCGGTTTCGGACCAGAGCGAGCCGCACCCGTTGTGCGATGCCTTCATCGCGGCGGGACGCGAGGCGGGCTATCCTGAAAACGCCGATTTCAACGGGCCGGTGCAGGATGGCTTCGGCTATTACCAGCTGACCACGCGCAAGGGCGTGCGCGCCTCCACCGCGACCGGATACCTGAAGCCGGTGCGCCACCGGGCCAACCTGAAGATCGTGACCGGCGCGCATGTGACGCGCCTGCTGACCGCCGGACGCCGCGCGACCGGGGTGGCATGGGAAGCGGGCGGGCAGGCGTTTTCCGCCGAGGCGGCGGGCGAGGTGATCCTGTCTGCCGGGGCCATCGGCACGCCGCACCTGTTGCAGGTTTCGGGCATCGGGCCGGGCGAATGGCTTTCCGCCATCGGGGTTGAAACGCTGTGCGATGCGCCCAACGTGGGCCGCCATTTGCAGGACCACCTGCAAGTGCGCACGGTGTGGCAATCGCGCCGCGCGCTGACGCTGAACGACGACATGGCCAGCCTGTGGCGCACGGCGCGCATCGGTTTGCGCTATGCGCTGTGGCGCAAGGGGCCGCTGACGGTGAGCGCGGGCTATGCCGGGGCGTTCCTGCGCACGCCGCTGAGCCCGCAGCGGGCCGATATCCAGGCGCTGTTCATCAATTTCAGCACGGGCAAGATGGGCGACAAACTGGATGCCTTTTCCGGCTTTACCGCCAGCATCTGCCCCTTGCGACCGACCTCGCGCGGGCATGTGCGGGCGACGGCCGCGGATTCGCGGATCGCGCCTGAAATCGCGTGCAACTATCTGGCCGAAGAGGAAGACCGGCAGACGACGCTGGCGGGCCTGCGCGAATTGCTGCGCGTGATGGAAAGCCCGGCGATGGCGGCGGAATACGTCGGCCGCGTGCAACCGGTGCCATCATGCGACATGCGCGACGAGGCGCTGATGGCCTATATCCGCGCCAACGCGGCCTCGATCTATCACCCCACCTGTTCGGTGCGGATCGGTCCGCCCGAACACGGCGCGGTCGATCCGGCGCTGCGGCTTTACGGCATGGACGGTTTGCGCGTGGTCGACGGCAGCGTGATGCCTTCGGTCGTATCCGGCAACACCAATGCTCCCATCGTGGCGATTGCCGAAAAGGCCGCCGACCTCATCCTCCACGGCGCCTGAAGGAACCGACCCATGTACGAAGAACTCGCCCTTTATATCGACGGCGCCTTCATCACCGAAGGGCGCGACACGCTTGGCGTGGAAAACCCCGCGACGGGTGGGGAAATCGCCCGCCTGCCGGTGGCGACCGAGGCAGACCTGACCCGCGCGGTGGCGGCGGCGGCGCGCGCATTCCCCGTATGGCGCAAGGTTTCGGCCTATGATCGCGGGCAGTTGCTGCGCCGCGCGGCCGGGATCGTGCGCGAACGGGCCGATGCCATTGCCGCCACGATGACGCTGGAACAGGGCAAGCCGCTGGCCGAAGCGCGCGGCGAAGTGATGGTGTCAGCCGATATCTTCGACTGGGCGGCGGAGGAAGCGCGCCGGGTCTATGGCCGGATCGTACCCGGCCGCGTGGCGGGCGTGCGCCAGATGGTGACGCATGAGCCGGTGGGTGTGTGCGCGCTGTTCACGCCGTGGAACTTCCCCGCGCTGACCCCGGCGCGCAAGCTGGCGGCGGCGCTGGCGACAGGTTGCACCGCGATCATCAAGGCGGCCGAGGAAACGCCCGGCACGGCCGTGGCGCTGGTGCGGGCGCTGCACGATGCGGGCGTTCCGGCGGGCGTGGTGAACCTTGTGTTCGGAGATCCCGCGCTGATTTCGGCCCACCTGATCGCGCAAAGCCGGGTGCGCAAGATCAGCTTCACCGGATCCACCCCGGTGGGCAAGCATCTGTTGCGACTGGCGGCGGACGGGGTGAAGCGCACGACGATGGAACTGGGCGGAAACGCGCCGGTGATCGTGACCGCGCACGCCGATCTGGATGCGGCGGTGAAGGCTTCGGCCGCGTCGAAGTTCCGCAACGCCGGGCAGGTGTGCATCTCGCCCTCGCGCTTTTTCGTACACGAAAGCCTCTATGCGGGATTCGTGCGCGGCATGGCGCAGGCGGCGCAGGCGGTGACCGTGGGCGACGGGCTGGCCGAGGGCGTGACGATGGGGCCGCTGGCCAACGCGCGCCGCGTGGCGGCGATGGAACAGGCCGTGGCCGACGCCGTGGCGCGCGGGGCCACGGTGGAATGCGGCGGGCAGCGCATCGGCAACCACGGGCACTTCTTTGCCCCCACGGTGATCAGCGGCGTGCCCGAGGACGCGGTGCTGCTGACCTGCGAAACATTCGGCCCGATCGCGCCGGTGAGCGCGTTCTCCGATCTGGACGAGGTGATCGCGCGCGCCAACAGCGTGGAGGCGGGGCTGGCCGCCTATGCCTTCAGCCAGAACCGCGCCGAGGTGGCCGCGCTGATGGACGGGATCGAGGCCGGGATGGTGGGGATCAACGGGTTTGCCGTATCCACCCCGGAAACGCCGTTTGGCGGGGTGAAGGAATCGGGGCATGGGCAGGAAGGCGGCAGCGAAGGGCTGGAGGCCTATCTCAACGTGAAGTTCATCTCGGAGAGCTGACCCGATGCCCGCGCCCCGCCCTGCCCGCCCCACGCTGGCCGCTGTTGCGCGTGAAGCGGGCGTATCGCTGGGCAGCGCATCGCGGGTGATGCACGCGCCCGAAAGCGTGCGCGCAGCCACGCGGGCGGCGGTGGAACGGGCGGCGGCGAAGCTTGGCTATGTGGCGGACGGGCGCGCGCGGGCGCTGGCCAGCGGGCGATCGATGATGGTGGGCATCGTGCTGCCGACGATCAACAACCCGGTCTACGCCGAGTTCACCCACGTGCTGCAACGGCGGCTTTCGGCCGAGGGATACATGCTGGCCGTGCAGGCGCACGAATACGATGCCGCCGCCGAAACCGCGCAGATCCGCGCGCTGGCCGAGCGCGGGATCGACGCGCTGGTGCTGGTGGGCACGGACCACGATCCGGCAGTGGCGCGGCTGCTGGCGGCGGCGCGGCTGCCGCACGTGTTCGTGTGGTCAACCGACGAGGCGCCGGAGACGGGCTGCGTCGGCTTTTCCAACCGGGCCGCGATGCGCGAGATGGCGGAGCACCTGATCGCGCTGGGGCACAGGCGGCTGGGGATCGTATCGGGTGCAACGCAGGGCAACGAGCGGGCGCGGGCGCGGCTGGCCGGGGTGACCAAGGCGATTGCGGCGGCCGGCCTGCCGCCGGCAGCGGTTTCGCTCCAGCCGTTCTCGATTGCCGGAGGGCGCGCGGGGCTGGCTGAACTGATCAAGGCGAACGCGGGGCTGACCGCGATCCTGTGCACCACCGACCTGATGGCGGCGGGCGCGCTGGCCGAAGCGCGCGAGCGGGGCATCGCCGTGCCGCACGCGCTTTCAATCACCGGGTTCGATGATATCGACCTTGCCAACGCCACCACGCCATGCCTGACCA
Source organism: Pseudomonadota bacterium (assembly GCA_039804665.1). GTDB lineage: Bacteria > Pseudomonadota > Alphaproteobacteria > Sphingomonadales > Sphingomonadaceae > Novosphingobium. Next base: position 21,909 of record JBDLVU010000028.1, on the reverse strand, counting down.
CGATCCGCGCGCCGATCACGGAAATGGGCCTGTGCGCGGGCGAGGCAATCCTGCGGCAAATCGCGGGCGGGGCGCCGGAACCGTCTTTGACGATCCCGACACGCGTGATCGTGCGCGAATCCTGCGCGCCGCCGCCTCAGGCCGGGGGCTGAAACGCGCGGCGCAGGGCGTCGATCATGCCGGCGGTGTAGGACTTCGCCACCGATGTCTGCGGTGCGATACCGTCGAAGCCGTGGAAGGCGCCGGGCACCACCCGCAATTCGGTGGGCACGCCTGCATCGACAAGGCGGCGGGCATACTCGATATCTTCGTCGACGAAGAGATCGATCGAACCGACGCCGATGAAGGTGGGCGGCAGTCCGCGCAAATCCGCCACGCGCGCGGGCACGGCAGCAGCGGGCACTTGCGCCGTGCCGGGCGCCTGACCGAGGAAGGACTGCCAGCCGAAGCGGTTCTGGTCAGCGGTCCACATGATCGTGCCGATGGGCGCGGGCGGGGTGTGCAGCGTGCCGGTGCGGTCATCGAGCATGGGATAAGACAACGCCTGCATGACCAGCGGCACTTCGCCCCGATCGCGCGCGGTGATCGCCAGCAGCGCCGCGTGGCCACCGCCCGCGCTGCCGCCCATCACGGCGATGCGGCGCGGATCGACGCCAAGGTCCGCCGCGTTGCGATGCACCCAGCGCAGTGCTGCGTAGTTGTCCTCGATCGAGCCGAGATAGGTGGTTTCGGGGGCGAGCCGGTATTCGACGGTGACCACCACGCAATCGAGCGCGAGCGCAAGGCGCTGGACATCGGCCACCATGCCGATGGCATCGCCCACGATGAACCCGCCGTCGTGCATGTGCACGATGGCCGGACGATGCGCGCCGGGGGTAGCGTTGATGACATAGACCGGCACGTCCGGCGCGCCGCCGCCCACGGGCACCAGCTTTTTCTGCACGGCGGGGGCGGCAAGCGGGGGCTGACCGAACGCGGCCATGCCCTGCCGCATCATCGGCAGCGTCTCGGCAGAAAACGAGGGGCGGTGTTCCAGCTGACCGAGCAGCATCGCCGCCGCCGGGCGCAGTTCGGGATCGACGAAGGAAAGATCGGGAGCCGCAGGGGTCGCTGCCGCAAGTCCGGCCGGCAGCAGGGGCATCGCCAGGGACATCGCCCCCGCTTTCACAAGCGATCGCCGGGTCATCCGCATCAGTCTTTTCTCCCGCAGGTTTTTTTGCAAAACTAGGGAGCCGATCCAGTGGTGTAAAATGAGCAGATTTGCGCGTGCCATAGTCTGGCATTATGGAACGGGATGACGCCGATCAGGCGAGGCACCGTCCGCGGTGGTGGGCGCTGACGGGCTCGAACCGCCGACCCTCTCGGTGTAAACGAGATGCTCTACCAACTGAGCTAAGCGCCCGGCACGCCGGAAGGCGGGCTATTGCTTGGTTTTTCCCGCGCCGTCAATGGCAGTGCGACACGGCAGGGCCGGAATGCGATTTCGGTTTGATTTCGCCTTCGCGGCGCGCAAACCTTCATCCGGTCCGACAGGTCGGGAGGGAAGCGCGCCATCGCCATGAACAAGACGCTGGGCAGGGACCTGATCGCGGGGCTGGCCGTGGCCGGGGTGATGCTGCCCGAAGGCGTCGCCTATGCCGGCATCGCCGGACTGGCGCCGGGCCGCGCGCTTGTGGCCGGAATCGCGGCCGGGCTGGTCTATGCCCTGATCGGGCGCAGCCGGTTTGCCGTGATCGCGCCGACATCGTCCTCGGCAGCGATTCTGGGCGCCGCGCTGGCCGCCATGCCCGCCGCCGCCGCCCTGCACGAAGGGATGGCGACCGCACTGGTGGCCATCGTCGGCATGATCTTTCTGGTGTTCCACCTGTTCCGGCTGGGCAGCCTTGCCGGGTTCATATCGCGCCCTGTGTTGCGCGGCTTCGCGTTCGGGCTGGCCATCGTTATCATCGTGCGCCAATTGCCCAAGCTGCTGGGCGTCGCCGTGCCCACCGGGCCGATCTGGGGGCAGATTGCCGGGCTGGCGCGGCAGGCGGGCGCATGGAACCTGACCAGCGCGGCGCTGGGCGGAACGGCACTCGCCGCGCTGTTGCTGCTGCGCCGCCATCCCCGCGTTCCCGCCGCGCTGATCGTTATCAGCGCCGGCACGGCCGCCAGCATCGCGCTGGGCCTGCCGGCTCGGGGCGTTGCCGTGGCAGGGCCGGTGGCGATCGGATTTTCCGCGATGACGATGCCGCACAGCTTCGCGCTGTGGAGCCGGTTGATACAGCTGGCCGCGCCCATCGCGCTGATCCTGTTTGCCGAAAGCTGGGGCACGATGCGCGGCCTTGCCCTGCGCCATGGCGACATGCTGGCGGCGAACCGCGAACTGGGCGCGCTGGGCGCCAGCAACCTTGCCGCCGCGCTGGTGCAGGGAATGCCGGTGGGCGCAGGGTTTTCAGCCGGCGCGGCGAACGAGGCGGCGGGCGCGGCCAGCCGCATGGCGGGCGCGGCGGCAAGCATCGGCCTGCTGGCGCTGGCGCTGCTGGGGGGCCGCTGGATCGCGCAGATTCCCGAGCCGGTGCTGGCCGCCGTGGTGATTGCCGCGCTGACCCACGCGCTGTCGCCCGCGCCGCTGCTGCGCTATTTCCACCTGCACCGCGACCAGTGGATCGCGGTCGCGGCGGCAGTGGGCGTACTGTCGCTGGGGGTGATCGGGGGGATGCTGGGCGCGGTCGCGCTATCGGTGGCGGCGCTGCTCTATGACCTGTCGCACCCCACGATCAGCGAACTGGGCCGCGTGGGCAACAGCCACGATTACGTGGACATGGCCCGCCATTCCGATGCCAGCGCCAACCCCGCGCTGGCGCTGTTCCGCCCCAATGCCCCGCTGATGTTCGCCAATGCCGAAGCCGCGCTGGCGGTGATCGCGCGCAAGGCGATTGCGCGCCCGGCCGCGACGGTGATCCTCAGCCTTGAGGAAAGCAACGATCTGGACGGAACCGCGATCGAGGTGCTGGGCGAATTCGCCGATGCGCTGGCAAAGGCGGGCAAGCGGCTGATCCTGGCGCGAGCGCATGACCGCGTGCGCGATGTTCTGGAAGCGGCAGGGATGGCCGATCTTGCCCGCAATTCCACCTTCAGCGTGGCCGATGCCGCGCGCCGCGCCGCCACAGGAGACTGACGATGGCCATGACCAACCCGATCGAGCCGATTGTCCACCCCGTGCCCATCCGCGCGCTGCGCCCCACGCAGCTGACCGTCGGATTGCGCGAGGTGGAGCGCAAGCGCGCGCAATGGTGCGCGCGGCGCGACCGCGATGGCGGCGAGTTCCTGGGTTCGCACGTGATCCCGGCGGTGATCGGTCCCGGACGGACATACTGGCTGATCGACCATCACCACCTGGCCCGCGCGCTGCACGAAGAAGGCGTAGAGCATGTCCTCGTCTCGGTCATTGCCCGGCTTGATCACCTGCCCAAGCGGCGGTTCTTCGGCTTCATGGACTGCCACAACTGGCTTCACCCCTATGACGCCGAGGGCAAGCGGCGCGACTGGGCCGACCTGCCCCGCCACGTGGGCAAGCTGGCCGACGATCCCTATCGTTCGCTGGCAGGCGAAGTGCGCCGCGCGGGCGGCTATGCCAAGACGGCAACGCCCTATTCCGAATTCCTGTGGGCAGACTTCCTGCGCGACCGCATCGGCCCGCATCAGGTGCAGAACAAGTTTGCCAAGGCTTTTGCCAAGGCGCTGGACCTAGCCCGATCACCCGCAGCCGCGCACCTGCCGGGTTTTGCCGGGCCGGAACACGACGCGGGGGACGGCGACCGGCGCGACTGACCCGCCGCGCCCGGTTCAGATGGATTGCAGGATCGCCCCCGCAGCGTGCACCGGGCGATCCGTATCGACGCGTTCGGAATACCGGTCGACCAGCTGCGCGGCGTGGGGCCGCATCAGCACGGTGAAGCGCACCAGTTCCTCCATCACGTCGACGATGCGATCGTAATAGGATGAAGGCTTCATCCGGCCTGCCTCGTCGAACTCTTCATAGGCCTTGGCCACGCTCGACTGGTTGGGAATGGTGAACATGCGCATCCACCGGCCCAGCACGCGCAAGGTGTTGACCGAATTGAACGATTGCGACCCTGCGCAGACCTGCATCACCGCCAGCGTCCGGCCCTGCGTGGGGCGCAGGCCCTTGTAGGCCAGCGGCAGGTGGTCGACCTGCGCCTTCATGATGCCGGTGATCTGGCCATGGCGTTCCGGGCTGCACCACACCTGCCCTTCGGACCACAGCGAATGTTCGCGCAATTCGTGCACCGCGGGGTGATCGTCATCCGCCACCTGATCCGGCATGGGCAGGTCGGACGGATCGAAGATGCGCGTTTCGCAGCCGAAGAACTGCAACAGGCGCGCCGCTTCCTCAACCGCCAGCCGCGAATAGGACCGTTCGCGCAGGCTGCCGTAGAGCAGCAGGATGCGCGGCGGCGGCGAAAGGTCGCCAAGCCCGGCCGCCGGGCTCGCATCGGCATAGGCCGGCTTCAACGCGGGCAGGTGGTCCGCATCGGCCAGCGGCCGCAGCCGGGGATGGACGGCGCCGATCATGCCACGCGGTTCCCGGCGGCATCGATCACGCGCTCGCCATCTTCCTTGGCAAATGCCGCGCGTTGCGGCGTGGGTAGGAGATCGAGCACCTCTTCCGAAGGACGACACAGCCGGACGCCCCGCGGCGAGACCACCAGCGGCCGGTTGATCAGGATGGGTTGGGCCATCATCGCATCGATCAGCGCGGTATCGTCCAGCGCCGGATCGCCCAGCCCCAGTTCGGCAAACGGCGTGCCCTTTTCGCGCAGCAACGCACGCGCGCCGATGCCCGCGCGTGCAATCAGGCCTTCCAGCATGGCGCGCGAAGGCGGAGTTTTAAGATATTCCACCACGTGCGGCTCTATCCCCGCATTGCGGATCATCGCCAGCGCGTTGCGCGACGTGCCGCATTCGGGATTATGATAGATGACGATATCGGTGGTGGCGGGCTCGGCTGTCATTCGGTGTATCCTCGGCAAGGTCAGGCCGCGCCGCGCTGCGCCAGCGGCTGGTCGTCGCACAGCGGCGCGGCGATGCCGCACGGTACGCCGTTGCAGCAGTTGGCGGTCAGGTAGCCCATCAGCGCGTTCATCGCGGCGAAGCGGGCGGTGTAGATGATCGACCGGCCCTCGCGCCGCTGGTCGACAAGGCCGGCGTTGGCCAGCTGGGCAAGGTGGAAACTCATCGACGAAGGCATCACGCCCACGCGCAATGCCAGTTCACCCGCCGCCAACCCTTGCGCCCCCGCCTGCACCAGCAGTCGGAACGCGGCAAGGCGATGGTCCTGCGCCAACGCCCCCAGCGCGCGCACGACATTCACGGGGTCGGCCATCATTTCCATACTTCATCGTTATTTGAAATATGGAAATGAGTCAATCCGGATGCCGCGTCTGCGGGCGCGCCTTATTCGTCCCAGGGCGGAATCTCGCCCGCGCCGACCTGGCTCGAAACGCCGAGCAGGAACCCGCCATAGACTTCGGTCGCGTTGGGATAGCGTTCGGCCATCAGCGCCGCGAGTTCCTTCGCAGATTTCGCCTTGCCACGGGCGTCGATGAACGCCTTGATGTAGGCGCGTGTCCACGCAATGCTCATGTTGTCGTCGGGCAGGCCGGGCTGGCGATGGCCGGCGATCACCCGGTTCGGGTTCATCGCCTCAAGCCGGTCCAGCACGGCGAGCCAGTCGGCATAGCGTTGCGGCGTGTGTTCGCCCAGCCAGACGTAGACGCCGTTATACAGCACATCGCCGGCAATCAGCGTCTTCGTTTCCGGGTCCCACACCACCGTCGAATGCACGTGATCGCCCTGCATCGGCCCGAGCACCTGCAAGGTGTGGCCTTCGAGCGCGATGGTGTCTCCCTCCATCGCCACCGGCGCAACCGGACGGCGCGGCGCGTTGGTGCCAAGCTGGCCGCTCCAGCGCTTGAACTTGATGGGGATGGACCGCGCCATATCCTTCGCCGCCACCGGGTTGGCGAGGATCTTCGCGTCGGGGAAGGCATCCTGCAGCACATCCAGCCCGAAGAAGTGATCGGGATGATCGTGGGTGATGATGATCGCCTTCAGCGTCTTGCCGCTATCGAGAATTTCCGCCGCCACACGCATGGCGTCGGACCGGGCGAACGGCACGTCGACGAGGATCGCGTCCTTTTCGCCCATGATCAGCGTCGTGTTGGCAACCATGCTCAGCGGACTGGTGGGGATCACCTTGTAGTCCAGCGGTTTGGCCGTGACAGGGGTCGCCACGAACGCGGATGCCAGCGCCAATCCCGCAATCAGTCTGCCGAGCATGTGCCCTACTCCCTTATCAATGCGCGGTCTGGCCGCCGTCGATCACGAACAAGGCGCCGTTGCAGAAGCTGGCGGCGTCCGAACACAGGTGCAGGACCGTGCCCGAGATCTCCTCTGGCCGGGCGGCGCGGCCCGAGATGTTCTGCGCAAAGAACATCGAGGTGAACTCGTTGCTGTCCGCCCAGTGCTGCGTCATCGGCGTGACGACGAAGCCCGGCGCGATGGCATTCACGCGGATGCCCTTTTGCGCGTATTCCACCGCCGCTGCCTTTGTCAGGCCCGCCACGGCGTGCTTCATCGCGCAATAGGCGCTCATGTTCGGGTCCGCGATCACCGCGCCGACGCTGGCGGTGTTGACGATCACGCCCCCGCCCACGGTCAGGAAGTGGCGGATTTCCGACTGCATGGAATAGAACACGCCCTTGAAGTCGACATCGACGGCAAGGTCCAGCTCCTCGGGCGTCACTTCGTGGATCGGCCGCTGCGGCGGCAGGACGCCGGCGTTGTTGAACGCCGCGTCCATCCGCCCATACCGCGCAAGGCAATCGGCCACCAGCGCATCCAGCGCCGCCGGATCGCGCACGTCGGTCTTGCGGAAGGCGGCGCGCCCGCCCGCCGCGACGATCAGATCGACCGTCTCGGCAGCGCGGTCGTCCACGTCGCCGATCATCACCGCAGCACCCTCTGCGGCAAAGGCCTGCGCGGTTGCCCGCCCGATGCCCGTTGCCGCCCCGGTGATCAGCACCACCTTGTTTTCAAACCGCATCAGATGATCCCCGATTTGCCGGGCGAAAGGATCCCGTTCGGATCGATCGCGTGCTTGAGCGTGCGATTGAAGTCACGGTTCACTTCGCCGTATTGTTGCGCCACCAGGTCCATCGAATTGACCCCGGTGCGATAGCTGGCCCACCCTTGCGCGCCGAACCGGGTCACCAGTTCGCGGTAGCATTCGTCGGCCTTCTGGTGCTGCGCCGGATCGGACTTGTCGAACAGCAGCGCGATGATGTGGTGCAGGTCGCGCCAGCCGATGGCGTAGGCGGCGGTATAATCGAAGCCGTACTTTTCAAGGATTTCCTTGGCCAGCGCGGTCTGCCGCTCCGCCTCGTTGCCGCGCGCGGCGGCAACCGGCGCGAACCACGCAAGGCCGCCCCCGGCCCCGCGCCAGCGCAGCAGGCCGATTTCGTCGAGGTTCAGCCCGCCCTGCATCAGCGTCTTGTGATGGTGGAACCACGGGTTCCCTTCCATCTCGGCCTCGGTCATCACCTCGCCCCCGCTGGCGGTCAGCTGCGCGCGGATGATCGGTTCGATCGCCGCCACGGTCTGTTCGGTGCCGTAAAGCGCGAAATAGGTGTTCCACATGCCCAGCCCGTTCGCCTTCGCCGCCTTTTTCAGCGAGGCTTCGTCCAGCGGTGCGCCATCGGCCACGATCTCGTTGCGGCGCTTGAACATGGCAAGCTGGTACGACGCGCTCATCATCAGGTTGCAGTTCGCAACAAGGCTGGAGACGCGTAGGGGGCGCATCGCCTCGATGATCTTGGGCGTGTCGCCCATTTCCGGGTGGCGCACCATGAACGGCTTGTAGACCGGCGGCCGGGGCATCAGCCACAGGCCCATCTTCGTCACGATGCCATAGTTCGACTGCGTGAACAGGCCATCGACATAAGGTCCATAGCCCCACTTGAACGCCTGCCACGCGGTGCTGCCCTTGATGCTACCCATGCCGGTACGCATCAGGCGGCCATCGGGCAGGCACACTTCCATGCCGCACTGGAACATGAAGTGTTCGCCATAGGGCGTGTAGCCCACGCCGCGATCCAGCGTGTTGCCCACCGGCGAGGCGATGGGGCCGACGGTGGGCACATCGATCCACAGCGGGATGTTGTTCTCGTCGAGATAGTCCTTGAGCTGCTGGTAGGTGACTCCCGGTTCCAGCAGGCAGGTGCCCAGATCGGCGTCCACCTCAAGGATGCGGTTCATCCGCTTGAGATCGAGCACGACCTGTCCCGGCGTGGCCGGCGCGGTCATGCCATAGCCCATGTTCTTGCCGGTGGAGACCGTCCACAGCGGCTGCTTGTAGGTGTTGGCGATGCGGACGATTTCCTGCACCTGCTCCACGTTTTCAGGGCAGACCGCGCCCACCGGCTTGAAGTGGCCGCCCGGATCGGGAACATAGGTCTTGGTATAAGGCGCCACCGCCTCTTCATCACCAAACACCCAGTCCGCGCCGACAACGCCGCGAAACGCCTTCATCGCGCCGGCGAAGTCCGCCTTGGTCAGGCCGGGCGCCAGCGGCGCGGGGTTCTTGGCGCTTGCCCCGGTGCCAAGGCCCAGCGTGGCCGCGCCGGCAAGCCCGGTGCCCAGAAGGCTGCGACGGTCCATGTTGATGCTGCTCATTGGCCGTGCTCCTCCTTGCGGGCCTCTGCGGCCGAAATCCAGTTCGCCAGCGCGTCCAGCTCGGCGGGCGTAACCTCGCTCGGGCGGAAGGCCGGCATGCCGTTCTGGCCGTGGCGGGCGACATACTTGATCGATTCCGCCGGCAGGTGGCGACCAAGGATCACCGGTCCCACGTTGCGCCCGTGGCAGTATCCGCAGACCTTGGCATAGATCTGTTCGGGCGCGCGCGGTGGCTGCACCTCTCCCAGTTTCTGCGCGGCGAACACGGGCCCGGTCAGGATCGCTCCCGCAAGGCCCACTCCAAGGACTGCACGTCTCATCATCATCCACTCCCGCCCGTGATGGGCTGTTTCCAAAAAAAGTCCCCGAAGGCGCCGGGCTGTTTGGGAGAAGATCGGCGCCTTCGGGGAACGGGGCATCAGAACCTGACGCCCAGTTTCACGTACCATTCGGTGGGAGCGCTGTAGGTGCCGTAGATGATGCCGCCGCCCGGCTGGAACTGGCCGGTCACGATGTACCGTTCGTTCCCCAGGTTGGTGGCGCCACCCGTCAGCGTCCAGCGCTCGTCCGGAGCCTGATAGGCAAGGCTCGCGTTCAGCATGTTCACGGCCTTGCGTTCCAGTTCCGGCGTATTCTCGGTGTTGTTGAACTGCTTCGCGGTGTAGGTGTAATCGACGTTGGCGATGATCTTGCCGCCATTGGCCAGCCCGTAGGCATAGCGCGGGCTGACGTTCACCTTCCAGTGCGGGGTCTTGGGCAACTGGTCGCCCGCCGTGGTGCCGGGCAGCTTGCTCTTGTAGCGATCATGCAGGTAGCCGACCCCGCCAGAGACGGTGAATTCGTCGGTCAGCACGGCCTGAACTTCGGCCTCCATGCCATAGATCTCGGCATTGCCCGCGTTCTTGGTGGTGGGCGAAATGCCGTTGGTCTGGGTCAGCTGGATGCCCTTGTAGTCGGTATAGAAGCCCGCGATGTTCAGCCGCAGGTGCCGGTCCAGCAGTTCGGACTTCACGCCCACTTCCCAGCTGTCGGCCTTTTCCTCGTTGAAATCGGGTGCAGTCGCCTCGGGCGAGGACAGGCGCGTGGTCCAGCCGCCGGTCTTGTAGCCCTTCGAGAACGAGGCGTAGAGCATCACATCCTGCGCAGGGCGGAACTCGATGCCCAGCCGCGGCGAGAAGTTGGTGAACTTCTTGTGGTTTTCACCCGGAGGATAGAAGCGCAGCGGATCGTTGGGATCGGGGAAGCCCAGCGCCTGACGCAGGCCATCGGTGATCTGGTCCAGCTGCGCGCCCAGCACCAGCTTGTAGAGGAAGCCGTTGGGATCGCGCTGGAAGCCCTCGAACCGCTTGGACTCCTCGGTATAACGCGCGCCCACGGTGAAGCTGAGCGTATCGCTGGCCTTGAAGTTCAGGTGCGTGAACACCGCCCACGCGCTGGTGTTGAAGGTGTTGTTGCCATCCACCTGCAACAGCCCGCCGCCAAACGGCACGTAATCGTGCAGGTTGCCGGTTTCCTTGAAGTAGTAGGCCCCGACCACGTAATCGAGCCGGTTGTCGATCGCCTTGCCGATCAGTTGCAGCTCCTGGCTGAACTGTTCCTGCTTCATGTGGAAGCCGGGCTCGACAATGGTGACCGGCGAGCCATCCACGTCGATCGCGGCATTCCACTTCAGCTTGCGATAGGCAGTGATCGACTTGACCGACATGTTGTCGGCCACCTCGGCATCGATGGTCCCGGAAAGGCCCCAGTTGGTCACCTTCGAATAGTTCGGACCGGTGGCATAGGATTTGTCGATGTCGCCGGTGATGAACTGGTCGGTGTAGGTCAGGCGGTTGTTGTTCGGATTGCCATCCACGTTGGCGTTGCCGAACGATGTGCCGCTGGTGCCGCGCACACCGCACAGCGCCTGAATGTTGCTGCCGATGCCGCTCGGCAACAGTTCGTTGGGAACGTTGATGCACAGGTTATAGGCCGAACCGAACAGCTCGCCCGGATAAGTCGGCGCGCCGTTGTTCGCCAGAACCTTGATCAGCGTGGTCGGCGTCGCCGCCTGATCGATGTGCTGGTAATCGCCCGAAAGGCGCACCGTCACCCGGTCGCTTGCCAGCCACTTCAGCTTGCCGCGCACCGTCCACTGGTCGTCACCGCCCTCGGTGGAATGCGTATCATACCCCGCGCGCGGCACCGCCGTCAGCGGATCGGTGACAAAGCCCGATGCGCCCGGAAACGGGATGCGGTGGACATAGCCGTCGCGCTTCGTCTTGGAGAACGTCAGCGCCGAATAGAGCTTGTCCTGCACCAGCGGAATATCCACCGATCCGCGCACGTCCAGCCGGTTGAAACGCCCGGCGGTCACTTCCAGCCGACCGCCAAAGTCCTTGCCCGGATCGCGCGTGACGATGGAGATCGCACCACCGATGGAGTTGCGGCCAAACAGCGTGCCCTGCGGCCCCTTCAGCACCTCGATCCGCTCGACATCGAGCAGGTCGGTGTTTGCGCCCACGGTGCGCGCCAGATAGACGCCGTCGACATACACGCCCACGCCGGGATCGAGGTTGAAGGCAAAGTCATCCTGCCCGATGCCGCGCACATAGGCCGTCAGCACCGACGACGAACCCGAAAACGGCGAGCCCGCATCCAGCGAGACGTTGGGCGTCAGGTTTGCCAGCCCCTGCACCGAATTCACCGACTTTTCCGAAAGCGCGCTGGCGGTGAACGCCGTCACCGCAATCGGCACATCCTGCACGTTTTCCGCGCGCTTCTGCGCGGTGACCACGATTTCCTCCAGCCCTTGCGAGTGCACCTCGGCGGACTGGGCATGGGCAACCGGTGCCGTGAGCAGCGCAGCCGCCAGCGCAGCCAGGCTGATCGCCTGTCGTTCGTTCTTCATATCCTCATCCTCCCCCACTGTTGTTCCAGGGTTTCAAGCAGGGTCATCATTGCCTGCCCCGGACGCGAGGTCTTTGAGGATTCGGAAGCAATCTTGGATTCATCGGAAGGCACGAAGGATCAATTCCGCACCGGCGCCGCGCCGCGCCGGTATTCGCGCGGGGACGCGCCATAGCGGTGGCGGAAACAGCGGGAAAAATACGCGGAATCGGAAAAGCCACAGTCGAACGCGAGATCGGTGATCGAACGCCCGTTCGGCCCCTGCGCCAGCGCCTTCGCCGCCGCATCCAGCCTGCGATCAAGGATGAAGCCGCTGGTCGTCGTCGCCAGCCGTTCAAACACTGCCTGCACCGATCGCGCGCTGACCCCCATCGCCTGCGCGATGGCGGATGTGCGCAGGTCCGGATCGGCCAGGTTTTGCACGATGAAATCCATCACCGCGCGGCGCAGTTCAGAATTGCCGCTGCCGCCAGAGCACAGATGACCCGATTGCGAGATCGCCCGCAGCGCCAGATCCATGCTCGTCCGGCTGACGCAATCGCGCCAGTCGGGATCGTCGGCCAGGCAATCGCGCTGCGACCATGCGGCTTGCAGGAAAGCCAGCAGCAATTGCGAGCGGCGGGCATCCACCTTCTGCCCGGCCATGCCGTCGATGTCGAATTCCGGAATGCGCCCGACGATCACCGGCAAGGGCAGTTCCACCACGAACATTTCATAGGGCGTCAGGAAATCGACCGAATAGCCCCGGTCGGCATCGCACAGCACCGCCTCGCCCGCATCGGCGCGCGTTTCGCGCCGCGCCTGCCGGTTCAGACTGGTGCCGTCGGCCTGAAGATGCAGCAACACCTTGCCAGACGACTGCCCCGGCCCGCCATGCTGCCAGCGCGTCACTTGCGAAGCAGGCGCGCGGATGCGCACGAGATTGATGTCGCCGATGCTGCCACGCCACAGTTCCGCACGGAACCGCTCTGCCTTGGTATCGACCACGCATTGCGAAAAGGCGGCGCCGACAATGTCGTTCCACCGGCCGAGGCTTCCCGCCGCATGCACACGAAGATCGCCTTCGCGGTGATAGTCCCGCACAGCTTCCTCTCCCTAGCCCACGCGGATGCCTGTTGCCCGGCGTCTCGCGTTCTCCAAGCCAAGGGATATCGCCTCCGCCTGCCCCTTGCCAGCAACGTCGACGCAATGCGTTTCACGGCGCGCAACTTTAACTGACAAAGTGTATGGTTTGACTTTCGCCCCGACGAAGGTTGATGATGACATCCGCGGCGCGCGCGGATATGGGCGCGGACGTGATGGGGGTCCTTCGCCATATCCTGCTGCGTCACCGTGCGCTTGCCGCGCTGCTGATCGCGGCCGCGCTGTGCATGAAGGCGCTGGTCCCGGCCGGGTTCATGGTGGGCGAAGCACGCCAAACCTTCACCATCCTTGTCTGCGCCGACGCCAGCGGCACCGGCACACACGCCGCGCGGGAAGTCACCGTGCCAAAGGCTCCTGCCAAGCAGGCCGGCACCCACGCGCACGAAATCTGCCCCTTTTCCTCGCTCGGTTTCGCCGCGCTCGGCGGGGCGGACCCGATCCAGCTTGCCGCCGCGCTGGCGTTCGTCCTTGCGCTCGGCTTCGTGGCCGCGCCCGCGCTGCGGCTTGTCCGCCGCGCCTACCTTGTCCCACCCGCCTGCGGGCCACCAGCCTCTGTCCTGACCGCTTGATCGCATGGCCGGCGTCCGCCGGCCCGCCCCGCCGATGCCCCGTCATCGGCCGAATGCACAGGACACGTTCTCCATGAAGACCACGCTTGCCGCCCTCCGGGGCAGCCTTGCGCTCGCCGCGCTTGCCTTTCCCGCCCTCGCCCACGCCGAAAATGCAGACGATTCTGCCGACCGCCCCACCATCATCGTGATCGGGCAAGGCCAGACCGACCTTGCCGAACAGCAAGTGCAGGCCACCCCCGGCGGCGGCGATGTCGTCAACTACGAAGACTATGCCGACCGTACCGTGGTTTCGCTGCGCGATACGCTGACCTTCTCGCCCGGCGTCTACACCCAGCCGCGCTTCGGGCAGGAAGTGCGCATCTCGATCCGCGGCTCCGGCCTGTCGCGCGGCTATCACATGCGCGGGCTCACGCTGTTGCAGGATGGCGTTCCGATCAACCTGTCGGACGACAACGGCGATTTCCAGGAACTCGAACCGATCTTCCTCGATCACCTTGAAGTCTATCGCGGTGCCAATGCGCTGCGCTTTGGCTCGGGCACGCTGGGCGGCGCGATCAACGGCGTCACCCCGCGTGGCGATCAGGCGCGCGGGGTCTATGCAAGGCTCGATGGCGGCTCGTACAATTTCCTGCGCGGACTTGTTTCGGCAGGTTTTGGCGATGAACGCATCAACGCATGGGCCGGGCTCAGCGCAGACCGCCACGATGGGGACCGCCAGCACGCAGACCGCCATTCGATCCGCTTTAACGGCAACGTCGGCATCCAGCTTGCCGATGGCCTGACCACCCGCTTCTATGCCAGCGTCAATTCGATCCGCCAGAAACTGCCCGGTGCGCTGACCGAGGCGGACGCACTGACCACGCCCGAAAAGGGCAACCTGTTCGGCGATCAGGCGCGTGATATCGATTCCATCCGCCTGCAAAACCGCACCACGCTTGACCTCGGGCAGGCCACAGTCTCGGTCGGCGCGTTCACCAACCACAAGCAGCTTTACCACCCGATCTATGTGGTCATCGACCAGAAGTCTGACGACAAGGGCGTGTTCGCGCGGGCCGAGTGGACCGGCGGCATCGCATCGTTCACGCTGGGCGGGGAAACCCGCTGGGGCACCACCGAATCCCGCCAGTTCGTCAACGTGAACGCACAGCGCGGCACCCTGCTGTTTCGCGCCGCACAGCGCGCCCGCACCAGCAATATCTATGGCGAAGCGCGCCTTCAACCACTGGCGGGCCTGACGCTGATCGCGGGCGGCATTTACGCCGATGGCTGGCGCGAACAGGTCCGAACGGTGCCCGGCGCGGTTACCGGATCGGCCTCGTTCAACGCCTTCTCCCCGCGCGTCGGCGTGCTGTGGCAGGCGCATCCCGGCGTGGAATTCTACGCCAACTACAGCCGCTCGGCCGAATTCCCCACCTTCATCGAACTTGCGCAGCAGGCCACCTTCGTACCCGTGCGCGAACAGCGTGCATGGACGGCGGAAATCGGCACGCGCGGCCATCTTGGCACCGTGCAGTGGGACATTTCGGCCTACCGCGCCGACCTGACGGGCGAAATGCTGCAATATACGCCGGGCGCCGATGTCGGCATTCCGGCCAGCACGTTCAACGCGGGCCGCACGCGGCATCAAGGCGTAGAGGCGGGGCTATCATGGGCGCCGCTGGACTGGCTGCGCCTGCGCCAGATCTGGCAATATTCGGACTTCCGCTTCCGGGCTGACATGCAGTTCGGCAACAACCGCCTGCCCATCGTGCCGCGCAACGTACTGCGCAGCGAAGTGCGGCTTGGCACCGAAGCCCTGCACATCGCGCCCAGTCTGGAGTGGGTGCCGCAAGGGGCCTTTGCCGATTATGCCAACACCACCCGCACCGGGGGCTATGCCCTGATCGGCCTGAGCGCGGGCGCTACCTTGCGCAGCGGGCTGGACATCTTTGTCGACGTGCGCAACCTGACCGGCAAGAAGGCCATCGGCGATATCTCGGCCGTGCTCGTCGCAAATCCGGCATCCGCCATCTACTACCCCGTCGAACGCCGCGCGATCTACGCCGGCGTCCGCGCGCGGTTCTGATCGGGAAGGCCGCCACAATGACCCGTGAACCGCAACGCACCGCGCTTTATCGCACGATCTGGCGCTGGCATTTCTATGCCGGATTGTTGGTGCTGCCCCTCGTCGCCGTGCTTGCGCTCACGGGCGCGGTCTATCTGTTCAAACCGCAGCTGGATGCGTGGGAGGAGCGCGCCTTTACCGGCATGGCCGACCACGGCAGCGTGCTGCCCGATACGCAGGTCGCCGCCGCACTGGCCGCATATCCGGGCGCGCGGTTCCACGCCTATCGCCTGCCCCTGCGCGAAGGCGATGCCGCGCTCGTCCACCTTGGCCTGCCGGGTGGCCACGCCATGCGCGATGTGTTCGTCTCCCCCCAAGGCCGCGTGCTGGGCACGCTCGATCCGCAAGCGCGCATCGCGCAAGTCGCGCACGATATCCACGGCCAGCTGCTGATGGGCCGGCGTGGCAGCTGGCTGGTCGAACTCACTGCCAGTTGGGCCATCGTTCTCATCGCCTCGGGACTCTATCTGTGGTGGCCCACCGGGCGCGGCATGGCCGGTGTGGTCTGGCCCCGCCTGAACGGGGGCCGCCGCGTATTCTGGCGCGATTTGCACGCCGTCACCGGCTTCTGGGTCTCGGGCCTCGCGCTCGTCCTGCTGTTCACCGGTCTGCCCTGGGCCGACGCATGGGGCAGCGCGTTCAAGGCGCTGCGCACCGAAATGGGATGGGTGAACGGCCCGCAAGCCTGGACTATCGGCGGCCACGCCCCCGATGCGGCGGACGACGATCCGCACGCCGGCCACGATCACGCCGCGATGATGGCGATGGGTCCGGCCGCGGTCATGCCCCACCAGCATACAGGCGGCCCGGCGCCGCTGTCGCTCAGCGAGATCGTGGCCGAGGCGAAATCCCGCCACCTCGCCTTTCCGGTGATGATCGTCCCCCCCGGCGCCCCGCAGGCCTTTGGCGGAAAACCCCGCGCCGAATGGACGGTTCGGTCCGATACGCAGAACCGTCCCTTGGCCATCACCTTGCGCTTCGATCCGATGACCGGAGCCGAGACCGCGCGCGAAACCTTTGCGCAGAAGCATCCGATCGATCGCATCGTCGGCTATGGCGTGGCCTGGCATGAAGGCGCCTTGTTCGGGCTTGCCAACCAGTTGATCGGTCTTGCCACCGCCTTGATGCTTGTCACTTTGGCGGTCAGCGGCTTCGTGATGTGGCGCCGGCGCAAGCCTGTGGGCACGCTTGGCGCGCCGCCGCTGCCATCCACCCCGCCGCGCATCGCCGGCATCACGGTGCTGCTGGGCCTGTTCGCGCTGGTGCTGCCCCTGCTCGCGCTTTCGCTGCTGGCGCTGGCGGTGCTGGAACTGCTGGTGCTGCGCCGCATTCCGCCGCTGGCACGCTGGCTAGGCCTCGCCCACTGATCCGCAGATTTCGCACAGCGCGTGGATGATCGCGCGCACGGTGTCGTCGCGCAGCGAATACCACCGCGTCTGCGCTTCGGCGCGGGTGGCCACCACGCCTTCATCACGCAGCATCGCCAGATGCTGCGACACGGCCGATTGGGAAAGGCCGGTCAGTTCGACCAGCGCGTTCACCGAAACCTCGCCCTCTTCCATCCGGCACAGCATCAACAGCCGCTCCGGGTGGCTGAGCACTTTCAACTTGCCGGCCATCACGCCGGCACTGGCCTTCAACTCGGATAAGGTTGCAGGCTTCATCGACCCGTCCCTAGCGTTGCGCGCGATTCACCGCAAGAATGCGGGCCTTCCCCCCATTCTCGGCAAGGGGACAAGGAGGAAGGCCCGCCCACAGGGACTTGCGCGCACGCAGAGGGGCCGCACGCGCAGCAACAATTTGCGCGCCCGATGCGGCCCGATCAATTGCCCCTTTGGGCGAGCGGCGTCAGAGCCCTGCCTCAATCGCCATGCGGATCGCCTCGGCGCTGGTGCGCACGCCCAGCGCCTTGAGCACGGCGGCGCGGTGCAGCTTGATTGTCCGCTCGCTCAGCCCCAGTTCCCAAGCGATCTGCTTGTTCAGCTTGCCCCCCGCGATACATTCCAGGATCTGCCGCTGCCGTTTGGGCAGCGCATCGACCTTTTCCCGCGCCAGCGCCGCGCGGTCGAGCCCGCCGGCGATCTCCACCTGCGAGCCGAGGAAATATTCGAGTTCGCCCGCTGCATCGAAGATCGGCGCGATCATCACCGCGTTGCGAAACGGCGTGCCATCCTTGCGATAGTTCAGGATCTCCACCATCACCGGCAGCCTCCGCGCGATGGCATCACGCAACTGCGCGGTCAGATGCGGCTCTGTATCCGACCCGCGCAGGAAGCGGCAATTGCGCCCGATGATTTCCTCCGGGCCATAGCCGGTCAGCGTCTCGAACGCGGCATTGCACGCCACGATCGGATTGTCGGGCAGCCGGGGGTTGCTCACCACCGCCGCCACAAGGCTGTTCTCGATCATTGCGCCAATTGCCATGGTTTCTCCCAAGCGCTCATTCGCCGTCCGCGCAATTGCCCTTGATGCCATGTGGCGCCCGGCGGCAGCGCAGTCGATCCTTAGGACCGATCCTTACCGCCCCCCTGCGCGCTGGCTAGTGCCCACGAATACGCGCCCATGTTTATGCCTATCCTGAAAGCGCCCTTGATGCCGATTTCCGCCTCCGTGCCACACGTTACGCCGCGCCCGCTGAAAGTTGGCATCGTCGGCGCGGGGCTGGCCGGGCTGGCCTGCGCCGAAGCGCTGGCGGCACAGGGCGCGTCGGTGGTGCTGTTCGACAAGGGGCGCGGCCCCGGCGGCCGGATGTCGGTCCGCCGTCTGGAAACCCCGCTTGGCACCGCCACCTTCGACTTTGGCACGCAATACTTCACCGCGCGCGATCCTGGATTTCGCGCGCAAGTGGAGCGCTGGGCCGAACAGGGCATCGTGGCGCGGTGGCACGAGGCCAATGCCGACGCGTGGGTCGGCCTGCCCGCGATGAACGCACCCCTTCGCGCGCTGGCAGAGAGGCACGACACCCGCTTTTCGCACCGGGTCGAAGGCATGGTGCACTGGACCGACGGATGGACGCTGATGGGCGGCGATTTCCATGCCGAGCTGTTTGACGCGGTTGCGCTGGCCATCCCGCCCGAACAGGCCGCACCGCTGCTTTCGCTGCACGCGTTCGAACTGGCGCAAGCCGCCATGCAGGTCCGTTCGCAGCCGTGCTGGACGCTGATGGCCGCATTCCCCGCCCCATTGCCCCTGCCCGATGTGTTGCGCGACACCGGCGCGATATCGTGGGCCGCGCGCAACAGTGCCAAGCCGGGCCGCGACGGTCCCGAAAGCTGGGTGGTGCAGGCTGCGCCGCACTGGTCTGCGCACCATCTGGAAGACCCGGCGGACAGCGTGGGCGAGGCGTTGCTGGCCGCGTTGCAAGAGGCCGCCGGCGCCGATTTGCCCGCGCCGCTCGTCACATCGGTTCACCGCTGGCGCTATGGCCTGTCGGCTGGCACCGACCTTGGCACATTGTGGTCCGCCGACGCGCGCATCGGTGCCTGCGGCGACTGGCTGCTTGGCCCGCGGGTGGAGTGCGCGTGGATTTCGGGGCAGGCGCTGGCGAGCCGCATTCTTGCCGACTGCACGGTCGATGCGGAGACCGCTTGATCCATATCGGATTCAAAAATGTCCGCATGCGGCATGCCCTCAAGCGAATAATTTACCGCGAGGGTCGTTTGTTTCTCCAGATAAGGGAGACACCGCATCATGGCCAGCGCATCCAGCCTCTTCAAATTCGTCGTCTCGGGCGCCGACATCACGATGTACCGCGACAAGGACGGCACGTTCGAGGTCGACAACCTTGATGCGAACCAGACCCTGACGCTCGATCCCGCGACGGGCGATATCGTGCTCAAGGAAACCTATGCCGATCACATCGAAGTGACGGTGTTCCATCAGACTGCCGACACCACCGACGATCCGTCGCTGTATGTGCGCGGCAGCGAAAGCTGGACCACGCCGGATGGCACGCTGCTGATCCAGGACGATCACGACCACGACGGCAACGTCGACGACACCATCCAGGGCAGCGAAGGCAACGACGTGGAACACGGCGGCGCCGGCAAAGATCACATCAGCGGTGGCGACGGGGCCGACGACCTTAACGGCGACGCAGGCGACGATACGCTGGATGGCGGCACGGGCAACGACCACCTGCATGGCGGGCTCGGCCGCGATATCGAACATGGCGGCAACGGCGATGACACCATCGGCGGCGATGGCGGTAACGACACGCTGACCGGCGACGCCGGGAACGACACGCTCGACGGCGGTGCGGGCAACGACCGGATGAGCGGCGGCGTCGGCAACGACGTGGTGCGCGGCGGCAACGGCGACGATACACTGCACGGGAATGCCGGGCGCGATCTCGTCAACGGCGGCAATGGTGCCGACGACGTTTCGGGCGAGGCGGGCGACGATCACCTTGCCGGCGGTGCAGGCAACGATCACCTGCACGGCGGGACGGGCAGCGATCTGGTGCAAGGCGGCATCGGCGATGACACGCTTTCCGGCGACGGAGGCAAGGACACGCTTTCGGGCGGTGACGGGGCCGACACGTTCGTGTTCGCCACCGGCGATTCCGGCGCGACCCGGCTCACCGCCGATCGCATCATCGATTTCAGCCACGCGCAGGGCGATCACATCGATCTTTCGGCCATCGACGCCGATACCACCGCCGATGGCGATCAGGCCTTCAACTTCATCGGCACGTCCGCCTTCGGCAGCCATGCGGGCGAACTGCGCTATGACGTGGTCGACGGCAAGGCTTGGCTGGCAGGGGACACCAACGGTGATGGCACGGCCGATTTCACCATCCGCCTCAACGCGGTGACAACGCTCGACGCCACAGACTTCGTGCTCTGACGCGAAGCCCTCGCCGGGGGCTTCGCCGGGCCGGACGCCGGGATGGCGGCGTCCGGCCCGTTCGCGTGCGCGGCGTCGTTTCTACCCCCAGACGCAGGAAGGGCGGCAGCCTTTCGGCCACCGCCCTTTCCGTATTATCGGGATCGGTCGGGCTTACGCGACGTCGCGCAGCGCCTCGATGAACTGGTCGATATTGCCCGTGGTCAGGCCGGCGATGTTGATGCGCCCGGAACCCGCCATGTACACGCCGTGGCGTTCACGGATCGCCAGGATCTGCTCGCCCGAAAGCGGCAGCATCGAAAACAGCCCGTTCTGCGTGCCGAGCGGCGCCATGCTGATCGGCCCCACCTGCTGCGCACCGGCCAGACGATCACGCACCCAGCGCATGCGGTCGCGCATCTCGTCCAGCTCGGCCAGCCACATCGCGGTCAGCGCGGCATCCGACAGGATAAGGCGCACGGCGGCGGCGCCGTGGTCCGGCGGCATCGACCAGCTGGCACGCGCGATGGTCGCGCCATTGCTCATGGCCTTGGCCAGCGCATCGGCGTCCGCCGTCACCGCATAGAACGCACCGACGCGATCGCGATACAGGCCAAAGTTCTTGTCGCACGAATAGGCGACCAGCGCCTCGGGCACCATCGACAGCACCTTGCGCAGGCCATAGGCGTCGGCTTCCATGCCCGCGCCCAGCCCCTGATAGGCAAGGTCGATCAGCGGCAGGACGTTCTTTTCCACCAGCAGCGGCGCGATCTCGTCCCACTGCGCTTCGGTGTAGTCCACACCGGTCGGGTTGTGGCAGCACCCGTGCAGCAGCACCACGTCGCCCGCCTCGGCGCCCGAAAGCGCGGCCTTCAGCGCGCCAAGGTCCGCCGCGCCGTCGTCGGTCATGTGCTTGAAGGTCTTCAGCTCAAGACCCGCCGCCGCCGCGATCTGCGCATGGTTGGGCCACGAAGGCGTGCCCATCCAGATGCGCTTCGCGCCCGCGCGCTTAGCCACTTCGATGGCCAGACGCACTGCGCCAGTACCACCGGGGGCCTGCATGCCTTCCACCTTGCTGCGGTCGAAGTCGGCGCCAAAGACATAGGGGATCAGCGCGTGGACAAAGCCCATGTCGCCTTCGGGGCCAAGGTAGGCCTTCGAATCCTGCGTCGCCAGCAGCCGTTCTTCGGCCGCCTTGATCGCCTTGAACACCGGGGTGTCGCCTTCCGACGTGCGATAGACGCCCACGCCAAGGTCGATCTTGTCCGCGCGCGGATCGGCATTGTGCAGCTTGATCAGCGCAAGCAGCGCGTCGGCGGGCTGGGGCGCAAGGGTCTCGAGCATCGGGGGGCCTCCTGTCCGATGGGGTCAACAATGGCGGCCCCAATGCCCCCGTGCCCTTGCGTTCGCAAGGCTTTTTGATCGAGCCTTCGTTTGGTGCGCCCCTGCGTCCGGGCTTTCCTCACCCGATCAGAAAGGCATCCACTTCTGCTTGTGGCTGAACTTCATGTAACCCGCGTTCACGCCCAGCCGCAGCCCCGCGCCCATGCGCACCGGAATCAGCACCACGTCGCCACGCCGCAGGTACGATACGTTGAACCCGCCCACGAGATAGGCCTGCCCCTCGCCCGCGCC